>JAKEEU010000217.1 GCA_022616415.1 Candidatus Zhuqueibacterota bacterium | reverse complement strand
TAAAAAAGAAGCGACTTTGTGGTTGGTGGCCTTTGAACTCATCCCCCTACCCCCTTCTCTTGGAAAGAGAAGGGGGTTTTCAGGGTCACTTTAGACTCAAATTTCTTTGTTTTGACCCAATAATCTCCCCCTCTCTTCTTAAGAGAGGGGGTCGGGGGGTGAGTTCATAAATTTCCAAAAATCAACTTAACATTGTCGAGTTAAGATTCTAAAAGCAAGTAGGAGTAGAAGTAAGAATACGAGTAATGAGTAACTATTTCAATAAAATGAGTTTTTTGATTTCACCAAAGCCGTTCACACGCAAATGACCGACATAAATACCGCTCGTCAAGTTCTTTGCATCCCAATCAATTTTGTATGTTCCCGTTGCGAAATTCCGGTTGGCCAATGTCACAATCTTCTCGCCTTGAAGATTAAAAATTTCCAATCGCACATGGCTCGGATAGAGCAGATGAAATTCGATTGTCGTGGCGGTATTGAAAGGATTGGGATAATTTTGTTTCAGAACAAATTTCGCAGGAATTTTTTCCGGATCATTTCTGCTGCGTCCGCGGTTATCTACACCGGTCCATAAGCTGCTATCGAAAGTTAGAACAATTCGACGCGGCTCATTAAGACCAGTGAAGAGATCTTCTATGTTTGTACCATCCAGGTTGGCGCGACGAATTTTGCCAGGATTGCGTTCGGTCCAGTACATCTTGTTATTCTGTACATCAAGTGCGATATCAAACGGGAAGTTCAATTCGGTTATCACGACGTCGACATTCGTACCGTCAAAATTAGCGCGGTTAATGCTCCCAAAGTTTCCGGGGAAATCAATCCAGTACATTTTCCGGTTTTGGGGATCGACCGCAATACCGCCGGGGGAGTTCAAACTGTCTATCAATGTTTCGGTGTCACTGCCGTCAAGGTTGGCACGACGAATAGCTCTAAACTGCTTTCCGCGTCCGGCATTCGTCCAATACACCTTTCGTTCATTGAGGTCCAATGCTATGGAGAAGGGTTGGCTTATAGTTCCCAGCAAATTCCTTTGCACATTGGTGCCATCAAGATTCGCACGGTGCAGTTCCAATCCACCGCAATCCGTATCGCTAATCCAGTACATTTTGCCTTCTTTGGGATCAAGCGCAATGTCCGACAACTCACCTACGCCGCAAGATACGTCAGCAAGATATTCGACGCCGGAGCCATTGAAGTTAGCACGCATCAGCTCCCCAAAACCGGTCCAATATAGCTTTCTGTCTCCAACATGCAGCGTAACGCCTCGCGGCGGTGAAATGCCAATCAGAACGTCTTCCACAAGGGTACCATTCAGATTTGCCCGTTGAATCTTGTGCGTCCATTGATCAATCCAGTACATCTTTCCACCTGACAGGTGGAGCGCCAGCCTTTCCGCACCCAAAACAAAGCCTGTAATGAGCTCTTCCCATTCCGTGCCATCCAAATTGACGCGAACAATTTTTCCGACATCTGCCAGATAGATTTTGCCGGCCTTCGAATCGACTGCAAGGTCGAATGGTGTAACATCAGAGAGTATGGTTTCTAGGTTTTGGCCATCGAGATTGGCTCGTTTAACCTCACGCGTGCTGTTGGCAATCCAATAGATCTTGCCATTTTGGGCATCGATGGCGAGGCCGCGAAAAATTCCCTGTAACGGGAGAATATCTTCAACCCCAGTGCCGTCGAGATTGGCGCGTTGAAGCTGCTGTCTTGTTCCATCGCCCCAGTACAGTTTGCCGGCCAATGTGTCGATTGCAAGACCAGAAGGATAGCCTAAACCCTCGATGAGCGCTGCTGCTTCGGTGCCGTCAAGATTGGCACGCCAAATCTTGCCCGCAATTTGTTCAAGCCAATATAGTTTCTTGTTTTTAGGGTCATGCAGCAGAGCAGTTACAGCACCGATTTCAGAAAGAATTTCTTCTGTCACGGTGCCGTCAAGCGAGCTTCGCTTGATGGCAAAACCAGCTTGATCTACCCAGTAGAGATGGTCTTCGGCAATTTCTATTGCGCTCGGAATGCGCGTGGAAATGATTTCCTCGTAAGCGGCGCCGTTATCATCTCCACGAAAAATTTTCCCCTTGGCATCTGTCCAGTAAATTTGCCTCTCTTGCGCCTGTGCCAAAGACAGTATAAGTGTATATGTGACGAGTGCTACATACACTATGCTTATAGTCATCTTCCATACCTCCGTTTAAGAATTGCCGACGGAAGAAGTGATATGACCTTATTCCCGTTCAGGCCAAGTGACTTTTCAACAGCCCAGTCGAGCCGACTGGGTTACTTCATCATCACGAGCTTCAAAGCTTTTCGGCTCGCCGGCGTTTTCAGCACGAGGAAGTACGTTCCGGTTGCCGCGATTTGTCCGGCGTCGTTGCGACCGTCCCACGTGAATTGATAAGTGTGTTTGCCCGGGTCGACGAGAAGATCGAACGTGCGTACCACCTGTCCAATCAGGTTGTAAATCTTCAATGAAACATTTTCTCTCTTCACGTTGTTTGGCAAGCGCACCGTGAGCGTCGTGGCCGCGTTGAACGGATTCGGATAAGCCTGCAGCAGAGAGTCATCGGCAGCCTCTTTTTCCCGAGACACAACAGAGCTGACCAGTTTTGACTCGTCTCTGCAGTCTTGGCAGACTTTCACCGTATCGCTCGGCTCGAGCGCGAGAAAGGCCGTGTAACGCGACAGCACGCGCTCGCGCAAGCTGGCCTCGAGAATCTGTTTGATGATCTCATTGGTTTGCGGCTGCGCTTCGAGGGCAGCGATATAGTTGCCGGTCCAGATTTCCTCAGCCAAACTGTCGCTGAGCGCAGCCTCGTCCGCAGCAATGGTCTTGCTGGTTGAAAATGTTTGCTGTTTATAAACGCCGGCGGCTTGCACAATGAACGGGAAACTGCCGTTGAATTTTCCCAGTTGGAGAATCGGCCGGTTGAGATAAATCGCCGAACCGGTTGTCCCAAGATTGTACCGGCCGAAGCAGAAGCCATTCTCGAGTGTCGTGTAAAGATCGAACGAATCGATGAATCCGTTCAGCGTTTGCGCGATCGCCGTCAGCATGCCGGAAAATGAGCTGGTCGCGCGGATATTGGCGTAATTGCCATAGGTTCTTTGGGTGAGGTTCTGATAAAAGTATTCGTTACCATAATATGACCGGCCGCCGTTATTGTAGTAAGTGGCTTTGGCATTGGTGAAATCGGCAACATGAATGGGCAGCACCGGATTCATCTGGTTGAGCACATCATTGAGCAGCGGATTGGCAACGCGATAATCGCCCACCTGATCGGAATTGGTAATGAGCAGCAGACTGCCGTCGTTGCCGTTTTGCTTGACGAAATCGAGACCGTTCGCCAGCAAAGCCGGCAGGTTGCTGTAGCTCGCCAGCGGATTCGAGCCGGCATTGGCGAACGCCTGGTCGATTGCGGCGGGATCAGCGGAGAACCAGTTTTCGCCGGCGCGGCGAATAGTCAAATTTGAAAAAATAAGATTGAACGAATCGGCAGACGTGAACTGCTCGCGCAGCATCACCTTCACGCCGTTCAGCACTTCATTCGTGGTGATGGTGCTCTTGCCGGCAAGATAATCGAACAGAACAGCCACTTTGCGTTGTGCTTGCAACTGCAGCGCCTGGGAAGGCAAAAGCGCAAGCTGATAAATGCCGCCATTGCCGGCAGGATGGCGGCTGACATAAACGCCGTTGCGCAGCGGCGAATCGAGCGCAAAATTCAGCGAGGTCACCACCGCTGCTGAAGGAATATCGGCGCGATGATAAAGACCGAAGAACGTATCTTCCTTCTCATTAAATGCGACATCGGGAAATTCCAACAGCCGCGGTTTTTGCCAATCCGCATGCGGCCAAAACAGCAAATAAAACGTGGCAAGAGGGTTTCGCGAAGTGCGCAACAAATTGGTTGGCAACGCCGCGCTCACTGCGGTCGCCGACCATTGCGCCGGCATCAAATACGTCAGCTTGATTTTGCGTTTCGCATTCCCCTTCATCGGGTAAATGCGCAGCTCGTAACTGGTGGCGCTATTCTTGAAAAGAATGGCGGGATCGCGCCGGCGTTTGACAATATCTTCATAGATTGATGAGGCGGTCCAGCGATCCATGATCAGCGCGCGCATGATTTGGTCGTCGACCCACAGCCAAAGATCGTGCACGATCGCCTCCGGCGGCAAATCAAAAAAGAACTGTACTTCGACGCTGTCTGCCGCCGTGAAATTCAAGTCACGCGCTGAAAACGTGAGATACAAGCCGTACTCCATGTAAATGCCCTGCGGCCGAATCGAGACTATGGCTTCTTCAATGGTTCCCTGGCCATATCGCCACGTCTGCTGCGGATGCTGGATTCGCAATAGATCGTAGCCATGCGTCGTGCTGCTGAAGAGCGAGCTGCACAACAGCGTCATGCCATAGGCAAGAAAAACCGTTAATCTTTTGTTCATAAACAGTCTCCTGATTAGAGGGGGCGTGGACTTTCTAGTCCACACGCGCATCGCGGACAAGAAAGTCCGCGCTCCCTTCATTCCGAGTGACAGATCAGTAAATGCCGGTTGACCTTATTTTGCCAAAACCATCGTTCGCGTACCAGTAAATTCCGGCGTACGCAGGCGGTAGAAATAAATCCCACTCGCCACCGGCCGGCCTTGTGTATTAGTGCCGTCCCATTCTGCTTGGTGCTGGCCGGCCGGTAGGCTTTCCTTCATCAATATTTTAACTTGCTCGCCACGAATATTGTAAACCGCAAGTTCGACCGCACTGCGTTGCCCTAAATAAAACTCCAGACGCGTCTTTGGATTTCCCGCGAGGCGGGATCGCGCTCCGCTTGAGAACGGATTAGGATAATTCTGTGCCAGGTGAAAAAGCCGGATTGCCTGCGCCTGATAGTTGATTGAGGTGGAGATACGTTGTCCGTTACGCATCAGGATATCGAGACGATAGTACCAATTCGACGAGGGAGCGGCGGTCACGTCATCATACGCCACGGCACTCGGCGGCAGCGTTGCAACCCGCGCGTAATTTCCGTTAACGCGATCAGAACGATAAATCTCAATGGCGGCAATTTCGGCGGCTTCGCCTTCGAGATGCCACGTTAGCCGAATGGTGGGACGATCACTCACGAATACGGCAGCGGCTTGCAATTGTGCCACGAGCACGCCTTCAGCCACGGCCGTTGTTGGATCAGGCGGTTTGAATTGAGTGAAGGGCGAGAGCACGCCATATTTCACGCTCAAAGCGATGATCTGCTGTTTCAACTCTTCGGGTTTATTTTCTTTTAGCCATCGGGCGTAGAGATAATCGATTTTCTTTTTCGCCCAAATTTTGGGCACGAAGGAATTCTCCGTGCTCTGCGCCGGAAAAATCAAATTCGGATAGACAATGGCCGTGTCGGCGGTGGCAACTCTGCCTTTGAGCGTGATGTTCGTACTTCCAAAAGTTTGGTTGCGGCCGGCAATCACCTGCTGAAATCCGGCAAAAATATCCGGCAAATCTACGGGGTAAAGATCGAATACCTGCATATCGTCAAATTCCAGTTTCACGTCAACCAGAACCGGATTGCTGATGCGGGCAAAGAAGTTGGCGATGATGTCACTGATCGGCTCGTTCTCTTTGAGATACGAGGCGGTGCCATGATTTTCGTCGGCGAGCGCCTGCAGCAAATCCTGGCCGATGTAGTCGCCGACGCCGAACACGAAAATGCTGGCGTTGTTTTTATTCGCGGCGCGCACATTCGCCAAAATTCTTTGCGTGTTGGTTTCGCCGACCGTGGGCAGGCCGTCGGTCAGAAAAACGACCTGATTCACCCCGCCTGGTATCGTTTGCGACAGGCCGGTAAGCAACGCTTCATTGGCGTTGGTGCCGCCGTTGGCTTGAATGTTGTCGATGTATGAAACCGCCTGGCTGATGTTGGCGGCGGTGGCGGCGACCGGCTCGTTTTGATAAACGCGAATATCGGAGGCAAAATCGACGATGTTGAAGAAGTCGTTCGGATTGAGATGCTCGACGCAGAAGCGCGCCGCGGCCTTGGCTTGCTCCATTTTGACGCCCAGCATGCTGCCCGAGCGATCCAGCACAAACGTAAAATATTTGTTGAGAACCGAGCTTGGCTGCACTTCGCCGGGCTCGAGCAGGAGCACGAAATAACCCGCGGTTTCGGTGGTATCGGCAGGGTCGTGATAAGTCAGCGTGAACAGGCCGACTTCCTTTTGGGATAACGTGTAATCGATCACAAAATCTTTTGGCGGCGTAAAGTTGGCGTTATCGTAACCAACCGTTGCCGTGTATGGACTGTGTTGCTCGATGCCGGCGGCGTAGTCGGGCGTTTGCATGCCGGTGATCGTTCGTTGCGTGGAAAACGTCACGAGCATGGCAAGCGCATCCAATGGACCGGCAGAGAATTGACTGCTATAAAGTGGAAAACGATATTTGATGGCGCCAAAATCGTACGGCAGGAGCGCGGCGTAACTGAGGCGCACGCGAAACGTATCTTCTTTTGCCACGGTCGGGAAGATGAAGGGATTCGGGAACAGATAATTTTGCAGGGCGGGATCGAGGTTTTCGCCCGGCAAATTTTGATGCCCGCCGCCAGTGTCGGCAGCGACCAGCTTGAAGGAGACAAACTGCTGACCGCGCCAGATCGCAAAGTCCGTTACTGCCGCGTTTTCCGGCAGCGGGAACATGTAAACCACTTCCACTGAATCCGTTTTCACCGGATTGATGAACTCGTGGGTGACCGTGGTCAGCGCAATCTGGTCGTAGATTTTGACATTGACAAGCGTGCGCGAGAGCCGCGCTTGCTGCTTAGTCTCGGACACGAACAGAAGCCCGTCCGCAGTCGCAAGATTGTTGACCAGAAGCATTCCGGCGATAGTACCGACAACGCAAGACAAGTATTTCATGGCGCACCTCCCGAATAGAGCAATCAAGGATTGTGTTGCTGTTAATTCTCCAATCCCCTGTTTCTTATTGACAACTATCATGCCTATGAAAGTTGATTTTTGCAAGTCGCTTTGTCAAGCAAAATCAAAGGGCAAGGGCAAAAGCGGGTTGAGGACTTCAAGTCGGGAGTGCAAAACTTGCGTGACGCCAGAAGAATTTTTGCGCAAAATCTGCACAAATTGAGAAATTAGGATTTTTACCGCGACTAAACGCGAATAGACGCTAATTTGTAACTATTCAGGCCTTTTTAGAAGGCAAGACAATTTGGGGCAAAACTATTAAAGCTTTTGGAACAATTATTTTGCCCTTAATGGTTTTGCCTTGATTTCTTTGCTTTCAATAATACTCCCTGAATAGTTATGCTAATTTTTGATTCGCGTTCATTAGCGTTTATTTGCGGTGAGAGCCTGTTTGGTTGCGGCGCCGCCGCGTTGAGATGGAAAATGGAGTAGAATCAAAATGTTTTTATACATGGTTTTTCACAGCGCCTTCACCAACGCCTTCAATTTAAACATCCACTCATATTGACTGCCCTGATCTTGCATGGCGGCGTCGAAAGCCGGGTGGTTGGCAACGGCGTTGGAAAAGTATTCGACGAGCTGTGATTTTTGCATTGTCTCTTGCACGAAGCCCGCTTTGGAGAAACGCTCACCGAAGCTTGCTTGCCAACGCGCATCATATTGTTGCAAGAAGACCTCGCTAAAGTTGCCGGCAGCCAGGGCGTCACGCGCGGTTTCGCCGGCAATGATTCCGGATTCGATGGCAAAGCTGATGCCTTCGGCGGTAATGGGATCGGTGAAGCCGGCGGCGTCGCCGCAGAAAAGTATGCCGTTGCGAACGCGTGAGACGAAATCCATTCCCAAAGGAATTTTTCCGCCTTTGAGCGGGCCGCGTAATGAGGCGGATTTTAATTTCCGGCCGGCGGGATGATGCCGGATGAAGTCTTCCAGTAAATGCCGAAGGTTGATCTCCCGCTCCACAATGAGGTGCTGAAAGGTGCCGCAGCCGACATTGGCCGAATTGGGACCAATCGGAAAAATCCAAAAATAACCCGGCAAAATGGATTTATCGAAAATAAACTCGACGACGTCATCGAGGCCAACAATGTCATCAAAATAGCCGCGAACGGTGAGGGCGTAATTTTTCAAATCATTTTTGGCGAGGCCGAACTGCGCGGCGATTTTGGAAGCCACACCACTGGCATCTATCACCATGGGCGCGGCGAAAGACTGCCGGCCGTGGCCATTTGCCTGCACTTCGATTTCGGTTGGCCACGCTCCGTTTTGAACCGCACGCGTCACCATCGCCTCTTCCAGCACGAAGACGCTCTCGTATTGCCGGGCATTCTGAAAAAGCAGATGGTCAAATTCAAAGCGCGGCATCATATAAACCACCGCCTCTTTGTCGCCCATTTTGCGGCGAACGGTGATTTGCGAGCCGTCGCTGAAGGTGATGCTGTATCCGGCGGAACGAAAAAAAACTTGGTCACGAAAATCGAGCGCGACTCCCAACTTCTCCAGCAAGGGCAGGCATTTATACGTCAAGCCGTCGCCGCAGGTTTTTTCACGTGGAAACTTGCCTTTGTCGATCAACAACACGCGCTTTCCGGCTTTCCCCAAAATGGCGGCGGCACTGCTGCCGGCAGGTCCGGCGCCGGCGATAATCACATCGTAATTTCGTGGTCTCATGATGGCTTGAATTGGAAATCCTGTAATATTTTGAATGGGAAAAGCTGCAAAATTTCAAGGAAAAGGATCGGCGTGTATATCTTCCAAAAACGGTTTGACTTGTTGCCATAAATCCGGCGGCAGCTTGTTCTCATTGCAAAATCGCCGTAGTGTCGCGAGGTCGTCCACATCGTACCATGAAGGCAGCAGATGTACTGACATCCGCAGTTGCTTGGCACGTTGTAAGGTTTGATGCAAGACGCGTTCCGTGCTCCAAGCGATGCCGGTGAAAAGCTCGGGGTGCGGCGCGCTATTGAGGCCGATCAAATAATATCCGCCGTCCGTTGCCGGGCCTAAAACCAGCTCGTGGGTTTCCAAGGCTGCCGCGGCTTGATCGAGATATTCCGCGGGAAGTGAAGGGCTATCAGTGCCGATGGTGAGAACGTGTGAGCAGCCGGATTGCTGCACGCGGCGAATGGCATGATGGATGCGCGCGCCCAAATCCGCCGCATCGATTTGGGCGAACCACTGAAACGGCCCCGGAAAATGTTCGCGCAAAGCCTGTTCTTTTTCTGCCGGTGTAAACGTCACAAATCTTACCGCCGCTTCGATTTGTTGTGCAAGCGAAAAAGTGGCGCGAATGAACTCGCTATAAAGCTGCGCCGCCAGTTTGGTGCCGATGGTCGAGGCGAGACGGGTTTTGACTCTGCCAGGTTCGGGGTATTTCACAAAAACGAGCAGGGCGAGACAACTAGGATTAGGATGGCGTGTCATAAGATGCAGGAACAATGACTTTGAGCGCTTGCGGCAATACGGAAATTTCGACCACGCCATCGGCGGTCTGCACCTCGCCGTCAACGTGAAAGAGCACGGAGCCGGCTTTTTCGATGACGGCGAACCTGGAACGATAGTAGGTAATCAATGGAATGGTATCGGCTTTGCCGTTAAAGAGCTTCGGCGCGTTCATGACGAATTCGGCAAAATTCATCGGGCGAATTACGCAGACGTCGAGAATGCCGTCATCGGGCCGGGCGTGCGGCGCAATGACGGCGCCGTTGCCATATTGCTGCGTGTTGGCAATGGTCACTAAAAACGGCGTCATCTCCATGACCTCGTTTTCGAGGCGAAGCCGCAACGGTTCCGGCTGATAATTGGCAAACTCGCGGGCGGCAAGATAAAAATAAGGGAGAGGGCCACGCCAGCTTGCCGAATTGAATTTAGAGCCGACGCTGGCATCAAAGCCGACGCCAGTGACGACAAAGAAGTAGCGATGTGCGGCACGGCCGGCATCGATGCGATAGGTTTTGCCGGTGCCAATCACTTCCAATGCTTTTGCCGCTTGCAACGGAACGTTTAAGCTGCGCGCCAAGCCATTGCCGGAGCCGCGTGGAATGATTCCAAGAGCGGTTTCGGTTCCAACCAACCCCGAGGCGGTTTCGTTGACCGTGCCATCACCGCCGACCGCCACGACCGTCGCATATCCTTCATCTGCCGCTTGCTGCGCCATACGAGTGGCGTCGCCAGGACCGTGAGTGTGCGCGATTTTGAAATCCAAGCCTTTGCAGCGCCGGCGAATGAGATTGTAAAGATGTCTTTTGTCGCGACGGAAACCGGCATTGGGGTTGATGATGAATTTTATTTTCTCGGAACGCATGCGTTTTCATAATGCCTTTTTTAGCTCGGCCAAACTTCGCATCGTCAGGAGCGCATCCGCGATGCGATCCAGCTCCTCGGTATCCTTGATTGCCACGATCTTTCGCCGTACATCGTCAGGCACTCTGCCAAATCTCGTGGCGATCAGCCGGAGCAAAATATGCTGCGCGCCTTTGGGGATTCCCTTTTTTACCCCAATTTGCATAATCTCTTTGCCTATTGGTGTGTCCAACATAGTGAAACCTCCGATTAATTTGCTGACAGCATTCAATTTTAGTTTTCTGATGCGATGAGAAATGGCGCCGCCCAGAAAAGATAACAGGCTCTCTTTTTCTTGCTGGTGTAGCGTTGGCGTGGCGCGAATTTGTTCGGCCCACTCAAAAGCATGCTGTTTGATCTCTGTTGGTGTAACGTCACACAATGGATAAAGCGGTATCAAGCGAGCGTCTTCGTGCTTCTTCAATTCCTCCACCTTGGTGCGGCGAAGAACAAGAACGCGTGGCGAAAACTTCAGCCAGGAGATGCCGGAAAATTGTTGATGAAAAAAAGACTCGGCGACACGCCAATGCGATACGTTCTCAAAAATTACCGACGCTTCCATCCTCCCCTCGTACTCGTGCTGGAGGCAAAAGAGCACCATCGTTGCCACCATGCGATGATACAGGCGTGCATCTTTGTACCCTTGCGGCTCAACGAGTATCATCCGCTTGGCTTTGCGGCTAATCAAGAAGAGATCGGCGCGTTTCTCGATTCGCTTTATGGTCAAGCTTTTGGCCTCGAAATCGTCCGCTCCTGCCTGGATCAACTTGCCCAAAGCGTTGGGAAATTTTATTCCATAATCGCCAAAAAGATTGTCGGTGGCCACGTTACGCTTCTCCCACGGCGTAAGTTCGATGCACTTGAGTCTTGCAACAACACTAAATTACAAATTTTTTAAACCAAAATCAAGTCGCTGATTCACCGAATTGAACAATCCAACGAATAAAACAGTGTAATGCGCCGAAGCACTTGACATATTGAAAACGGATGGCTTTTGTGAAGGCGGGAAAAGTTGTCGTGTGCCGGCGTTTTATCCAATCTTCGTCAGCCATGGGAACCAACGCACGAGCACGCCGTTGAGGGTGGTAAACAAGTTGAACACCATCATGATGCCGATGACGATGAGAAAGCCGCCGCTGATGATCTCGACGGTTTTGAAATGTTTCTTGACGCGATTCATCGCGCGCAGC
This sequence comes from Candidatus Zhuqueibacterota bacterium, assembly GCA_022616415.1. Lineage (GTDB taxonomy): Bacteria > Zhuqueibacterota > Zhuqueibacteria > Zhuqueibacterales > Zhuqueibacteraceae > Zhuqueibacter. Next base: position 23,974 of record JAKEEU010000217.1, on the reverse strand, counting down.
AGGCGCTGCGTGGTGATGGCGGTTAGAAAAAATGGAATGCCCAAACCGAGAGAATAAACCAAGAGCAACAGCATGCCTTGGCCGACGGTTTCCTGGCTGCCGGCGATGGCGAGAATGCCGCCCAGAATGGGGCCGATGCAAGGAGTCCAGCCAAATGCAAACGCGCTGCCGACGAGAATGGCGCCAATCGCGCTGGAGGGCTTGTTGCCGGTTTGAAAGCGCGCTTCGTAGTTGAGAAAAGGAATTTTAATCAGACCGGCGACGTGAAGACCGAAAATAATCAACACCACGCCGGCGATTTTGCTGATGATCCCCAGATTTTTTAGGAGAAAGCCGCCCACGAAGGTGGCGGTAGCACCCAACAAAACGAACACCAGGGTAAACCCGCTGATGAACAATAACGAGCTGATCATGAGACGGATCGTCATCTGCTGCTGGCGCTCGGCGTTGCGCAGCTCGTCCATGGAAACGCCTGAAATGAACGAGATATATGCCGGCACCAACGGCAACACGCACGGAGAAATGAACGAGATGAAGCCGGCAAACAGCGCGGCGAGATAAGTAACGTTGCTCTCCATAGTCGCGACGATTTAAATCAAGGAAAATTCCTTCACTTCGATATATCGTAGGCTTTGAAACAGATGGCCAACGAGGCGGACTTGCCGGTGAAACCGGCTGGGATCTCGCGCTAATTCCCGGCCTTGCTCGGAGGGTAAAATGCTCCAGAGCTTGCCGTCTTTGCAACGCAAGCCGGCGCGATGCGTGAAGTCGTGTACGTATGGCGTCTTGGTGACATCCATCAGAGTACAATCGACGCAAATGATCTCACCTTCGATGCTGCCGTCGACAAACTGCTCGTCGCTGCCACGAAGATTCGTCTGGCTGGGGAAGAAATAATGCGTAATGAGACCGGACAAAAAGATTAGAACCAGCACCGTCACTATGGCCGGAAGCGGCTGCCGCTGAAAAAGAGCCAGCAATTGGCTCAAAAAACCGAAGCGAGACGATTCGCGCTCGAGGGTGCGGCGAATCTCGACGCGCACGTGGGCCGGCGCCGGCACCTGCTTCGCATGCTCGCGCACCAAGGTTTTAACCTCGCTTTGCACGCTCGCTTCCTGCGCGCATCCCGGACATTTGCCGAGATGCTGGGTTATGGTGCTGGCCTGCGCCGGCTCGATTTCCTGATCGACGTAGCCGGCAAGCTGATCCTGAATTTCTTTGCAAGCTGATGACATACTTTTTTATTTGGGATTTTTGACGAAGCCTTCGCGCCGGGCATAGTCGCGTAAGTATTTTTGCAATTGCTGCCGGGCGCGGGAGAGACGCGACATCACCGTGCCGATCGGCGTGCCGATGATCGCCGCAATCTCTTTGTAAGAAAAGCCTTCGATGTCGCAGAGAATGACGACCGCGCGAAAATCATAAGAGAGCTTGCCGAGCGCGGTATTGATTTCGTCGCCGAAAAGATCGGCGTAGCGTTTCTCGTCATAGCGCGTTTCGTATTTGTCGTCGCGCTCCTTCTCGGCTACGGCATAAAAATATTCGACCTTCTCAAACTCCGTGTGCTGCGGCTCGCGCACCTTCTGGCGGTAGCGGTTGATGAAGGTGTTGGTCAAAATTTTGAATATCCACGCCTTGAAGTTGGTGCCTTCTTCAAACTTGTCAAAAAACCGGTACGCGCGCAAGTAAACATCCTGCACCAGATCCTCCGCGTCGAGCGCATTGCGCGCCATTCTCAGCGCCGTGCTGTAGAGCGCGTCCATGTGCGGAAATGCCAGTGCCTCGAATTGCTTGCGTCTTTCCTCCGCTGAAGGTTTGTTCCTTGGCATGAGACGTCCAAATCCTTACAGTTCGATAAGCGGCTTGCGCTTTTGGGGCGCAAGTCGTGTACACATTTGCTGCAGGTTATATCTGTAAGGTTACAATAAATTTGGCAAAAAGTCAAGAGTCTCATGTCACAACAATTTTTCCAGCTCGGCTTCCAAGGTCGCAGCCTTGGTCATGCCGACGATGCGTTTGGTGATTCTGCCGGCGCGGTCGATAATGAAAGTCGTCGGCAAGCCGCGGACGCCATATTTATAAGTCAATTCCGGTGAGCCGGCAAGCACGGGGTACTGGATCGGGTTGGTCTGCAAAAACGGCGGCACTTCGGTTTCGGGCGATTGGTCGACCGAGATGCCAAGCATTTCTACGCCGCGGTCACGGTAGCGCGAATAGACGTCATTGAAATCCGGAATTTCGTGGCGGCAGGGTCCGCACCACGTCGCCCAAAAATTGACGACCACCACTTTTTGCCCTTCCAGGCTGCGCAAATTGATCGTTTCACCCGCCAGTGTTTTTAAAGTAAAATCGGGCAATTTTTCCTTTTCGCTCACGGCGTTGCTGCCATTGGAAGCCGAATGATTGTTGTTGGAAGCGGCGCTGCCGTCGCGATCTGATTTGCCGCAGCCGAGCAAAACCATGCCGCCCCATGCAATCATCAGCAAAAATTTTTTGGCCATATTTTTAAATCCTCTCGTTGAAATGTAAACCGGTCAATTAACAAACATGCAAGAGATGACGAAATATTCCCTTACAAATCGGATTTATCCACCCATAGGACGATGCGCCATTTGTCGTCGGCCTTGCTCTGCCGAAATGTGAACAAGGCAAAGCCGCTGACGCCGAATTGAAAGCCGCTGCTGGCGAGGTTGAGCTGAAAGCTTTTGGAAAAAGAAATGCTCTCAATAGTGCCCGCGTTATTTCGCAGCGTATCCGGATTGATCGTATTGAGCCATTCCAAATTGATGGCATCGAAAGTTCGCAACAGCCGGCCCGTGGCTTTCAAATCCGTTTCCCGCGTCCAGGAAACGAATATCCCCGAAGCGCCCTGGTCGGGATCGAAATATTGAAACACAAACGAGCTGTCCAGCAAATCGGCGTAAAGCAGGGAATCCCTGAAAATATAAGCATATTTGAAATTGGTCAGCACCTCTTCCGGTGTGGATTGATCCGTGATCAAATCCTCGGCCAGATTGCCTTTATCCAAAGCCGGAGCAAACGGGTTGAGGCAGCTCCAACACAGCAAGCTCATAAATCCGATGAGCCCGAGCTTGAGCCGGCCTGGCAAACGTTTTCGAGTCGAGTGCATGTTCTCTATTTAGACAACCTCGGAAACCGCTGATTTTATTCCGCAACAAAAAAAGGCGGAAAGAGCTGTCTCTCCCGCCTCTTGGATAGACCCAAAGCCAAAATTTTGATAATCCGATCAAGGGCCGGGCTTGGCCGAATAATTGATGTTCAACGCCTCCGCCGCGCGCAGCGTTTCCTGAATCTGATAAACCTGCTCCATTTTCAAATGCTCGTCCAATTTCAGCGAGGTGAGCCTGAGCGGGTGCATCGGATCGGCCCGCTTGGCCTGTATGATCGCGGCAAGATCGGTCATCGTCACAATTTTGTCGTCAATGGAAATGCGGCCGTTGCGGTCCATCCAAACGTAGGCCACGTCGCGCTTGCCCGGTATTTTCTCAATCTGCTTGGCCGCCGGCAAGTTGACCGGCAAGCCCTGGTACTCTTTGAAAACCGCTGAGACCATGAAAAAAATCAGCAGCAGAAAGACAATGTCCGGCAGCGAGATGGTGGGGATGCCGGCAACAGTGCCGGTTTTTCTTTCAAAGAGAATGGGCATGGATTTTTTGAAAAAGAGTTCGTCGTGATCCCTTCAGGGATTGAATGCTCAGAACTTGTGAGCGCCTGAAGGCGCAACTACGAACTAATCCGGCTCCGCGATGGAGATGCGCGCGACCTCGGCTTGTTTGAGCTGATCCAAAACCGCGAGGTAGGTGCGATACTCTGTTTCCTTGTCTGCCTTCACCGAAACAATCAGCTTGTCGTTGGCGAGCAGCTTGTTGCGAATAATCGCTTTGATGGCTGAAATCGCCACCACTTCGTCGTCCAGCAGCACCTCGCCTTGAGCGTTGATCAACAACGAGACGACGTTTTGTTTCGCCACCTCTTTCGCTTCGCCTTTGACCGGCAGCGTCAGCCCGATGCCTTTGTCTATATTGATCGTGGTGGTGGCGAGATAAAAGATCAAAATCAGAAATGCAATATCGGCCAACGAAGCTTGCGGAATCTCAACCTGCGTTTTTTGTCGTTTTTTAAGCATGCGTTTGTCCAATTACTTGCATATTTGCAAACTTGCCACTTGCACACTTTTATGCTTGCCCGATTTGGTTTACCGGAATTTTGCTCGCGTATTCCATTTCCACCAGCGTATCCACCAGTTCGGCCGAGCTTTCTTCCATGTCGATCACCAGCTTGTCGATCCGGCTGGTGAAGAAGTTGTGCGCGGTTTGAATGACGATGGCGACCGCCAGGCCAAAGAGCGTGGTCAACAGGGCCACGGAGATGCCGTGCGCCACGATCGTGGGGCTGACGTCGTTGGCCTGTTCGATGGCCTTGAACGCGATGATCATGCCCTGCACCGTGCCGAGGAAGCCGATCATCGGTGCGACGCTGATGAACAGCGTCAGCCAGATCAAATTTTTTTCGAGAAAAGCCATCTCCACCGCGCCGGCATTCATGATCGCTTTTTCCACGTGCTCGACGCCACGATGGGCGCGCAGCAGCCCGGCATGAAAAATTGCCGCCACCGGTCCGCGTGTTTTCTCGCAAATCTCTACCGCCGTATCTATGCCGTCTTCCGCCAATGCTTTTTTGACGCTCGCCAAAAATTGGCCCGTGTTCACCGATGCGCGCGTCAACGTCCAAAAACGCTCGAAACAAATCGCCAAACCGATAATGAAACACCCGAGAATCGGGTGCATAAAAAAACCGCCGTCAATGTACATCTGATAAAGGCTGTAACCTTCCACTCGTTTCCTCCTCCGTGCGTCTCATAGCAGGATAATTGCAGCGGACAAACTTTGTCAATTTTTCATCAAATGGCTGCCGGCGCCTTCCCCCATCGCCGCGACTTTCTGCGCCTGCGGAAAGAACCGCAGCACCTCCTGCATTTGCTTGTTGCAAGTGGCTTTGATTTCATACCACTTTTGTCTGTCCCACAGCGTGAGTGCGATCTCGCTTTTCAGCTCCAGTTTTATATAATCGAGATCCTTGTTCCAGCTTTCCTGATCGAAGTTGATTTTGAGCGCATCGATTTTGCGCCGAAAGTCCGCCAGCAAAGCTTCGCTCGGCTGCCAATTTTGTTGAAACGCCTGAAAATTCGCCGCAAGCTGGCGGTTGCGCGCAGCAAACTCGCTGGCAAATTCAAAGAAACTGCGTTTGATGATCAGATCGACCGTAAATTGCGTGGGACGGTGCCACTTGATTTGCACGTCCGGCGTGATGCCGCCGCCGCCATACACCAGCCGGCCGGCGCTGGTTTTGTACGTGGGCCGATCATTGGTGGAGTCCGCGGCAGCATTGGGATCGTAATCATCAAATGCATCGTTAATATAGTCCACAAAACTCTTGTCATAAGACCGTTGAATTAAGCGGCCGCTGGGAGTATAATACCTCGCTGTGGTAATCCGCACCGCCGAACCGTCGCGCAGACCGATCTGACTCTGTACCAAGCCCTTGCCAAAACTGGTTTCACCGACGACCAGGCCCCGATCCCAATCTTGTATCGCGCCAGCAACGATTTCAGAGGCGCTGGCCGAGCCGTGATTGAGCATAACAATCAGCGGGAAGCGAGGGTGATTGTCGTCGTCGGTCGCGTAAAAATCATCGTTGGCTTGCGCAATGCGGCCGCGCGTATAAACCAGCTTTTTGCCGTGCTCGATAAACTTGTCGGCGACGGTCACCGCCTGCTCCAGAAAGCCGCCGGCGTTGCCGCGCAGATCGAGCACCAATTGTTTCATGCCCTGCCTTTCGAGCTTTTGCAGCGCGCTCTCCAGCTCCTCGCCCGTGGTTTTCGCAAACCGGACGACGAGAACATAGCCGGTTTGTTGGTCCAGCATAAACGCGGCTTCGACGCTGTTGATCGAAATTTTCTCGCGCGTGATATTGACCTCGAACGGCTCGTCCACGCCGGCGCGGCGAATCGTGACGCGCACTTGCGTGCCTTCTTTTCCACGCAGCCGGTTTCTGACTTCTTCTTCGTTGAAGCCGTAAGTGGATTTGCCTTCGATGGCGATCATTTGGTCCGCCGATCGCAAGCCCAGGCGATCCGCCGGCGTTCCCGGCATCGGCGACACTACCGTGGGGATTTTGTTGAAGATATTAAATTCGATGCCGATGCCGTAGAAGTGCCCTTCGAATCTCTCGGTAACGTCCGCGAGCTGGTCTTTGGGAATATAAACCGAGTGCGGGTCCAAAGTCTCCAACATGCCGGCAATCGCGCCGTTGATCAGTTTTTGATTGTCGACTTCCTCGACGTAATATTTTGAGACGGCATGGAGAACTTCGTTGAAACGCTGAATTTCCTGGTACAAATTGCCGCTGCGAGACTGCGGCGCGAACGAGAGAACCGATGGATCGATCATCGCCATGCCGGCGAGCGCCACCACGGCGACCACGCCCATCATCACCAAAGTTTTTCTTGACCGCCTCATTATGCACCTCATGATTATAGGGGGAACTGTTTTTAATGCTTTTTTCTCAATAGTAATTGGAGTTGATCGGCCCAACCGCCATGCCCACCGAACCGCAAGCGCTAATAAAATGACAACAAACTCCCTACCAAAATGTAGCGACACCGCCGCAAATTGCAGATTCTTAACCGAGCAATTAAAATACTAATATATGGCGATGCCGCCATATCTCCATTTTTTGCATAGGCAGCGACAGCGGGATGTCACGCGCGCCCACGCAATTCGGATAACAGTCACTTTTTTGTAGGCGCACACGGCTTTCATGCCTACAATATACTAAAAACTTAAGAAGTTGTAAAGTTTATTTTTACAATCCCTCAACTTAGCGCCGCGCAAAAGGGCTAAGCTTTTTGCTTCTCATCACTCCACGCTCTTTGTCTTTCGTTCAGCAAATCACAACACCTTCGGCCCCGCCGCGCGAATCTCCTCCGTCACTTCATTAGCAAACTGCTCGAAATTTTTGTGGAACAACCCCGCCAGATGTTTGGCCTTCTCATCGTAAGCATTGCCATCTTTCCACGTGTTGCGCGGCTTCAGCACTTCGTTCGGCACGTTCGGGCAGCTCGTTGGAATGTGCAAGCCGAAGATGGGATCGGGCGCGGTGGAAATTTTATCGAGACTCCCATTCAACGCGGCGTGAACCATCGCGCGGGTGTAGGCGATCTTCATGCGGCTGCCTTCGCCAAACGGGCCGCCGGTCCAGCCGGTGTTCACCAGCCAGCAGCTCACTTTGTGCTGGGCGATTTTCTCTTTCAACATTTTGGCGTATACCGTCGGATGCAGCGCCATGAACGGCGCGCCGAAGCAGGTGCTGAACGTGGCTTGCGGCTCTTTGCCGAGGCCTTTTTCCGTGCCGGCAACTTTCGCCGTGTAGCCGGAGAGAAAATGATACATCGCCTGCTCGGGCGTGAGTTTTGCGATCGGCGGCATCACGCCAAACGCGTCGGCGGTGAGCATGATGATATTTTTCGGATGGCCGCCCATGCCGCTGGGCTCGGCATTCGGGATGTAATCGATCGGATAAGCGCCGCGGGTATTTTCTGTCAGTGTCGCGTCATCGAGATCGAGGCGGCGAGTGACGGTATCGATCATCACGTTTTCCAATATGGTGCCAAAGCGCCGGGTGGTTTCATAAATCTGCGGCTCAGCTTCTTTGGAAAGCCGGATCACTTTGGCATAGCAACCGCCCTCAAAATTGAACACGCCGTGGTCGCTCCAGCCGTGCTCGTCGTCGCCGATCAACTGGCGCTCCGGATCTGCCGAGAGCGTGGTCTTGCCGGTTCCGGACAGCCCGAAGAAAAGTGCCGTGTCGCCGTTAGGGCCGATGTTGGCGGAGCAGTGCATCGACATCACGTCGCGCAGCGGCAGGAGGTAGTTGAGAATCGTGAAAATGGATTTTTTGATTTCACCGGCATAGCTGGTGCCGCCGATCAACACCAATTTGCGGCCAAAATTGACGAGAATAAAAACCTCGGAATTGGTGCCGTCGGTTTCCGGAACGGCGTGAAAGCGCGGCACGTTGATCACTGTGAACTCCGGTTTGTGCTCTTGCAGCTCCTGCGCTTTGCCGGGAATGAACATCGTCCGCGCGAACAGATTGTGCCAGGCCGTTTCGGTGATGACGCGAATCGGCAGGCGATAGCGCGGGTCCGCGCCGGCAAAACAATCCTGCACGAAGACATCTTTCCCCTGCAGATAGGAAGTGGCGCGTTTGTACAAGGTTTCAAATTTTTCCGCCTCGAACGGGCGATTGACTTTGCCCCACCAGACGTGGCCTTCGCTCGAAGGCTCTTTGACGATATACTTGTCATTCGGCGAGCGGCCGGTGTGATGGCCCGTGCGCACCACCAACGGGCCGAGATGCGCAATGATGCCCTCGCGCCGGCGCATGGCTTCCTCGTACAAAGCCGGGGTGCTGAGATTCCAATATTCCACGTTGGTATTCTTGATGCCGTGAATTTCCAAGCCGTGTTTGCTCATCAACGGGTTTGACGCTGGCATAATATCCTCCTTTCGTGACTAATTGAAGGAGTGTGGGCTTTCTAGTCCACACGCGCATCGCGGACAAGAAAGTCCGCTCTCCTCTTTTTTCAACGGTAACGGAAGGCTTGCCGTCAAAGACATAAAAGCTCGACTCGTTTTTCCGCTAGCCGCTCACCGATTACAAGGATTTGGCGGCTAAAGTTGGCGACCGTATATAATATTCATTTTCCGGAAAAAAGCAAATGAAATTATCTTGGCGCGTTCGCTTCCACAAGCTTGACTTTATTGCTCGCCCTTCGCCATATTATGAATCAAATCAAATAACTTCAACCGCCCAGTCAAACAGACTGGGTTACGAAATATGGCGAAGATCATGATCATTCGCGTTATTTATCCCTTGCAAAGCGGCCGCATCGTGTTGCGTGTTGATGATGACTGGAATCGGGACGTCGAGGCGGCGTCGGTTGACGCGGGCCGAACGGCGTTTGAGTTCCAGTACGCTACGGCGCGGCCTTATTTATATTTCAAACCCTGCATTGTCGATCAAAACGGCTTTCATTGGTCAAAAGGCAGCAACTACCTGGCAATCAATAGCGGGACGGGAATCAAGAGCATCTATCCGCATTTCTTTGGCGACCTCGGCGGCGCCATTTCCGCGCCGATTGATTTTTATTTGAAATTTTTTATTGATTCAGACCAAAAAAATATTTATATTCAGGCTCTGACAAGTTCGTGCGTTTGTGCATTTCATTTTCCCACCTTACGGTAACTTTTCTGGCAGATCGGGGTAGCGGCGGAATCAAATTTTCCGCTTGAGGTCCTTTGATCGAATAGCGCGAAACAGTTTTTGAATTCATTTTTACCTAAACTAACGGGAGAAACGCCATGAAGGCAAAGAGTAACTCTCGGTCTGTGATTTTTATAATTTTTTGCCTGGCGATTTCAGCATTTGGCGCTGATGACAGCCAGGAAAAAGCCACCGTTTTACAGCAAGCGCAAATAAAGTTTGGCAAAGCCGGCAAAGCGCCAACGGAGATTAATTTTACCGGAGCGCAGCAGCCCACAGTGACGGCTTTTTTTCAAGAGTATAAAAAATATTTCCAAATTTCCGATGATAATCAAATCCAAGCGTACCGTTCTTCGCATGATGAATTAGGCACCCATCATCGTCATATTCAGCATTACAAGGGGGTCCCAATCATCGGCGCGGAATATATTCTGCACGAAAAGAACGGCATGGTGTGGTATGCCAATGGCCGCCTGGTTCACGAATTGAAAATGGACGTCGTGCCGGCGCTCAGCGAGCAAGCCGCCCTGCAAGCCGCCTTGAACCACATTGGCGCTGAAAGCTATATGTGGCAAAAGGAAGCCAACGAGGCTTTTCTGAAAAGAGAGCGCGGGGATGCCAACGCTACGTTTTACCCCAAAGGCGAATTGAAGCTCACTTCCGGCAAAGCGGAAATGATCGCAGCAAACATGAAATTGGTTTATCGCTTCGATATTTACGCCGAGAAACCTTTGGGCCGCTATTATGTGGACGTGGACGCCAAGACCGGACAAATCGTCAACCAGATCACCCGCATTCATGATGTCGATGTCACCGGCAGCGGTGCTTCACTGTACAATGGAACGGTTTCGATGATTGTCGATCAAGTTTCGGGTTCGAGCTATCGCCTTCAGGAAAACGGCAACACGGTCCGCGGGGCGGATATTCGCACTTTCAACATGAATAACGGCACCAGTTATACCAATGCAACGAATTTCACCTCCACCAGCGCCAACGGCCCTTGGGACGGCGCCGGCGTCAGTGCGCACTGGGGCGCAGAGGCGACGTATGATTATTTCTTTATCAAACACAACCGTAATAGTTTGAATGGTGCCGGGTTTACTTTACTGAGTTACGTTCATGCAAACCTGGTCGGCATGGGTTATCCCAACAACGTCAATGCCTTTTGGGACGGCAGCCGCATGACGTATGGCGACGGCGACGGCGTCAATTATTTTCCATTGGTTTGCCTCGATGTTGTCGGGCATGAGCTGACCCACGGCGTGACGGATTTTTCCTCCAACTTGATTTATCAAAATGAATCTGGCGCGTTGAATGAATCTTTCAGCGATATTTTTGGAAATGCGGTTGAATTTTTTAAGGAGAACCCGGGAGTTGAAAGCGGATTTCCTAATGCCAGGTGGCGCGTCGGCGAAGATTTAACCGCCAACGGCCAAGGCATCCGGCACATGGCCAACCCCAATCAGTTTAGCGATCCGGATACTTATCAAGGCGCTTTTTGGTATACCGGCACGGGCGATAATGGCGGGGTTCATATCAACAGCGGCGTGCAGAATTTCTGGTTTTATCTGTTGGTGGAAGGCGGCAGCGGCACCAACGACGTGGGCTATGCTTACAATGTGGTCGGTCTCGGCTTCACCGACGCGGCCCGAATTGCGTACACGAACAACAATTCATTTTTGACCTCCAATTCGAATTATGAGGCGGCCCGCAATGGCGCCATTGCTGCTGCGCAAGCCTTGTTTGGCGTTAGCTCGCAACAAGCCCTTTCAACCGCCGAAGCTTGGTTGGCAGTTGGCGTCGGAACGATTCCGCAGCCGCCCGCTGATTATGCCACGCTCCCCTACAGCAGCGGCTTTGAAAGCGGTTCGTTGGACAATCATTGGAACACTTACAAGTCCAACAGCGCCGGGCGCATTCAAGTGACCTCTGCGAATGGCCCCTATGCTGGCAGCTATCACCTCACCATGGATGTGACCACCAGCAACGTTTACAGCCAAAATGAAGCGTGGTTGCATTTGAATCTCGCCGGCCAGTCGCAGGTGACTTTGGATTTTCGCTGGAAAGAATTCGGTGATGAAACCCATACCCAAGACGGTATATATTTCTCCGATAACGGCGGCACCAGCTTTGTCAAAGTGCAAAACCTTGGCGGCAGCAGCACGGCTTGGAATAGCTTCAGCCTGGATCTGGATGTGCTGGCCGCGGCCAATGGTCTGAGCCTGAGCAGCACGTTCATCGTCAAATTCCAGCAATATGACAACTATCCGATCGCCACAGACGGTTTTGCTTTTGATGCGATCAGCGTGACCGGTAGCACCCCGCCGCCGAACAATCCGCCTTCCTTCACCAACGACCCTTTCAGCAAGCCGAACGGCACCGAAAACGTGGCTTACAGCGGATCGCTTGCGGGCGATGCTACTGACCCCGACCTTGATCCGTTGACTTTCTTGAAAGTGAGCGGCCCGGCGTGGTTAAGTGTTGCCTCCAATGGGAATCTTTCCGGTACCCCCGGTAGCGGCAACGTCGGCGCGAACCAATTCACGGTGCGGGTTGAAGACGGCCGTGGCGGCAGTGATCAAGCGACCATGAATATCACCGTGGATGCGGCAAGCGGCTGGCAGGTTATCACCTTTGATAACTTTGAAAGCGGCATGGGCAGCTACACCGACGGCGGTGCGGACATGTCGCGTTATACCGGCGGCACCTATGCTTACCAGGGTATCGCCGCGGCGGACATCCAGGACAACAGCGGTGTTGCCTCTTCATTCTATCACACCGCGAGCTATAACGTGACTGGCTACAACACGCTGGAAGTCGATTTCTATTTCGTTATGGCGAGCATGGAAACGAATGAGGATTTCTGGGTTCAATACTTCAATGGCTCCACGTGGCAGACGGTAGCCGCCATTGCGCGGGCGGGCAGCATTCAAAACAATGTCTTTTATCATGCGATCGTCACGATTTCGCGAAGCTCGTACAACTTCCCGACCAACGCGCGGTTACGGTTCATGTGTGACGCGAGCGGCGATGTGGACGACGTCTATATCGATCAGATCGAATTCCGGGGAACGACGGCTGCTGCCGGAACGTCATTGGCCAAAGTCAGCGAGATGTTGAGCGCAGTTGAATCGTTGCCGGAAAGTTTCGAGCTGAAGCAAAACTACCCGAACCCGTTCAACCCCACGACCACGATCGCGTTCTCTCTGCCGCAAGAGAGCAACGTCTCGATCAAGATCTACGATGTCTCCGGTAGCTTGGTGAGAACGTTGGTCAACGACAACCGTCTCGCAGGAGGGTACAATGTTGTCTGGGATGGACAGAATGACAACGGCGTGCGCGTGAGCAGCGGCGTCTACATTTATCGGATTGAGGCCGGGAGCTTTACTCAAACTCGCCGGATGGCGATGCTGAAATAAGGTCGTGCGCCCCGCGCCAAGGCACAGGGCTAAGAGGCGAAAGGCCGATAAATCGGCCTGAAGATTTTTAGCATCATTTATGATGCTTACATTTCTTAGCCTAATGATTCATCATTAGGCTTCAGGCGTCAAGGCTGGAAAATAGTATTTATTTTAAGGCAGGAGGAAACTCCTGCCTTTTTGTTGCGGTTCCCTTTTCGTTGCAGAAAATGAACCAGCAAATAAAAAGGGCAACTCAAATTCAGTTGCCCTTTTGCATGTGGAGCTGACCGGGATCGAACCGGCGACCTCTTGAATGCCATTCAAGCGCTCTCCCAAACTGAGCTACAGCCCCGGGGAGAAGAAAAAAGCAAACAACAAATATTATAATAAACATTCGTGGCATAAAAAGCAAGTGGAAATTTTTCCGCTTGCATCTTCTCTCCAATATTGCTTAGATTAAAATAGTGGATTGCACTAATTCCTCAGCAATCCGCATATTGCACTTCGACGAACCGGAGAGCCTGCCGTGCGCTACCAGAACGAATTTAAACGCATGGACATTTTTCGCTGCCGCCACGACAGCCACGAACATTTTGAATACAAAGTTTCGGCGTCTCATATTCTCGACCGCAAGCAATGCTTCCCGAACGGCTGCGTTTATTATCGCTGGCGCTGCAAGCTGTTCGAGAAAGGCAAGCCGTGCATTCGCGGCTATAATTACGTCGGCCGGCTCTGTTTCGGCTGCCCGCATTTTGTCGATGAAAAGGTCAGCAACGCGCCGGAGCTACGCATCAGCGCGGACGAATATGGGGAATGGATTGAGCGTTATCATGATTTCGCGGCGTGGGTGGAGAAAAAGAAAAATCGCGAGGCGCAAATTCTCGGCGTCGTCTCCGGCGTCAAGCCCCGCTTTCAGCGATTCATCTATCCCAAGCAGGATAATTTACGTCTGCGAGGCTTTCAGATTTCCTTCTCCGAAGCATTCGTGGATATGGATCATCTCGACGACGATTGCTACGCCGTGGTGAGCGGCTCATTCCAAGACCGCTGGCAGCTCGCTCCCGGTGCGCGCATGGAATTTCGCGGCACGCTGACGATAAATCGTGGCCGCGTTGTTTTTGACAAAATTCATCACGTTGAAATGGTGGAGCGCGCCGACGAGCCGGCGGAATGGAACGCGAGCAAGGCGCTCGTCGCGCGCAGCGTGGCCACGGGTTTCGATTGGCAACCGGCCAAATGTTTGAAGTGCAAATACAGCGTTCTCGCCGACGTCGAAGACCGCCGGCAATACAAAATTGTCGAACGCCGCCAGCTTTTTTGCCTGCAAGGCGTGCCGCACCCGGACGTGTGCCCGCTTGTGCCCGGCAAGGCGATCGGGGAGGATGAGTGTCAGAAATGAAGCGTTGGAGTGATGGAGCGGTGGATCAATGGATTCTTGGATTGATGGAATGCTGGATTTTTGGATTGGTGGAGTGATGGATTGTTGGGGTTCCAATACTTCAGTATTTCAGTAATCCAGTACTCCACCATTCCAATAATCGGCCAATTCGAGACCAATATCTCTAAATTTTCCCGCTAACCGATTTCTGCGAATTGGGGACGATGCCGGTACGCAAAATTTAGCAGTTTACCTAAAAGGATACATGTGTTTGAACTCTTGCTATGTTTTGGGATTGATCGACAAGATGGTGCAAGCCAGGGAAGAACTGGGAGCTTACGAATTGGGGCTGTATTGATTTTTTTTCTTTTCAGCAGCCGGCCTTCGATTCAGCCTGTTTTTGCGGATACCACAAAACACTCATGGGGTTTGCAAGTTTATGGCTTTGCGACTCGATATCATCACGTCATCGAGTATTTGCCCGGCGCCGGCGTTGGTTTGGCAATCGAGCGCCGGATCGCGCAAAACCAGCTTGCCATTGCCGCCGGCGTGGAATACGCTCGCGCCGCGCAAGTCTTGACGCTAATCGGCGGGTCGAAAAAAATTCACACTGATTTATATCAAAGTTTTGTGGCGGCACGCGGCGAGTGGCAACCGCGAAGGCAATCGCGATTAGCTTTCGTGCTGGAACTGCAAACCGGTGTGCTCTTGCTGCGGTCTCGGCCGTGGACGTTCGACGCCGGCACATTCGGCAAAATTCAATTTAGCCCTAAGAGTGAAGCCAAGCTTGCACTCGCTTGGAGCGGTGGTGCGGCTTTCCGCGTTAGCGAGCGTGTGGCGGTATTGTTGTTTGTTAAACAAAATTTTTCGCGCTTTGCCCAACGGCAAATCGGCGTGGCGGAAAAGCCGAAAGCTTGGCGGCCGCGGTGGCATTTTGCTGCCGGATTGTCCTGGCAATTCTGATAATTCATGAAAAGGACGGTCATGAATTTTTTTTGTCTTTGCAAAGAAATCTCATTTTCATCATCTCTTCGGCGCTTCGGCTGGTGTTTGGTGGTCTGGCTGATTGTACCGAACTTCGCGGCTTTGGCGCAAACCGCCATTTTAAAAGATGCCGCCACTCCCATTGCGGCACAGCCTTTTCCAAAGAGCAAGGCGATCGCCGTTCTCGCCGCCGGAGACACCGTGCGCATTCTGAAAATGAGCGGCGCGTGGGTACAAGTTTCCTTTCGCGGCAACAAAACCGGCTGGATGTTTGTCGGCAGCAACGGCGCCTCGACTGCCAAACCGGCAACCGAATCTGCGGTGCAGGGAAAAAAGGTTGAAGAGCCGAGATCGACGAGCCTGCCCGCCGCCGCGTCGCGGCCGTTGACGGATGGCGGCGTTTCGTTTCATCTCGGCGCTTTCGGCGGACAATTTACCTACGTCGGAAAATTTTACTATAAGACCTTGCCTTCAATCTACGTTGAGGGGACCTTTCAATACGTTGCCGGAGAAATCGCTTCTTTCTATCTCATGCACGGCAACGCCAAATACGTGCGGCCCATTGCTTCGCGCCTCGACGGCACGCTGACCGCCGGTGTGGGCGTCATCAACACCGTGCCGATCAGCTCCGCCGGCAACAAATCCGTTTCCAACATGGCGTTCAACTATGGCCTCGGCGTGCAGCGCCATCTCAAAAACAACAATTGGCTGCGCCTCGATCTGCGGCAATATGCGGCGCTGCGCTCGCAGGGCCTTGCCACTTTCTTTGAGTTCGCCGCCGGTGTAGCGATCGGCATCAATTGGTCGAAGCTTTGACGCCGAGCATTCTCCAGACTTGAAAAATAAAATATAAATCAGACCACCTTTTCCTACGCCCACGGATTGAAGAATCGCGCCGAAGCGGGATTCTTCGATCTCTGGGTGACGTTTCAGACAATTGGAGCAAAATATGTATCGTATGAAATGCCATTATCTTTTGATTGCAATTTTTTTTATGTTTTTTCATTCAACCGGCGCCCTGAGCCAGACTCAAGCTGTCAGTGTCCATGAAATCGCTCCATTTCTCGGTGTTTATGCGCCGGACCGCTTTGAAACTTCGACGGCGTTGGGCGTGCGGTATTATTATCACATCGACAAGCGCTACGCCGTGGGCGTGCTCATCGGCTTCGCAGGGGCCAAGCAGGATTTTTTGCGCCGCGCCACCAGCGGCTTGAGCTTGCAGCCGGGATCCGATCGCGTGTTTTATCACGGCGCGCGCGCCACCCACTCTTTTGCCGCCGGCAAAATCGAGCCGTATGCCATTTTCCATCTCGGCTTGACCCGCCTTTACGATGAGCAAAATTTCACCTACGGATTCGGCATCGGCACCCAAATCAAGATCAACCCGAAATTATCCTTCCGTTACGAATTTCTCGATTACATCTTCTCCAGCGGCCGCGACCTTAGCGCCTGGACCAACAAAAATATCGAAGTCTCGCTCGTGCTCGGTTATCATCTGTGAAGTTAGCCCGTTCGCTGGTTTGCCGTTAGCCGGTCAACTTTCAAACCGGCTAACAGGCCAACGGGCAAACCAGCCAATCCCTTTGGCACAAAGCTTGTAATCTAGTAAGCATCGGGCTGAGCCGAGGTCACCGTGAATCGCTGCGTAACTCACGAGAAAACTTGCGCAGCACTCTTCTCAGGTTGTAGGGAGAGACAGAAGAAGCAACGACAAATCCGTAAATGCAGTTTCGGTTTTGTTAGCCTCGTATTCTAAACGTAAGTAGCTAAAACGTAAAACGAGCGCGTTCATCTCTAGAGGCATCACGCCTCACGTTTTATGCTTTACGTTTCAGAAGCGGGATCGTTCCTGCCTTCGTCCTCCTGTAATTCCCTTCGCAACGCCGTACGGACGCGGTGTTTTCGTGTTTAACATGATAACAAAAACTCATAAAATAATTCGTGCGGCGTTGGCAACGCTCGCACTCGGCGCCGTTATTTTTGCGGCCAAAGTCAGTTTCACCGACGACTCGGTTTCGCTGCGCACCAATTTTTTCAAAGACAGCGGCGGATTGTTGGTACAATCACCGACACTGCAGCTCGTGAAAGACATCGCACACAATACAGTGCTGTCTTTGCAATACACCCTCGACCGTGTCAACATTCCGCCGTATCGCGGCATCTCGGCCAAGCCGGTAGTAACAGGAATAGATGGATTCACTGGGGCTTCCAAGCCGGCTGGGAGCGATCCCAACGCCATTTATATCAAGAAAAGAAATGAGATCATCGCGTCCATCAACTCGAGTAGTTGGAACGCGACGGCGTACTATTCGTCAGAGAACGATTATATTGGCCGCTTGATCGGGTTTGGTGTCAGCCAGGGTTTTAACCAAAAAAACACCAATCTCTCTCTTGGTTTGAGTTATGGCTATGATACTATAAACCCATTAGGCCAAAAAACAACGTACACACGCAGAAACATTCTCGTTGACGCCGCTATCACACAAACACTTTCACCGGCGCATATTATGCGCTTTGGAATCGATATCTCCCGGCTCAACGGTTTCCAAAGCAACCCATATCGTCAAGTAAATGTTGCCGGAGGATATCCCTTCGAGCAACATCCGCAGCAGCGTCTACGTATCGCCGGTTACGTTAAATTGAACACCCATTTGAAGCCGGCGAATGCGGCGTTGTGGGCCGAGTATCGCGTTTACGGCGACGACTGGGGCATTCTCTCGCACACGCTTGGCCTCAGGTTTTATCAAAATTTGTCCAAGCGCTTGCTCATGCGCTATCGCTATCGTTTCTACACGCAAAGCCCGGCGAATTTTTGGCGCAAAGATTATTCACTGTTGCCGCGCCAGCCGGAATTTTTCACCGACGATTACAAGCTCGAGCCGTTCAACTCACACCTGTTCGGCTTTCACCTGGCTTACAAGCTCGAGGCTTTGCGCCGGAAACTGCCGTTGATGGAGCAAACGACTTTGGACGTGAAATACGAGCGCTTTTTCACCTCCAATAATTTCACCGCCAATATTTTTCAAATCGGACTAACCTTTGAGTATTGACCCCGATTTTGCGGGGTTTGACTTTTAATGGACAAAATTAAGGATTGAGCAGGAGGTTCATAATGGCAAGTAAATGGTACACAAGTTTGCTGTTTCGTTGCATGATCGCGACGGTTTCGGCGGCCTCGGCTGGCAGTGAAAACGAGCCGGCGCATTTAGGCTACCGGCGCGTGCAAGCAAATGACGAGGTGGCCGTCGCCTTGCTCGCCCGGCGCGTCGTGCAAGGATTGCAAACCAACGACCCTTATCTTTACAAAAGCTTTATCGTTGAAAATTTCAGCAAACGCTCGCCGGATGCGAACGTGGTTGAATACAAACTCGAAGTCGGGCATGAAACAATAAGCCTCCACTTTGTCAAAAACGGCGCGAGTTGGTATTTGCTCGCCGCCGACCTCGCCGCGGCGCAACAAATAGTTCCATCGGCTCGCGGCGAGCTGAGCAAAACCTCAACCGGCGAGGGTTTCACGCTTCTTAACGCCGGCGAAAACAATGACGAGACTTTTATCAGCAAACCTCTCGCGCCGGAATATCAAATTAGCACGTTGTCGCGCCGGGTCACTGCCGAGCGGCTGAACCGCAATCTTTTCAGCGTGCCGCATTCCAGCGCGCTCTTCGCGCAGGTGCGGCAATTCGATACGGCGCCCTTTTTCCAAGCCAGCTACGTGCAAATGGTCACCGACCCGGCTTGGAATCGCATTGTTTACGGCGATTATCAGAAATGGATCAAAGCCTACGACGCCGCGGAGACCGGCCTGCAACTCAACCGCCCGCATGGCATAGCCGTCGATCCGCAGGGCGTGGTTTACGTTGCGGATACGGGAAATCGCCGCGTTCTCATTCTCAAGCTGGGCGGGCCGGCAGATAATATTTCGCTTTCATATCTCGGCGCGATTGTTGATGACGCGCTGTCGCAACCGACCGAGCTGGCGTGGGATGATCGCGGCACGATTTTCGATTCAAGCGATGATCTGATTTGGGTGATCGCTCGTGGCGCCAACACATTGCTGGCTTATCGTTCCGCACGCGGAACTGCCGAACGAGTCGTCGCATATCAGGCAAACGAATTCGTCGAGCTCTCGGCTTTGGCTATCGGCCGTTTTGATGGCCGCAGCGACGGTAATATTTATCTAGCCGATGCGGGAACGAGAAAAATTCATCGTCTCTATTTCGACGGTAGCTCGATTCGTTCCGTCGGTGCTTATCAAGGCGAAGCGGAAATGGTGCCGGCGGCTTTGGCCACGGATCATTGGGGCCAAGTGTATCTCTCCGATGAATCGTATCGGCAAATTCAAAAATTCTCCCCGGCGCTGGAGCCATTGGCAACGTTGCGTTCCGATGAGTCGAATTTTCAACCCGTGCGCTTTCAACCTCTTTTCGGCAGCGTGCTCACGCGCGCAAATCAACCAACTTGGTCGGGTTACGATCAAGCTTTTCTCCTGGAAAAGTGGACGGATCATTCCGGCGGCCGGCGTTACGAGCTTGGCATTGATTTGCAAATGAACGAATTGCAGCTTACGGCGGATTTGTCTGAGCTTGTTGGCAGCGCGAAACTGACTGACCCCGGCCATTTGAAGTTGGAACTCGTGCCGGCGCAGAGCAACGCCACCACGAGTGTATTGATCGATGCCTGGCAAAACGCTGGGACGGTACAACTGCGCTGGGATAGGCGCTTGCCCGATGGCAAAATGGCAGCCCCGGGTTATTACATACCGCGCCATTCACTGCAATCAACTTACGAAAAACCGGCAGTGATTGGCGAGAGTAATGCATTTTATTTGCCGCTTTACTATTACGAAGATTGCGGCGCTGCCGAGAGCCATGACGCCCATCTCGTTCGCGGCACCCGCGCCACGGCTCAGGACGAGACGATTGTTATCGACGCGGAAGAAGTGGTTTATCGTTTTGCCGGACTCAATCCGACAACTGCGTATGAAGTGAGAGCAAGCTATCTCTCCGTCAATGGCAACGTGGAACAAGCGCTCTATGCCGGGCAAAATCTCGTGCATGCGCCAATGACGGTAAACCAAATCGCGACGAAGACCGGGTGGCTGCCGATTCCCGCAGCAGCGGTGGCGGATCGCTATCTCGAGCTGCGCTTCGTCAAAACCGGCGGCAGCGATGACGCCAGCGTGGCGGAGATTTGGCTGCGCGAGGCCAATTATAATCCGAACAATCCGCCGGCGCTCGAAACCGTTACGGAACAGTTGCCGACCGAGTTTGCTTTGAAACAAAATTATCCGAATCCATTCAATCCATCGACGACGATTGAGTTCAGCATTCCGGAAAATCATCACGGTCAAGTGAGCTTGCGCATTTACAACATGCTCGGCGCTGTCGTTCGCGAACTGGTTGGCGGCGATCTCGCGCCCGGCCACTACATCAAAGTTTGGGACGGCTTGGATGGCTCCGGCCACCGCCTCACCAGCGGATTGTACATTTACCAACTGCGCGCCGGCAACTTTTCCGCTTCGCGCAAACTTCTACTGATGAAATAGCGCTCCGATCACTGGTCACTGCTAACTGATTATCGGTCACTGAATATATTGGCACGAAAAATTTTTCGATAGAGGAGGTTTTATGTCTACGATGACACGAATGGCGATTAGCCTCAAAACGGGCGCGATGATGAAACGCGGCTTGGTCTGTTTGGCCGCAACTTTACTCACCGCTTGCCAGAGCACGGCGCCCGATGACTTGCTGCTCGACGCCCAGACCACCTCGCTGATTTTTGTCAAATCGAATACCAGCGGCACGCTCGATAACAATTTTATCGGCGGCGATGCCAGCGACCTTTATACGCTGGCGCCGATTTCACCCAATGGCCAGCTTAAGAATCTTACCGTGACATGGACTGATGGAAGTGGCGCCGTGGCCGATCCGGAAATCTCTTACGACGGCCTCAAAGTGATTTTTTCGATGCGGAAAAAGGGCAGCAACAATTTCGATATTTATGAGCTGAACCTCACCGGCGAGCCGAGATTGCGCCAACTGACCACCTCGCCGTTCGACGATTGCGATCCGGCTTACTTGCCCAATGGCAAGATTGTGTTCTCGTCGAATCGCCGGAATATTCGCGACGAGTATGAGCGGCGCGAGGTCGAGAATCTGTTTACGATGAACGCCAATGGCAGCGGCCAGGAGTGTATCTCTTTCAACAACAGTGACGATTTCGATCCGTTCGTGATGCACGATGGCCGAGTCGGCTGGACGCGATGGGAGCATCATGGTACACAAAACCGGTTTCCGCTCTTTTTTACGATGCCCGATGGGGGGGGCACGTTCCTGCTTTTCGCGCCGCACGACCGCAATTTTTTCCACGCACGCGAGTTGTCGGACGGCAAGCTGGTGGCGGTGATGTCCAACATGGTTCTCGTTGACCGCGGCCCGCTGGTGATTCTCAACTCGGATCAAACTACCGCCGATCCGCCTAAGGACGGCGATTACATCAACGTCACGCCGAACGTGCCGTTGGGCGGCGGCAGTGGCGTGGGTGAAGGCTCTTTCAAATATCCCTTCCCATTGCCGGATGGCCGCATCGTGGCAAGTTTTTCGCCAAACGGCCCGGACGGCGATTACGGCCTATATACGATCACGCGTGACGGCAAAAACCTGGCGCTGCTTTATAATGATCCCGCCACGCACGAATTGGATGCGGTGGTCGCTGCGCCGCGTCTGAAGCCGCCGGTTCGCCCGGAGACCATCGATCGCAAAGATTCGACCGGCGTTTTTGTCAACCAAAACGTTTATTTTCGCCAAACGCGCGACGGCCAGTTGCGGCCGAACGCGGCAATTCAAGAGATCAAACAAGTGATGGTGATCGAAGGCATTCCGGTGCCGCCCAACGAGCGCAACATGGAGATCGGCGAAACGAGTTCCGAGCGCCGCCGCGTTTTGGGTGTCGCGCCGGTTTATGCGGACGGCTCGTTCTCGATTCGCGTGCCGGCGAACACGCCGATTTCGTTCAATACGCTCGATTCGCTCGGGCGCGCCGTCGTCATCAAGCGCAGTTGGCTTTATGCGCGGCCCGGCGAAAAAGTCGCCAATTGCACCGGCTGCCACGGCCCGCGCGGTGAAAAGTCCAATTCCAATCCCATCGCGCTCAACAAAGTGCCGACGGATTTGGTGGTTCCGGTGAGCCAGCGTGAGGTGATTGCTTTCAAAAACGCCATCGAGTCGATCATTTCGCAAAAATGCCTGCCGTGTCATGAGGGCACCAACCCCGGCGGCGCCTTGACTCTCTCGCTCGTCAAGACGGCGAATTTTTCGGTGGCATACGAGAATTTGATGAATGCTTCGGGCAACAACAAAGATATGGTCAACGTCTCGAACGTGCCCTTTGCCCGCAACAGCTATTTGAGCGACGTGTTGCTCGGTCTCGGCGACCGCAAAACCCTTGGACCGCATCCGAGCGGCGCCAACACGCTCACAAAAGACGAAGTCAGAAAATTTATTACGTGGATGGATTTGGGCGGGCAATATCACTGAGGGGCTGAGGGCATGGCGCGGAGGGCGGAGGGCAAAAACGTAGAGCGCGTGTGAGCTTTTTTGACAGGAGAAAATGTGATCGTTCAACTAACTTTTGCAATCATTCTGACGTTATTCAGCCAAGCATCGCCAAATAACTTGGTCGGCAAAAAGGCCGTGGAATTTGCGCTTCCTGACGTGAGAGGTGGAGAAGTGGCTTTGCAAAGTTTTCGCGGCAAAGTCGTGTTGCTCAATTTCTGGGCGACGTGGTGCGGGCCATGCCGCGAGGAGCTGCCGGAGCTGAATCGCGTGCAGGAAAAATTTCGCAAGCGCGGCTTGGCGGTAGTGGCGGTGACCGTAGACAACGAGCTGGAAAACATTCGCAGCTTTTTGAAAAAGTACGACCTCAAGCTGCAAGCGCTGTGGGATCGGCGCAAAAAAGTGGCGGACGCGTATGCCGTCGAAAAGATGCCAAGCAGTTATCTCATCGACCGCAACGGTGTCATCCGCTTCGTTCATTTCGGCTACAGCGTGGAAGAATTGAAGCGCATCGAGGCCGAGATTGATGAGATGCTTGGAAAACCGTAACGCAGACTGCCAGTCTGCCAACAAAAAGAAAAAGTAAAGTAAACCAGCCGGACTTGCACTGTCAGATTCTCAAAAGATTGGAAAAACTTTTTGCGCGAGTCCGACTTCTCATGTCACAATTTTCGGAGTGCGCGCTTAACGGTGCTGGAACGTTTGCTGGCAAAGCTGAAGCGTCGCGCTCCGAATGGAAATGTTGCATATATTTAAGGAGAAATCATGAAGCGGAATCGTATTGTTTTTGTGCTCTGTCTTTTACTTTGGGGTCTGCAATGCCTCATCACCGGTTGCGCCACCGTCAAACCGTATGAGCGTGAATACCTGGCGCAACGCATAATGGATTTCGACAAGGAAAGAATCGAAGAAGCCAAAGAGCGTCATTGGCTGGAGACGCTCGAAGGCAGCACCGGCGGCATGGGAGGCTCGGGGGGAGGGTGCGCGTGCAATTAAAAAAAAAGATCAAACGAAGGATGCGTGAACACGGACTCGCTGAAGACGCTTTTAAGCCGTCTGCGCCAATTCGTCCTTTGGAAGTGACGTCGGGCTATCATGACGAAAGCCTGACGTTTCTTCTATCTTATTTCAGAATATTGGTCAAATGAACTATGTTAGTCTTATATGTAGGTGATTCCAAAGATGTGATTAAGCGCATTCGCAGCCATCACTGCGCAGGTAACGTTGAAGGCTCTGCTCTTCGTAGGCATGTGGCATCGCATAAAGGCTATACATTGCTTCGCACGAAACGAGCTAATGGCTCATTCCGT
>JAKEEU010000216.1 GCA_022616415.1 Candidatus Zhuqueibacterota bacterium | reverse complement strand
TGCAATGCCTGCGCTTCCCACATTCAAACCGCGCTTTCCGAAGTCAAGGGCGTTCATCGCGCCAGCGTTGAATACGAGGCCGGCAAGGGCGTGGTCGAATATGATCCCGCGCTCGTGCAGCCGGAGGCCTTGATCGAGCGCGTTGATGAGACGGGTTACAGGGCGACGCTTACTCGAGAAAACAAAGGAGAATGAAAATGAATTCCTGTTGCACGCAACCCGTCGAAGTGATTGCTGCCGACCAACATCACAGTGAAAGCTGCTGTCTCGTTGAAGAGAAAACACCTGCGCCCGCAAGAGCGGAATGTCCTTTATCCGGAACGCTTTCACGCAAGGTACAGCGCCGCACCCTGGAGCATTTGTTGAAGCCGGAAAGGGCCGCTGCCATTCAAAAGGTGCAATATTACTACTGCACGGAACCCGCCTGCAACGTGGTTTATTTCTCCAACGAGGATGTGCCTTTCTTTGCCACCGACGATGTCTCGGTAAAAGTTTTTGTCAAAGATCAAGGCGCTGAGGTTCCGGTTTGCTATTGCTTCGATTGGACACGCGCTCGCATCAAACAGCAGATCAGAGAAACCGGCAAATCCACCGCCGCGTTGGAGATCGCGCGAGAGATCAAAGCCGGCCATTGCGCGTGTGACATTAAAAATCCCAAAGGCGAATGCTGTTTGGGCGATGTCAACATGTTTGTCAAAGAAGCTATGCAAAATTTTTCTTGACAACGAAATAATTTTTTCGGAACTTTTCTTACTACAAAACGTAGTAGGAATAAAAAAGCTCAAGCTGAGACGGCAATATGGCCAAAAGAAAATATACCTTCACCTTCGATCCCCACAAAAAGGGGCTGCGCAAGATTCTCGGCGATCTCGAGACCGACATCATGGAAATCGTGTGGGCCAAGGACGAGATCACGGTTCGGCAGGTCTACGAGCAGCTCAAAGTGCAGCGTGAGATTGCGTATACCACCGTCATGACCGTGATGTCCCGTCTGGCGGAAAAAGGGCTTTTGAAGAAGATAAGGGAAGGCGCGGCTTTTGTATATCGTGCCGCCTCTTCACGCGAAGAATTCACCCAATCGACGGTAAAAAAAATCATCAACGAGTTGCTGGCGGATTTTACGGCGCCGGCGATCAGCCAATTCGTGGAATCGCTGGGAAATGAAAAGCCGGAGAAAATGGAAGAGCTGGCGAAGCTCATCAAAGCAAAACGCAAGCAAAATGTTTGAGTGGCTTTCACAACAATATCTCAAGCTCATCGCCAACTACAAAATTCTGTTGGCCAATCCGGTGCATTGCAGCGCCGTTGATCTCTTGCGGCTGTTCACCTTTACTTTGTTCGTCATCTTTCTGATCAAATTGCTTCTGCACCTCGTCGTCTTCTATCGACTGCGCCGGCGGTTTACCAAATATTCCGAAGCGACACATCCCGCGTTGTTCAAGTTGTTTCAGGCGGCCGCGCAAAAGACGGGAGTACGGCGACTGCCGACGCTTTACCAATTCAGCAACGAGCGGCCTTTGGTCTTCACCATCGGCTCGTTGCGTCCCGCCATTTTTCTGGCGCCGCAGTTGGCGGAAAAATTGCCGCCCGAAGAGCTGGAAACCGCGTTGGCCCACGAGTTGACTCACATCAAGCGCCACGATAATTTGCTGGTTTGGCTTTTGGAAATCTTTTTCGCCGCGATTCCCTTGCTCGTCGTGCAAGTTTTTGCGATCGGCTTTGTTTTCAGCATCGCGAATTCCGTCTACGCCATTTTAGGCGCGTTGGCCGGCCTCACCGTCTTCAAAGCCTTTCTCTGGAAGCGGATTCTGTTTTGGCGCGAGCTTTCCTGCGACGATCTCACCGTAGACGCGATCAAAAATCCTCTGCTTCTGGCCTCCTCGCTCATCAATGTTTGGCGAATCGGCAAGGTGTTGCCGCGCCATCGCTGGCAGGCGGGATTGGCCTTTGCGCAAACCCTCCTGCCGGTTGCGGTGAGCCTCGAATTTCGCGCGCAGCGGCTGATTGACTACCGGCGACCGCGGCTCAAGTTCTTTTTGGGCAAGGTGGCGCGTGTAGCGGCTGTGGTATTCGTTATGCTCAGTGCAACATTTTTGTGGCGATTTTATTCCGATCACCGCCATCTGCACTTGGGTGTCGCTCGCGATGGCGGGTTTCATTTTTTCAGTTATCAATGTGCGCAACATGAGACGGCTGTGACTTCAACGACATTTGCGCACGAAAAAGCCGCAGACGAGTTTGTCAAAGTAGCAGACCGCTACGCCAAAGCAATCAACGCCGAAGATTATATCGGCATCCAAAACGTTTTCAGCAAAAAGGTGTGGTACGAGCTTGAGTTGAAGAAAATTAAACCCATGTTCGAGCTTTTGTTGTCTCAATATGGCGAAATCCGCAAGCTCGACTCTCCGTTGCTCATTTCGCCCAATCAGGCAATATTCACGGTTCATTTTGAACGTGCCATTCTCGACATGCAAGCCGCCTTCGATGAAGAGAACAAAATCACGGACACGGTTTTCCTCCCCAATTTTGTTGATCATTGCGAGCCTTTAAAGGAGTAATTTTTTTTGTGGCGTTTTCTACTACAATTTGTAGTAGTTCGATGCCGGAAAAGGAGATGCCGCCTTCAAGTTCGAAAGAAACATTAGCTTTTTGGATAAAACGTGGAGAAGCTATCATGAGAAGTAAAACCCTTCATAACCGCACCGCCGCCATGTTTCAGGAGTTGGGCAAAGATGGAGGCTTATTGGATTACGGCCCCAACCTCTCGCGTCTCCTCATCCGGGTGATGCGGGCACTGGCAGAGGGCCGCCAGGTCTCCAACGAGCAGGTGGACCGAATCATAGCCGACCTTGGGATCGCTCGTGGCGATGCGCACCAGTTCCTGAGGGAGATAACCGAACGTGACGTGGAAGGCAACGTCGCTGGCATCATGGGACTGTCACTGAACAACACCTCACACCGTTTCTACATCAATGGCGCGCGAATGTCTGCGTGGTGCGCAGAGGACACGCTCTTCCTGCCTGCCATGCTCGATCAGACCGCCACCATCGAATCCGAATCGCCGGTATCCGGAGAGAAAATTCGACTGACGGTCAGTCCGCAACGGGTGGAAGAAGTCAGCCCGAGTAGCGCTGTTCTTTCCATGGTCATCGTCGAGCCAGACCGGGCTGATATGAGCTCGGTCGAGTCGATCTGGAGCACCTTCTGCCACCATATCCACTTCTTTACCTCCCGAGAGGAGGCCGAGCAGTGGGCCGCCAGCCGGGATGACATCGAAATCCTCACCGTGGGTGAAGGCTTTGAGCTTATCAGGCAGGTGTGGTCCAGGGTGCTTCGGTATCAGCAGGGAGACAATCCGATGACGCAGAAAAACACCCCAACCGTGGACCAGTACTGGAAGGCGCTCGACGCCGCGATGCCTGCCTTTTCGCCCGAGGAGCAGCGCCCGGCCGTGACGCTCCTCCGGGAGCTCGCCAAGGGTCAGCCGGTCGACGCCGCGCAGTTGGGCAGAGCCCTCGGTGTGGCTGCGGACGAGGCCCGGGCCTTCCTCAACCGCGAGTCGATCAAGGCCTTCGTCGATCCGGACGGCGATGGGCGCTTGCAGGGTTTCTTCGGTCTGTCGGTTGCGCCAATGCACCATCGGCTCGAAGTGGACGGCCGCACGTTGTGGACCTGGTGCGCCTGGGACACCATCTTCATGCCGGAGCTACTGGGCCAGCGGGCCCGCGTCGTATCGCCCGACCCCGAGACCGGCGAGCCTGTGCAGCTCGTCGTGACTCCGCAGAACATCGAGTCCGCCGAACCGGGGAACGCGGTCGTTTCGTTCCTGCGGCCCGACGCCGATGACTTCGTGAACTCGACGAACGTAATAACAAAGTTCTGCCACTTCATCTTTTTCTTCGGCTCGCGAGCGTCGGGAGAACGGTGGGTGGCCAAGCACCCCGGGACGTTTCTGTACTCGCTCGATGAGGCGTTTGCGCTCGCCAGGCGCTTGAACGCGAGGAACTTCGGGTCGGAGCTCCGGAGAGAAGAAATGACAGACTGTCCCATCGCGTGTTCACTGTCCAAAGACGAGCTTTTGGAGAGACGCCGCACCGTCCTGAACAGGTTGCAAACGAACCGCCTCGAACTACGAGAATTACCGGACGGGCTTGCGTTTCGTTTTGCACCCAGCTCAGAGGAGCTGCTCGCTCTCATCCAGGTCATCGATCTTGAACGCCAGTGCTGTCCTTTCCTGACGTTCCGCCTTACCGTTGAGCCTCAGGAAGGCCCAATTTGGCTTGAGCTCACCGGGCCGACCGGTACCCGAGAAATCTTGGTGTCAGAACTCGGTCTCGGTAGTCGCGACCGGACCTTTCGTTACAGGGGATGCGCTGACGCGCACTGCTGAATTCAAACCTTAGAGGAGAACCTGCCGGAAATCGCGCCGCTGATCGCGAGTTTCCTCGACCGCATCTGGCAGTAACAATGGAACGGCTTTATCAAACGGGTAGATGTTTTTTTCAAAAAAATATGACGTGTATCATGTTTAACAAAATCTAAGGAGATAATGTTATGAGTCGAAAGACCATTGGCTTCACCGCCGCCATATTGGCGGTTGGAATCGCCGCGTATCTTTCTTTGAGCGCCAAAACCGTGGAAAAAACCTTGCATGCGGTTGGCCACACGCTGGGATCCTGCGCCTCCGCTTGTGGGACCAACGGCACGGTTGCTGCGCAGGACAACGCCTCGCCGGCTTGCACCGATGGCCCGGGTTGCAATATCTCCATCGGGGACAAATCCGGCGTCGGATATACGGAAAACGAGCGCGAAATTATTGGCTATGTCAGTGATCAGATTGTTGCCGGCAAAGACCCTTCTTCTCTCTCCCCTGAGAAGATTGAAAAAGCGACCGGCATTTCTTTGGAAGGAGTAAGCGTGAGCCGGTTGCAGGCCGGTGTGCTGGCTGAGCTTGCTCGCCGAGATGTCGACGTCGATCGCTTGTTCGGCGCCAACAATTGCGTCAAGTTCAGCGCCTGTTCCGTGGAGCACGATTTAAGCAACGCGACGGGTGAAGAGCTGAAACGCTACGAGCTGGAAAAATCTCAGGACGGTGCCACGTTTGCGGATTGGCGCGCGCCGGATTTTACCCTGCCCACCACCGCCGGCTATCGCGTTCGCCTTTCCGAGCTTCGCGGCAAGCCTGTGGCGTTGGTTTTTCTTTCCGGGCACTGCAATCACAGTCACGACACGCTGCCGATTCTTGCTGAGTTAAATGCCAAGTATGAATCGCAAGGCCTCACGATCCTTCCGGTTTTTGTCAACAGTGGCTCAGTCGAGGATATCAAATCCTGGACGTCCGAGCTCAATTTGGGTTATGATCTGATGGTATCCGAAAGCAAGGATATTTCACAAGCCTACGACAGCCGGATGGTGCCTTCAACTTTTCTGATTGATCGGGAAGGCCGGATAACGAAGAAATTCGTCGGGTACAAAGATAAATCCACCCTTGATCAAGCCTTTGGTGAATTGATCGGCAGGTGAGATTCTCGATTAGTATGATGACCGCACCAAATTTTAGCTCACGGAAAGGAACTCACACGGAAATAAAGGATTTTTATGGCTCATTTCTGTGAGCCGCCCCAATTCCGTGAGCGATTAATTCTTTTGGTTGCAGCGAGTCCGCGTCGGGCACAACGGAGATTAACCAATGACAGATAAAGCCAGCCAATCCGCAAAACAACTCTTGACGATATCGCCGCAATTTCAGGTGCAAGACGTTGTTGAGACGACCAAGTACTACCGCGATAAGCTGGGATTCACCATTGATTTTATCTATGGCGATCCCCCTTTTCACGCCAGCGTTAGTCGCGACGGCGTATCAATCATATTTCACAAGTCTTCCACTGTTGACATTCGAATCACGGCTGAGCATGAAAAAGAGATCAAAGCCTACGTCTGTGTGAAAGACATTGACGCTTTGTACGAAGAGCTCAAATCCAGAGGAGCAGAGGTCGTCTACGGCCCCCAATCACAATCGTATGGAATGAGAGAATTCAATATCAAGGATTGCAATGGCTATATATCTGCTTTGGTCAGGAAATATAGATTTTAAAGCTCAATCGATGGAGAGTTTACGATGCTTTCAAAGAACGTCAAACGGATCCTGATTCTATTGCCGTTGCTCGTTCTTCTGGTTCTCGCAGGCGGATTTCTTTATTGGTACAATCCCAACCTCGCAGACTTTTTAGCAGCGAGCGACGCGAAGCATCAGCTTACCGAATTTGGTTGCCGGTGTTGCCAACGGATAATCGCAACTGGGCGGTCAAGCGGACAAAAGAATTCGCCGATCCGCGTGTGCGCTATTTCTGGGACGGCGATCAATTGACCGGACAAATCTGGTTACGTGTGCTTGAATTCGATGGACCTTTGTCTTGGGACACTTATTTTTTGTATAACCACAAAGTGCATTGGGCCGACGAGCCCACGGTTCCGGATTTTTGGATGCATCAACTCAGTTATGAGAAGAAGCGTCGAGATAATTTTTTTGACCTGCAAACGTTTGAGCATAAAGCCCGCGAGTTGCTCGAAAAGATGAAATGACGATTATGCGGTGAAATCACAAAAGACTGCGCTGGTACAAAAGAACTTGACAAACACCCCCGGCAGCATGCTATATTTTTACAACTTTGTTGAACGAGCGATATAAGAAATTTTGAGGTGAAAAGAAGCTGCCGAAGACGATGACGTGAGCGCCGCGGATGAGGATAAGTGTCAAAAAGGGATGGCCGTGCATGCCATCCCTTTTTGTTTCAGGGAAATTTTTATAAGAAAGTTCGCGTTACTTTTCAGTGACTCGCACGTTTGCATAAATGAATCTTACAGGCGTAGCCGAACGCGGAGAGGTTAATTAAATTGCAAACAGCCAGCGATGAAGACCTTATGTTAGCATACGCCAAAGGACGCCCCGAGGCGTTTGATGAGCTTTTCGCCAGATATGGCCGGAAAGTGTATAATTTGTTCCTGCGGGCTTTGGGAAATGCTGAGACTGCCGGTGATTTGGTGCAAGAGACCTTTCTGCGCGTCATCTCCGCCCGTGAGCGATATCAACCGACGCGCACGTTTGCCAGTTGGCTTTATACGATTGCCATGAATCTGCTGCGCGATCAGCTTCGTCAGCGCAAGCGACGAGGCGCAAGGGAGGATTTGTCTGAAACTATTTTGGAAATGCGCGTTTCGGAATCAGATATCGAATTATCCGAGCGACTGGCAGCGGTTCAAAAAGCGGTGCAAAGCTTGCCCGAGGAGCAACGTGAGGTGATCTTGTTGGCAAAATATCAAGGTCTTTCCTATGCCGAAATCGCCGGCATTTTGGGAATTTCCGAAGCGGCGGCCAAGCAACGGGCCTATCGGGCATTAAAAACGTTGCGAGAAAAACTTATTCATCTGAAAAGGTGACAAATGACAACCTGCCAACAATTTCAGCAAGAGTTGGTGGCGTTGCTGGCAGAAAATTTATCGCCAGAACAAAAACCGCAGATAGAACGCCACACGCAAACCTGTTCGGCGTGTGCGGTTGAGCTTGATGAACTGCGAAATGCTTGGCAGTCTCTGGATATCTGGCAAGAGCAGCCGCTGCCGAATGCGTTAGCCACGTCGATCGTGGAACAGGCCCATGCAGCAGTACAAACTCCGGTGGTGGCAACGGCCGTCCGCAAAAGATGGAACGAACGCTTCCTGCCAATCGCGCCTTTCGGCATGGGACTGGTTACCGCAATTGCCACCGCGGCCATTCTGTCTTTGCGTGTCAATCTCGATCTCATTCATCCCCTCGGATTAACTGTAGCCGGAGCCTTGTGGACGGGGCTGTATGGACTGGTATTTTACCTGTTCTCGATTGGACGCCGTCAAGAAGAGACTTCGTGGAAGTTTCTCGGGCAAGCCTCACTCGTCGCCGTTGGCATTTTTTTGCTGCTGACTTTCCTCAGTCCGGTGCCAAGCTCGGTGCGGTTTTGCAGCAATTACGCGCTTACCCAACCTTTCGTCGAAAGACTGTCGATTGGCGGCACATATGGTCTCTTCGGTTTTTTTTATGCCATGGTGCCGATGGCTATTGCCTCTTATTTCTCCGCCAAGCGCTGCGGAAACAGCCCAATTCTCCGAGGCTCGTTGGCCGGCGGCGTGTTCGTGCTGTTGCTTGCACCCAGCATTTTCTTACAATGCGCGCCTTTTGCGCTGGGTGTGCTTATAGGTTGGTTTGGTGGTGCGCTTGCCGGCTCGGTAGTTGGCGGCGCGATTGGATATTGGGTGCGATATAAATTGGCTTGACTGCATCCGTAAGATGTTCCACGTTACTTTTTTCGAGCTGCGTCGTTCTTACAAGATGAAGACGAAATAAATTCAAATTTCGTAACTCAAAACCAACAAAATGAGAATACTTTTATGCCACAAAGTAATGTAAATCCCAATGCACGCCAATCTTGGATGACGAGCTTGGCGCTTCTCCCAGGGGCGGTGCTGTCTCTTCTGCCAAGCATGACTTGTCCATTTTGCATTGCTGCTTACGCTGGAATGTTTTCGGCAATCGGACTTGGTTTCCTGGTGAACGAGCGCGTACTGGCGCCGCTTATCGGCATTTTTCTTTTCGTTGGCGTTGCCAGTGTGGCTTGGTCGACGAGAAGCCATCGACGCCCAGAACCTCTCATCGCGACCATCGCGGGTTCGGCGGCTGTAGTTGCCGGTCGTCTGATTTGGAACGAGCCCGCCGTGCTGTATGTCGGGATTGTGTTTCTCATTGGCGCGTCACTTTGGAATTTATGGCTCAAGCGACCACGTTCACAACAGGTCTTTCAGATTCACCGTATTAAAATGGAAAGATGATTAACGAATGGAGATGATGAACATGGCAATAGAAAATATCCAAACTATTCAAATGAAAGTCTCGGGAATGATGTGCTCGTTTTGCACCATGAGCCTTGAGAAAGCACTCAAACGATATCCTGGTGTTAAAAGTGTGCTGGTCAATCTCGTTCATGGGATTTTTCTAATTGATACGGAGGTGTCATTATGAGTACCGCAACGACCGTTGAATCTGCTCAACGTTTCTGGAACGAAGAGCCTTCCAAATTACCGGGCCGCCGACGAATCCGCGCCCATATCGGTGGGCTGCACTGTTCGTTGTGCACCGGCACGATCGAAAAGGCGCTGGGCAGGCGATCTGGCGTCGACAAAGTGGCGGTGAGCCTGACCCATGAACAAGCGCTTATCGAGTACGACCCGACCGTGGCGCGAGCCGAGGAACTGCTGCAAACGCTCAAGGATATAGGCTACACCGTCTCCGATCCGCGCAAGTTGCGTCCGTTTGAGGAAGAAGAGCGCGCGCTGGTGCGCGAGCGCGGGCGTTTCCTGACCGCACTGGCCATGAGCATTGCCGCAATGGGGTTGGCCGGATACCCGGTCAACAGCGGATGGTTCTGGCTGTGCGTGTTTTCCATCGCGAGCCTCGTCGTATTCTCCTTCGTGGTCTTGCGCAGCTATGGTTTGGGTTGGGCGTTTGCCGGCTCGGCCCTTCTCGCCGCCTCTGGCGCCGGCATCTACGCGCTTCAATTGGGCGGAGCGTTCGGCGCCGCTACCCCGTGGTTCGCCGGAGCGCTCATTGTGTTCATCATCTTCGGCGTGGGCGGGCACATTGCACGCATGGCAGCAGCGGCACTGCGGCGTGGCATCCTCAACCAGCATGTGCTGGTTGAATTCGGAGCATTTGCGGGGCTTGCTGGCGGAGTGATCGGCCTGGCATTCAACCCGCCGGATTATCCGACGACAGCGTTTTTTTCGGTCGGGGTCATGGTGCTCACTTATCACATTTTTTCCGAGTGGCTGTCGCTGATCGTGAAAACCCGCAGCTCGCAGGCGGTCAAGAAGCTGTTGGACCTTGAGCCTGACGTTGCGTCTGTCGTAAAGGACGGCAGAGAACAGGAGGTGCCGCTCGAACAGGTGCGCGTTGGCGACCTGGTGCGCATCCGCCCAGGCGCGCGAGTACCGGTGGATGGTGAGGTCGAATCGGGCGAATCGGATGTGGACGAATCGCTCGTCACCGGCGAGCCGCTACCTGTCGAGAAACGCCAGGGAGACCGGACAGTGAGTGGCTCTCTGAACGGCCACGGCACCCTCCTCGTGCGCGTGACTGTGGTCGGCGAAGAGAGTTTTCTCAGGCAAGTAATACGAAGCGTGGAAGACGCCCGAGCATTGAAACCTGGCCTGTTGCACCTTGTGGATCGCGTGCTGCGCGTTTACACACCGCTTGTGCTGCTTACCGCGGCCGGGGCGACCCTCTTCTGGCTGCTTGGTCCACTGGTCGTCGGAGGCTCACCTGATCTACAGCGGGCGATGTTTGCCGGCCTGAGCGTGCTGGTCATGGGCTATCCGTGCGCAGTGGGAATCTCGGCGCCGCTCTCCATTGTCCGTGGGGCGGGCGAAGGGGCCGAGCGCGGGGTGCTGATGCGCACCGGCGAGGCCTTTCAAGCCTTGCGGCGCGTGCAGCGCGTGGTTTTCGATAAGACCGGCACGCTGACCGAGGGGCACCCCGCCTTGCGGGAGATCGTCCCCGTGGCCGATACAGAAGCGGAATTACTCGCGCTCGCAGCATCTGTAGAGGCGGGCTCCGAACATCCGCTCGCCCGTGCGGTGGTGGAAGAGGCTTTCAAACGCGGTATCGCTCTGTCCGACGTGCAGGGATTCGAGGCTGTTACGGGCAAAGGAGTCAGGGCACGCCTTGGCAACAAAAGGCTCGTTGTCGGCAGCCCGTCTTTTCTCGCGAGCGAGGGAGTGAACCTCGCTTCCCAGGACGGACGCATCAAAGAACTCGAAGCGCAGGGGCTGAACGTGATCGCCGCTGCACGCGAAGGCACGTTGCTCGGTGTGCTGGCGCTTGGCGACGCGCTGCGGCCCGACGCAGCCGAGACAGTTCGCCGACTGCACGCGCTCGGCATCCGCACGAGCCTGATCACCGGCGATAACGAGCGGGCGGCACAACATTTCGCCCGTGCCGCCGGCATCGAAGAAGTTCATGCGCGCGTATTGCCAGCCGAGAAGGCCGCGATGATCCGCAAGCTCCAGGAGAGTGCGCGCGTGGCCATGGTCGGCGACGGCATCAACGATGCACCGGCCCTGATGCAAGCCGAGGTCGGCATCGCCTTCGGCACTGGAGCCGACATCGCCATCGAATCCGCCGATGTGATCATCCTCAACAAGCGGGTTGGCGCCGTGCTCGATGCCTACGAGATCAGCCGTTACAGTTATGGAAAGATGCTGCAAAACGTAATCCTCGCATTCACGTTCAATGGCATCGGGATTCCGGCCGCCGCGACGGGATTGGTTTATCCGATATGGGGCATGGTCGCCATGGCGGCAAGCGTGACGTCGATCTTCATCAATTCTCTGTGGAGCCGCGGCGCCTATTTCTTCCAGGCTATCAAGACGGTCGGGCAAGCGCCACCGATCCCATCTAAAGCCGAAGCGTAAGAAAGGAGTTTGAACGTATGCTTAAGTCTATCACTTTCGAAGTCGTCGGTGACCAGCAGTTGGTCTGTGAAGGCTGCGAAGAGCGCGTCGAGCACGTGCTCAAAACTGTACAGGGGGTGGGGAAGGTTCGGGCTCACGCCCGCAACCAACGTATCGAGGTACTGTTTGACGCAGCGATGCTGGACGCCGCCAAGATCGCGGAACGCATAGGTAAGGCCGGTTATCAGACCAGAGTCGTCAGTCCAACTTCCGATTCGGCCAATTCTGCCAAAAGTCGAGTTGATTGAAACGAGGAGCACAACATTGAAGTCGCTGCCAGGCGTCGGAGAGGTCAAGCCGAAGGTGTCGCAAAAGCACGTCTCCGTGCGCTACGAGCCGGCAAAAGTGCAGGAGCAGAGACTCAAGGAGGCGATCGAGAAAGCCGGGTTCACCGCTGTCGAGGCGTAAAGGAGAACGGCGGGTTCCTTATCGTACAATTAGCTTCGAAGTCGTAAGTTGATCTCGGCTCGAACGACTAAATGTATAGAAACTTGAATTAAGGAATTTCAAAATGATAACCCGCTTGGCCGCGATTATTTTTTCGGCGGCCTTGGCCGGCGTTTCCTCGGAGGCGCTGGCGCAAGGCCCGCCCATCAATACCGATTCGCCGATTCTCCTGGGAATTTCGGGAAAAGCCGTGCGCACGTTCGGCAAGGTGATGCGTCTGAACAAGTTGCTGCAGGACGGGAATGAAATTGCCGATCCGATGGCGCGGGAAGTCACCGTCTGGGTGCAACCGTTCGCGGTGCCCTACAATCTCACGGATGACTTTCAGATCGCCGGCATTTTTCCGTATGTCAATGCCAATTTGAATACCCGTGGGCCAAATCTTTCCAGCTCCGGCTTGGGTGATATTCAATTTTTCGCCAAATACGCTTTCTACAAGCGTGACCGTAAAAACGAAACGTTTCGCGCGGCCGGTCGCGTGAATGTCAAGCTGCCGACCGGCGATGAAAAAGCTGCGCCGGCTTTGGGCAGCGGCTCCACGGATTACACGTTTTCCGCCGTCGCCGGATGGATCAAGCGCCGCGCCGGCGTTTATCTCGAAGGCGGCTACGCTCTCAACACCTCCAATGGCGGCGTCGATTACGGCAATGGTATCGCTTATGATCTGGCTTTGGGTTATCGCCTGCTGCCGGCGGTCTACGAAACCTATCCGTCGCCGCAGTTGAATGCGTTTCTCGAAATCAATGGCGCGACAACCGCGAAAAATAAAGTCAATGGCGTGGCCGATGCCAACTCCGGCGGCACGACGATTTTTCTCTCGCCAGGCTTGCAGTACATCGGCGGTCGCCTTTGGCTCGTGGAAGCCTCGTTTCAATATCCGATCATCGACGAGCCGAACGGCCTCCAATTGGGAACGGCGTGGACAGCGAGCCTCGGCTTGCGGCTGCTGCTGTATTAAAAAACCGGAGTAGTGGATTTTGGGATTAATGAATTGATGGAGTTTTGTGATGGATTAATGGATTGTTGGAGCACTGGATTGATGGAGTACGGCGCGCAGTAGTCCAACAATCCAGCAATCCAATGATCCATCAATCCAACGATCCAAGATTCAAGGAGAAACGAAATATGAAAACTTTAAAATTCTTGATGCTGTTGGCTCTGCTCGTCTCGATCTATGGCGTGGAAACGGCCTTGGCGCAAGTTGAGCGTGTGGAAATGCGTGTGGACGGCCTTGCCTGCCCCTTCTGCGCTTATGGACTCGAAAAGAAATTGAAAGAAGTGAAAGGTGTGGGAAAAGTGACAATCTATGTCGACAAAGGCGTGGCGATTCTCTCGAGCAAAAAAGATCTGTCCATCGATATTGAACGACTCGAACCGGTAGCCAAGGACGCTGGCTTCACTCCTGGGTCGATTTCGTTAACCGTCGCCGGCGCCATCAAAGAGAAAAACGGCGCGCCGGTGTTTTTGGTCAGTGGAACCGACCTGCAATTCATGCTCAAAAGCAATGCGCAGTTGGAGAAGCTTCGCGCCGAATCCATCCCGCAAGGCGGGACGGTGAAAGTCACGGGCAGCTTGACGAAAGAAACGCCACAAGGACATCACGGCCACCCTTACACTTTAACCATCGAAAAAGTTGAGGCGACAAAATGAAACGCTTGAGGCTGGCCGGCGTTTTGTTTGCTCTCACGCTATCGCTTGGTTGTGCGCGTCACCAAAAGTTGATCGGGGTTGAATACGTCGCGCAATTTGGCGGCCAAGGCAGCGAGCCTGGACAATTGAACGAACCTATCGGCATCGCGCTGGATGGCAACGACCATCTTTATGTCGCCGATGCGGGCAACAATCGCATTCAAAAATTCACCACTGGCGGTAAGTTTCTGCTGTCATGGGGAATGGAAGGCAGCGGCGAAGGCGAACTGGATCGCCCGATCCATCTCGCCGTTGGCGCGGACAGCTCGGTGTACGTTCCGGAGTATGGCAACGACCGCGTGCAAGTGTTTGATGCGAACGGCAAATTTCAATTCATGTGGGGCAAAACCGGCAGAGCGGCGGGCGAGTTTGATGCGCCAGGCACGGTGAGTTTCAATGCCAACGGCCACGCGTTGGTGACGGATTTTTACAATCACCGCATCCAGGTTTTTGACCGGCAAGGAAATTTTATCTCGCAGTTTGGCGTTGAGGGACACGACAACGGCCAGTTGTATTATCCGACCGACATCGCAGTCGACGAGCAAGGCCATCTTCTCGTCGCCGACGCTTACAATCATCGCATCCAAAAGTTTGATGCGCAAGGCAACTTTCTCAAGGCTTGGGGCCGGCAAGGAACATTGACTGGCGAGTTTGACGTGGCCAACTCAATCGCGCTTGACCACGCAGGACGAATTTACGTGGTAGACTTTGGCAATCATCGCGTGCAGGTTTTTGACGCCGAGGGCAATTTCCTGCTGCAATTTGGTTCACAAGGGAATGCCAATGGCCAGTTCGAGCGGCCAACGGACATTGCCATTAACCCACAGGATATGCTCTACATTGCAGATTGGGGCAACAACCGGATACAAAAATTCCGCATAGTAGAATGATGAAAGAAAAACTGACAAGCATTCTGATTGTTATCTTCGCTTTCCTCAGCCGGCCATGTTGAATGTTGCCACTGGTGTTTAGCCTCCTCGGGTTAGGAGGCGCGTCTTTCACAGCGGTTCTCGTGCGATACCGGCACGTCTTTTTGCTGCTGACCTTTGTGTCGTTGGCGATTTCCTTCTATTTGAACTACATCTAAGTTCATGCCCATATCAGCAGCCGCATCATTTTCTGGGTCAGCACAGCCCTTGCCCTGGTGGTTATGGGATACACCTATTTTCTGATTTGAAAACATCCGAAAGGAGGTGAAAGCCAAATGAAAAGAAAGCGCGTGTTGATCCCGGGCATTCTCGCCATCGCTTTGAGCGCCTTTGCTTTTTCATTAGAAATTTATTTCAGCAAACCCGCCATCACCGCAATATCCGCAGTCGGCAATTTGCAAACATAATTCTCACAGATATAGGCCGTCGCTTTGCCGTTCTGCATGCTCACGCTGGCGATGAATGGGAGATATTTTGATAAGCGCTTTTGTCCTTCACCGCCGTCGGCAAGCAGGATGATTTTGTTGGGCAAATAACGGCCGT
Organism: Candidatus Zhuqueibacterota bacterium; assembly: GCA_022616415.1. GTDB lineage: Bacteria > Zhuqueibacterota > Zhuqueibacteria > Zhuqueibacterales > Zhuqueibacteraceae > Zhuqueibacter. The sequence continues at coordinate 20,573 of JAKEEU010000216.1, read as the reverse complement.
GAATTTCGCGCAGCATCGTTTTCGTATCCGCTGCATCCGGCACACCGGCGATGATAATTTGTTTTGGCTTGTCGAGCTGGAAATCGAGTGCAACCAGCATCTGCGGCATGATGGACGGATACTGCTGCAAACGTTCGCCAAAAGTTGCGATGGTTTGCGCGCCCTTTTGATGCCAGTCCTCGTTGTCGGTCATTTGCGCCAACCGCAGCAGATTGACCGCCGCGATGGAATTGCCGGTCGGCTCGGCGCCGTCGTAATCTTCTTTCATGCGCAGCAGGACGGTTTCATCTTTCCCCGACGTGTCATAAAACCCACCGCCGGTTTTCACCCCGTGAGATAATGATGAATCTACATTCCAAACTGGGTTATCTCGTTTTATCTCACGGGGTAAATCCCAAAAGAGGATGATTTGTTTATCGGTTAAGTCAATCGCGTTTGTTAGCCATTTGACGTCCAACGCGGCTTCGTAAAGATCCAACAAGCCGTGAACGAGAAAAGCGTAATCATCGAGATGGGCTTCGAGTCCGGCGGCACCGTCACGATAACGGCGCAAAAGGGCCTTTTTGTCTGGATCATAAAGCTTGGTCGTAATGAAACTCGCAGCGCGCTCGGCGACTTTGAGGTAACGCGGCTCGTCGAGCACTTGATAGCCGCGGGCAAATGCGCCGATCATGAGGCCATTCCACGAAGTGATGACTTTATCATCGAGATGGGGACGCGGCCGCTTGACGCGCACTTGAAACAATTTCTGTCGCGACTCTTGCAAAAGCTTTTTGATCTCCGCCGGCGATTTGCCAAATTGTTTGGCGGTTTCATCAAGTGAGTGGGCAACATAGAGAATATTTTTGCCGGTAAATTCGCCGTGCGGATCCGAAAGCGCATTGCCCTTATCTTCGACACCGTAATAATAGCTGAAAATCTTGCCTGCATCAACACCGAGAATCTCGCCAATCTCTATTCTCGTCCAGACGTAGAATGCGCCTTCGCTCTGTTCCTCGGGATTTTCCGGCAGCGGACTGTCGGCGTCTTCAGCAGAGTAGAAAGCTCCATTGGGGCCGGTCATGTCACGCAGTACGTAGTCGAGAATATCTTGCGCCACTTCGGTATAAAACGGTTCTTTGGTGATTTGATAGGCTTCGAGATACGCGACCGCAAGCTGGGCCTGGTCATACAACATTTTCTCAAAATGCGGCACGCGCCACTGGTTATCGACCGAATAGCGGTGAAAGCCGCCGCCAATGTGGTCGTGCATGCCGCCTTCCGCCATTCTGCGCAGCGTGGTCAACGTCATTTCCAACGCCTTCCTCTCGCCGCTGCGATGATAATAACGCAGCAGAAAATTGAACGTCACCGGCCGCGGGAATTTCGGTGCATCGCCGAAACCACCGTAGTGGCTGTCAAAGCTTCCGGCTATTTGGCTGTAAGCCTTCCCTAATAAGGCCTCGGTGAGATTGGCATTGGTCGATTGCGGCACGGTGCGCTGTTTCAGGTAGCCGGTGATTTGATCCGCCGACTGCAAAATCTTTTGCCGGTTGCTGATCCAGGCTTGATGGATGCCTTCCAGCAAATCACGAAAACCCGGACGGCCATAACGCGAGTCCGGCGGAAAGTAAGTGCCGGCATAGAACGGTTTGAGATCGTGCGTGAGAAATACGGACATCGGCCAGCCACCGCCGCCAGTCAATGCTTGTGTGGCCGTCATGTACACGCGATCGACATCGGGACGTTCTTCGCGGTCAACTTTGATGCTGACAAAATATTGGTTCATAATCGCGGCGATGGCAGGATTGTCGAATGACTCGCGCTCCATCACGTGGCACCAATGACAGGTGGAATAGCCGATGGAGACGAAAATCGGCTTGTCCTGTTTCCGTGCTTGCTCGAAGGCTTCTTCGCCCCACGGATACCAATCGACCGGATTGAAAGCATGTTGCAGCAGATACGGGCTTTTTTCGTGAATCAGCCGATTGGTTTTTTTGCCTTTGGCTAATTCCTCCGCAATGAATGCCGCGGCAGTGTTGGCCTGCGGCTTCGTGTCCTGCGGTGGATTCGAGGTTTCGAGTATGCTCACGGTGGCAACCGGATCGGCAATGTTGTTTACGAGATCACTCGATTTCGTTGCTGAAGGAAAGTCGGGTTTGTTCTTTGTGAACACATTCGCTGTCGCTGATCCGGAGGGTTGGTTGTGCCTTCCAATGATGAGCACAATGCTGGCAACAAGTGCAACCACAGCGAGCAATGCGCCGAGTAAATGAATTTTATTTTTAGTAAGATTGGCTTTCACTGCTTCTCCTTATGACTACTCTTCTGCGATGCAATAAAGATATTTCTCTCCGCGCAGAAACAATTCGCGACCGGCAACGGCGGCCGAGGCGCTGAAGCTGTCTTCGAGCTGGTTGAGCGCCAGGACTTCGGGTTTGTCACTGTGACTGAGCACAAGCGTTGCGCCATCGCGGTCGGTGATGTACACGCGGCCTGCGACGCCCACCGGCGAGGCGAACACGCTGCGGAGGCCGTTCAGCCGCAACGGGCCAGGTTGGTCTTCACCTGTGCGGGCATTCACGCGAGTCAGAATGCCCTGGAGGTGATAGAGAAAGTACAGGGAATTTCCATAAAGCAGCGGTGAGGGCACATACGGCGCGCCTCGGGTGCGTTGCCAGGCGACCTGCTTGGTTCCGGTGATGTCCCCCTTGGCGCCGTCGAGACGAATCGCCAGCATCGCTTGCCGGTCGTAAGTGCTTCCGGCGAACACCATGCCGTTACCTGCCACGGGCGAGGAGACCACGTTTTCTATTGATAGCCCGCCGCATTCCCAGATGGCCTTGCCGGTGGCCAGATCGTAGCCACGCATGCGCTGTGAGCCGCTAACAATGACCTGTGCTTTGCCACCATACTCGACAACAATGGGCGTGGTCCACGAGGTGCCCCGGCCACGCGCGACCTTCCAACGCTGTGTGCCGGTGCGCTTGTTGAAAGCAACGAGAAACGACTCGCCCTCGTGATCCCAATTGATAATGAGCGTCTCGCGGTAAAGCGCCGGCGAGCTGCCCTCGCCATGGCTGTGCAGCGCCTGCATATCGCCGAGGTCTGTCTTCCACAACAGCTTGCCGTTCAGATCGAGGCAGTAGAGACCATAAGAGCCGAAGAATGCAAACAGATGCTCGCCGTCGGTGACCGGCGAGTTGGAGGCGAGGCTTGCGGTGTAATGTGCTCCTTCGTGCGGAATCTCCTCTCGCACGATCCGCTCCCAGAGAATCTTCCCGTCGCGCCGGCTAACCGCAATAACCATAAACCGATGCCGGTGCGTTATCGGGAGTATGTCATGCGCGCCAGAGGCATCGCTGTATTTGGGTTGCAAAGCCTCGCCGTAAGGCACGGCCGTAGTGATGAAGATGCGATCGCCCCAAACAATCGGCGTCGAATGCCCGCTGCCCGGCAGCGCGATCTTCCAGCGAATGTTCTTGCTCTCGCTCCATTCCACCGGCGGGTTGGCGTGCGGCGCGACGCCGGTGCCCAAGGGACCGCGCCACTGTGGCCAGTAGTGTTCAGCACTGGCGCCATTCCTATCTTGCCCTCTCGCCGGCAGCGCCACAGCGACGGCTGCCATGATTATCAAAAGAAGTTGGAACATAATTATTCCCATTTGGTTTTTATCTGAATATTGCACCATAACTTCGCCAACGTCCGCCTCAGAGGTGGAAGTCACCTGAAGGTGACTGATATCTGGTGGGTTACGAGTCGCCTTTAGGCGACTTGCACCTCTGAGCCTACGGTTTCAACCGTAGGCTCACGATGCCTCCTCATCAAGCAATTGTTGCACCGTCGCCTCGACCTGATTCAGGCGGAAGAAATCCAAATAGCGGATGCGGCCCTTGCGGTCGATGAGCACGGTGAAGGGTGTGCCGCGCGAGCGGTAACGTCGAAAAGTCTCGGTCAATCCCTTGTCAATGGCGACGGGATAGGGATACTCTTTTCGCGTGACGTAGTCACGAATGTGCCGTGGCGTTTGCACGCTTTCGTATTCAAACGCCACCGCAAGACCGAGAACTTCGAATCCTCGATTAGCATAGCGTTTTTGCATACGTGCGATTTCCGGATGGGCGCGATGGCATCCTGGGCAAATGATTTGAAAAATATCAAGCAGAACGACTTTCCCCTTGAGATTATCGAGCGTGGCCGGTTTTCCTAGTATCCACTCTTGAACGGCCAAGGCCGGCGCCATCTGGCCGAGTGACGCGTAGGCAGGACGTTGTCCATTCAGCAAAGAAGAATGCCCTTCCTCATTGATGGCGCGCTTAACTGCTTCTTCCAACGCCGGTCCCCTCATGCCAATATCTACAATCTTGCCGTCGCGCCCGATGAGAATCATTTGCGGGATGGCGCTCACACCGTATTGCGAAGCAATGTCACTTCCCGACGGCAGCGAAGAATTGTAGATGTGCGTCCAGCTCAAATTCTGTTGTTCGACAAAACGCCCAAGCGTTTCCTCGCTGCGGTCGAGACTGATGCTGACGATTTCAAAACCCTGATTGTGATAAGTGTTGTAGACCCTCTTTACATTTGGCAGCTCCACGATGCACGGACCGCACCATGTGGCCCAGAAATCCAGCAGCAACACGTTGCCTTTATAATCGGCTGGAGAGATTCTACGGCCATCGAGCGAAGTGGCGACGAACGCCGGCGGTGTTCCACCGGGGCGGATGGTCATCTCTGCCAACTGCGCCTGAATGCCTGCGATCAAACGCGGATCGCTGGTTTCTTGCAACGCTCGCCGCAAACTGCTCTCAGCGTTTTCGTAGTCGCCCAGAGCTGCTGTGAGTTGGGCATGACTGAGCCAGGCGTAAATGGCCTCCTCCGTTCGTGGATAGGTCTGCGCAAATGCAACCAACTCCTTGAGAATCTCGCGAACCGCCGTGGTTTGATCCTCATCTGCATTCAAGCGTTTCTGCGCGGACTGTTCCAGCTCAGTCCAAGCCGTTTTGGAATCGAGCTTTGCAGTTTCCCCGTTTTTCCGCGACTTGGCCTTGTCTTGGGCGCTGATCCATTGCACGGCAAACGCTATTGCAACGATACTCAAAAGTCCGAAGACAAAAACAATGATCCCTCTCTTGCTCAAAAGGGAGCGTCGCCAATGTCGAGCTGTCTGCTCACGCGGCGGCTGTCTTTTTTGATGCGTCATAGTTTTGCCATTCAGATTTGATTCTATCTCTCTGTCTTTGCTTCTGCCGCTTGTTTCGATCGGTAGGTTAGAATTATGCCGCAAGAACCTTCAGAAGACAGAAAGATGGAGGACAGAAAAATGTTTGTAGTCTGCTCGTTGCTCCACGGTGAGCACTGCTTTTTAATGATACCCGACGGGCGCAGCCAAACTCCATTTTTCTGTCTTTCATTTTTCTGTCGTGGCTTTTGTTCAAGCCAACTTAACATTGTCAAGCTAATCATCTCACTCCGAAAATCGGATGTGTCGTTGCACCTCATCATGCGGCTTGCCATCGACCAGAACATACGGATAAATAAAGTAATTCAGCGGCTCGGATTGGCTCATGGAGGGCACTCGAATGTCCCGGCCTACCGTGAACTGAACCCGGTGCGGATCCAGGCCGCCGAATAAATCATTCCATTTCTCCGGGTACTTGCTGGCCTCCGAAGCATCGATGGGCAACCATCCCATGCCCTCAATGTAGAATTCAGCCCAGCAATGGTATCCAGGAATCTCGCTCTCGGTTACGCCTTCCGGCACGGGAAACCCCATCACAAAACGCGCCGGTATGCCGCTGGCGCGCGCCATGCCGATGAGCAGTGAATGAAAATCGGTGCAATTGCCTGTGCGAACATCACAAGCATAGATCGCATCGCCACGGCCCCAACCCCGATTCGTCGGGGTTTTGTCATAAGTGACCGTTTCAGCGACGTGGTCGTAGATGGCTCTGGCCTTTTCGAGGGGCGTCATATCATCTCTCACCACCTTTTTCGCCTCGCCAGCGATTTTGCCATCAATCGGAACCAGGCGATCCGGGGCAAGAAAACGTTGCCGGGTTTTTTCAGAAGCCGTTTCAGACGGTTGGTCGTTTTCTTGGAGAAGGTGGTAGCCGGTCCGCGTCACCGAGAAATTCATCACAACCGACAGGCTCTCAGGAATGCTGCCGCTCGCCTCCACTTTCAGAATGGAATTGCCATATTCAGGCTCGGTCTCGAACGAATAAGGATAGTCGCACTCGACTTTTAGGTTCGAAATACTTTGCCGCGCATCCGACTGGGGCACGGGCGCCCAGATGTCAACACGATTGGCTTCGGATGGGATATTCTTTACCGCGAAAGCATACGAGAGATGCATTTCTCTGCTCGCATGGCGCGCTGCGGCCGGGGATTTTGTCCAGGAAAGATGAGCGGCAACGCCGGCGAGGGTAATAAACAACGCACCGAATTGCAAAAACCTCTGAAAAAGTTTTCCGTTCAACCTGCCATTCCGCATCGAATGATTCTCCGAGGTTGGTGAGAGAGAAACTGAAGGGGTTGTTGGAGTAATGGATTGTTGGATGACTGGGCGCATTGATCCATCAATCCACCAATCCATCACTCCAATACTCCATTACTCCATTACTCCAAAACTCCATCACTCCATTTCTTTACTTGCGCGTCCACACGCCGTCTTTTTCCACCCAGCCGTAGCGGGGGGCGCCGGCTTCTTTGTGGATCATGACCTCACTGACTTCCAGCCCGGAGTCGGTGCCCGTCATGAAGAAATCGAGATCGTACATCTTGCCGTCTGTGGCTTTGAAGTCGCTGCAAGCGAAATAGAGGCCATCACTCACCTTCGCCAGCTTGTCCTGATGGACTTTGTCCAGCTTGAGCGCCAGCGGGGCCTTCGCCTGTGCGTCATACACAGTGAAATACCCGCCTTTCAGAGCGGCGTCCTTTTTGATGTAGCCTTCGATCGCTTCGGCCATCATCTCTTTTGTCGCGGTGACCGCAGCCTTTTTCGCTCCTTCTTTCGGATGTTCCGCCGGATGCTCCTGTGCAAAAGCGCCAGTGGCCAGGCTGAAAATCAGAAGAGCAACCATGCCGAGCATCCAGGTTAATACGCGCGTCTTACTGTTCATGAGGATCTCCTTTTTGTTGAGGTGAAACAGCTTTGCATGGATTTCAAAAAGTTTCCTGCCAAATGATCTTAATAACAAAGTTACCGCAGTGTCGTCTGCGAACCGCGTCTTTGATAGCTCCGAGCGTGGCTCCTATCCCTTGATAATGTTATGCACGGGATAAACTTGAGGCTGTGGTGGAGTCACTCCATTCTTTTGGAGAATGGGGATAAGCGTCTTGGCAAATCGATCGAGCAACTCAGCCGACTCCCAAACGTCTATCACAAACCAGCCACCCGTTTTAGAAGATGCCACGTGGTACAGACGGCCCTTGGGGCTACCTTCGCCAGCAGCTTCCAAATCCTTGATTACCTGGTCATACTGCTCGGAAGTCATTCCGGGTGCATCAAACAAAGCTATAATCGCTGACATGGTATTTTCCTCCTTGGTTTTGGTTGAACAGAATGAGAAATCTCACAGTAGTGAACATGAAGAATTGCTGTTATTTCTTGCCGTCCTCGACTTCCTTGGCTGTAATCGTCCCATGAATGACCACGCTCCGTTTCGGCGCCTCGACGTCGTTGGAATGAATATACACTGATTTCGAGGTCTTTCCCAGTCGTGAGCCGGTGTTGAAAGTGACGTCGATCTGCCCTTCTTTTTGTGGTGGGATAATCCTCGAGCTTTCGGCGGCGGTGCAACCGCAAGAAGTTTGCACCTGCGCGATCTTGAGCGTATCGGTCCCGACGTTCCTGAATTTGAAGACGTGCTTCACCTGTGTTTCTTGTAACGCGGTGCCAAAGTCATAGCTCGTTTCCGCAAATTTGATTTTGGGGCCTTGGGCGGCGTTTGTGCTGTCTTGTGCAAGGACAACGTTGCAAGACAACACTGTGACAGAAACCAGGATGAGGCTGAAAATGCGTTTGATCAACATGGCAGAATCTCCCATTTGGGTTATAGGTTGAACGCCGAGAGAATATGATCGGCGAACTCCTCGTCCCAGCGCGCATTGATCTGACCGTTGTGCAGCCAATAAATGCGCGGCGGGCTGTTGCCGATGAGATCGAAAAATTCGCTTTCGGAAAGGAAACAGCAAAGATGCGCCGAGAAACAACTCGAAGGCGATCAGCAGTCGCGCCGGATAGGCCGCCTGCTCTCTCGCCGCTGCCAGACCCTGATCGACGATCGCGATTTCAAACAAGCCCACACTCACCAGCTTTGAAATGGCCGAGAAGATGAAGACGCCTCCGAGCAACAAGCGCAAGGCGAGTCCTATTCTTGCTGCATTCATTATTTTCATTTCGCTACGCAATCTTTTTGCCTTTTTATCTGACCGAGGTGAGCCGGATGTCTTTTGCTTGTTTCCTGGCAAGCGATGATTTGTTTTGCCCGAAAGCAATTTTCAATATCAAACCGCCGGCAATTGCAATGAGGCCGATGCTAATCAGTTGCGCCATCGTCAAACCCATAAAAACTTTCGGGGTGGTTCTGAAAAACTCGGTGATGATTCGGCCCGTGCCCATCAAAATAAGATAAAGGCTGAATTGCATAGGGAATGGAAATGTTTTTCCTGTGAACATAGAGCACGCCCGCACCGAATCCGCCGAGCAGACCGCCGTACCAGACCAAACCGGCGCCGGTAAAAACGTAATCCAGCGGATTTGCCAGAAATCCATCCCACCGTTCCAAGATATAGTAGATTCTGGCGCCGAGAAAGCCGCCAATCATAGCCGCAATGACGATGCCATTGGCAATGTCCGGATCGAGATTCTTTCGGATGAATTCTTTTCTCAACAATAAAGTAGGAATGAGAAACCCCAGCATGGCCATCACACCGAAGCTGTTGATGGCCAACGGGCCGATTTTAAACAGCACAGGGATCATGATTTCGTATTTCCTTTTGGCCGTTCGTGCTATTCGGCACAAATTGAAAGGCAAAACTATTTGGGGCAAAACAATTGAGATAAGAATCGTTGTGTATAACGCTCAAAAAAGCTTTTTAAAAATTTTGCTCAAAATCGTTTTGCTTATCTGGAGAAACACCTTCCAAGTAACATGTCATTCTGGAAGAATCTTTTTCAATACAAGCACTGTGCTCGATAACCAAAAAGATCGTTCCACGATGACATGATAAAGTTACTTGCAGAACGAACTACTGAGATTTTGACAGCCACAAACCTTTACAAACAGAGCAAGTTTTCCAGCGGATTGAAGAACCCAACTGATCTAATCCGTTGGGTTTTTCTATCCGTTGGAGATTGTTTTTTGCTAGCTCATCGGTTTGAGGCAAAGCTTCGCTGGATAGTTACGGACGCTCTATTTAAGGATAGCATTCACGGCTTTGAACCGGCGTCCGCAGAATGTACTTCGGCCAGGCTCAGCGCCGGATGCATCCGTTCGATGAACTTTTCCGGCGGAAGATAACCGACAACGCGAGTGCCCGGCACCTCCTCGCAGTCGCGCCCGAGGAACACAATGGTCGGCACGCCGGAAATATTGAATTGCTGCCGGAGCGCTTCGGACTCGGAGGAATTGAAGTGCGTGAGATCAACTTTCAACTTGACAAAATCTTCGGTCGCGGCAATGACTTTGGAATCGGTGAACGTCAGCCGGTCGAGCTCGAGGCACGGGATGCACCAATCTGCATAAAAATCCATGATGACGGGCTTGTTGGCGATGCGAGCCTGTTCGAGCTTTTGCGGCGAATAAGACTCCCAATCGACTCCCGGCTTTTGCAACGCCCGCAAAGAAATGGCCGCCAGCAGCACCGCAATCGCTCCCAGCGCCCACTGAATTTTTCGGAGCGTTTTGTTCTGCTTGCCCCGACCTTCCTTATTTTGATTAACGAAGGAAAGTCGGGGTTCGAGAAAGCCGAGATAAATGCCACCGGCAAAAAGAGTGAGCGGCACGACATACACGGTCAGTTTGGGAAAGAGCGCAAGCCCGACATAAAACAACGCCGCGCCAGTCATAACGACGCCGAAAATCTTTTTCACCCATTCCATCCACGCTCCCGATTTTGGGATTTTTTTCAGCAGACCCGAGAACGTTCCTAATATAAGGTAGGGCGCGCCGAGTCCCAGAGACAGAACAAAGAACGCCCAGAACCCGAACACCGGATCGCCTTTGGCGCCGACGAATGCCAGCAAGGCGATGATCGGTGGGCCGATGCAAGGCGCAGCAAAAACGCCGACCACCAAACCGGAGAGATAAATTCCAATGGTTCCGGTGGTGGCCGTTCCGCCCAACTTGCTTGTCAGCCAGTAAGGCATTTGCAATTCGTAGAGGCCAAACATGCTGAGCGCGAGGCCAAAGAGCAGTCCTCCGATTGCGATGAGAACCACCGGACTTTGCAACACGCCGCCGAACAAGCCGCCGCTCAAAGCCGCAACCACGCCCAAAACGCTGTACATGGTTGCGATGCCCAGAACGTAGGTCAGCGCTTTGAAGAAGACGCGCAATGTGTTGGAATCCGTTTGCGTGCCGAACAACGAGACCGTCACCGAAAGCATGGGATAGACGCAAGGCGTGAGATTCAGCGCCAAGCCGATAGCAAAAATGCCAAGGAATGCCAGGGTCACGCCTTTACTTTCAAACAATTTCGTGACCTCGTTGACCGGCACAACAGCGCTTCCGGCAGCAACGCCACCGGCAGTTCCGCCGACACTGGAAAAAAGTTCCGTATTGATTGGCGCAACCGGCTGGTCGTATGCAACGACTTCGAAGGGGAGCGCCACCTCGATGGTAGATGGCGCGAGACAAACCTGATCGTCGCAGGCCTGAACACGCAGGCTTCCGTTAATCTGATGAGCGCCGACCGCGATATCATGAGAAACTTGCAAGACGACGAAAACCGGAGACCGGCCTTCATATACGTCCAAAGCTTCTTCGGCATCCCGACTTATTCGGGACAGTTTCTTTGATTCCGGGTAACGAATCTCGATGACCTGAACGCCTTCAGGCGGCGCCAGCTTCAGCTCGGTCCCGATCAAATAATCGAACGAGGGGACATACGCATTGATATGCCAGCGATCTTGAATGTCGAGCATTACCGCCGCCTGAAACTGACTGCCGGGATGCACTTTATTTACCGAGAGCAGGATAGAAACCTGCACTTTTGAATCGCTGGTGTTCAATGCAGGAGCAGATGTGGCGAATTGCTTCTCGATTTCTTTCAGCTTCTCCTGCCATGATTCCTGAGCATAAGTTCGGCTCGAACCCAGTCCACCGGCCATCAGCACAAGCATTGCTATGGTGGCTGCTTGTTTTGATAAAATTCTATGTTGCAACGACAAATCTCCTTAAAACCCGTAAGGGGGTGGGATCAAAAAACTTGGACATTTTGATTCCTACCCGTGTTGAGAAACAGCAATTTATGAGTTTGGAATGGGTAACTTATTTTATCCCACCCCCTAAAGTGCCAGGCTAATTAATTTGATCGTACTGCTTCCGACGATCTGTTGTGTCGCTCCATGCTATTGCTGCGGTGGCGCGTCGTGCCAGTGCCCGTGTTCGGAGGACCAAACCTTTCCGGGAGGTGCGGGACCCGGCGGTTGAGCTGAAGTTCCACCCGCAGCGCCGGGTGCGTCATGCCAATGACCATGCTCGGGTGACCAGACTTTGCCCGGAGGTGCCGGGCCTGGCGGTTGAGCTGAAGTTCCACCCGCAGGCACCGGGCTTGGCGGCTGAACTGAGATTCCACCTGCAGCGCCGGGTGCGTCATGCCAGTGCCCATGCTCGGGTGACCAGACTTTACCGGGAGGAGTTGGGCCGGGCTGACTTAAATTCCGACGTGCTGTTGAAGGATCATCTGACTTAATAACTATAACTACTCCTGCCAGGACGACAATGACCCCAAGCAGCAGGTAGAGCCATTGGGGGCCGCCGGGTGATTTTCGCCCGTGGCAGTTTTTAAGTTTTTCCCCGCTGCCGCAGTGGCAGGGGTCGTTTCTGCCAATTTTTTTCTTCATGTATTCTAATTCGCCAACAATTTTGCCACCACCTCACGATCCGAGGTGGGAAGCCGGCACGCATAATTTTCGCAAATGTACGCGGTCGCTTTACCGTCCAGCATTTGAACGCTTTCGATAAAGGGAATGTAGGAGGCCAGCGTTTCTTGCGCCTTGCCATTGTCCGCCAGCAAAATGATCTTGTTCGGAATAAAGCGTGAATGAACTTCTTCCAACAGCGTTCTGGTGTTGGGGTCATTGGCTTTGCCTGCAATAATAATCTGCTTTGGCTTTGAGAGACTGAAATCGAGCGCCACTAAAAATTGCGCCAAGCCTTGCGGGGTGTTGAGCATCCACCCTCCGAAATAGGCCAGCGATTGATCGGCCATGGCGCGCCAATTCTTATTGTCAGTCATCTGAGAGAGCCGCAGAAGGTTGAGAATCGCAATCGCGTTCCCGGTCGGCTCAGCGCCATCGTACCATTCTTTGGTGTGCATCAGGATGGATTTATCCGCGCCGGAAATATCGTAAAACCCGCCCTGATCTTGATCATAAAACAACTCGTTTTGTTGCTCTGTCAGTGCGATGGCGGTTTGCAGCCGGCGAATATCAAGGCCGGCCTCGTACAAGTCCAGCAATCCTTGCGTCAAGAAAGCATAATCTTCGAGGTGGGCTTCATAGCGCGGCTCACCCTCGCGATATCTTCGCAGAAGCTTTTTCCCCTTCGCATCATACAAATTGTCCAGGATGAATTGGCCGGCCCGTTCTGCGGCTTGCAAATATTTTTCATCGCCGAGAACCTGGTGGGCCCGGACAAAGGCGGAAATCATCAGTCCATTCCAGGAAACCAATATCTTATCGTCGAGATGGGGTTTGGGACGCTTCTCTCGCGCCCGGAACAGTTTTTCCCGCGAAGCGGAGAGAATCGATTTCACCTTTTCGACTGAATGACCGAATTGCTTGGCGGTTTCTTCGGGCGTATGCGCCACGAACAGAATGTTCTCCATCACAAACTCTTGATGGGGATCGGATGTCACGTTGCCGCTCTGCTTTACGCCGTAATGATAATTGAACACCTTTGCTTGCTCGGGCGCCAGAACGCCATCGATTTCATTCTTGATCCAGGTATAAAACGCGCCTTCTTCCTTTTCTTCCGGCTTGGTGGGATCGACGGCGCTTTCCGCATCTTCTGCAGAATAGAATCCGCCGCGCGGATGGGTCATATTGCGCAGAACATAGGCCAGGACGTCGCGCGCCACCTCGGCGTAAAATTCCTCGTGTGTGATTTGGTAGGCTTCGAGATAAGAAACGACCAACTGCGCCTGATCATAGAGCATTTTTTCGAAATGCGGCACGTGCCATTGCGTATCCGTCGCATAACGATGAAAGCCGCCGCCGATGTGATCGTACATGCCGCCTCTCGCCATCTGCTTCAAGGTTTCGAGGGACATGTCGAGGGCTTTCTTCTCGCCCGTTCGGCTGTAATAGCGAAAAAGAAAATTGAAGGACACTGGCCGGGGAAATTTGGGGGCTTTTCCAAAACCCGCATACTTTGCATCATAGCTTCTTGAATAAGAATCAAATCCTCGCTCCAGCGCAAGCTTGCCGGCTTGCGTCGCTTCGACTTGCGGAGTTGACACTTGCTTGAGATAATCGACGATCTTCTGACCGTCGTTGAGAATGTCCTGGCGTCGCGTTGTCCAAACTTCATGGATCCGGGTCAGGATCTCGGGAAATCCCGGCCGTCCATACGAGGCGACCGGCGGGATGTACGTGCCGCCATAAAACGGCTTTAGATCCGGCGTGATAAACATCGACATGGGCCAGCCGCCGCCACCGGTCATGGCTTGCAGCGCCGTCATGTAGACCCGGTCAACGTCGGGACGCTCTTCACGATCGACTTTGATGCTCACCACATATTGATTCATCAATGCCGCGATGGATTCATTCTCGAAGACTTCGCGCTCCATGACGTGACACCAATAGCACGTGGAGTAGCCCACCGAGAGAAAAATCGGCTTGTCTTCCTTGCGGGCTTTTGCAAATGCTTCCTCGCCCCACGGATACCAATCCACCGGGTTGAAGGCATGCTGAAGGAGGTAAGGACTTTTCTCTTTGATGAGGCGGTTGGGCTTTGCGCCTTCGGCCAGCTTTCTGGCGATAAGCGCACGGGCGGTGTTCGCCTTCGATAGCGTGTCTTGAAAAGGCTTCGAGGTTGTGCTGGCAGTCAAGAGTTCCGACACACTCATGAAATCATCGCTGTCATTGCTTGATTCGTTCAAAGCAGGAGAAACGACGTCATTTTCTGCCATGACATTCGTTGTCGAGCTCGAGCGTGTTTCCTGCTTTCTCCCTGCTGACAATACAATCGCAACAACCAGGATAATGACAATTGACAGCGCGCCAAAAAGACGAACCTTGTTTTTGAGCAAATATGCTTTCATCGCGTTTCCTTACAATCCAAAAACATAAACCGTTCGCAAAGACAGAGACTGCCGCTCATCATTCAGGCTCACCCCCGGGCCGACCCTCAGGGTTTGGCCATGCCCGAGCTGTATCGTCCAGGTCGGCACCACATCGACGGCATTTTTCTCACCGGAGAACGCCAGCACTTCCAATGCTAAACTATGAACGGTATTGACAGCGTATCTTACTCCTAGCAGCGTGGCGAAGGTTGCATCTCCGCCATTCAATTCTTTCTGCCAGCCCAGGTTGCCCGTCACATTGAACCGGCCGTGTTCATGGGAAAGGATGAGACGCGCATCGATGGCATCGTGAGACTCGGAGCGCGAGGCCATCTCATATTCCATGACAAATCCAACCCCGATCGGCATCTTTGGCCGATTGAGCGCATTCAGCCGCAATTCCAATCCGGTTGCTTCATAAGACCAACTCTGCCCTCGTTCTTTGACGAGGTGCGGATGAAGCTCAATAGCCGACCATGAGGTCAGCCCGTAAAACAGGCCTGGGCTGAGCTCGAAGTCAAAATTGGCATCGTTCAGTTGCTCCGCCGCCCGGAAATCTCCGGTCGCAAGAAACCAGAGCGTGCCTCGTGGCGGGAGCTCACTGGTTGCGATGGCGACAAAATCCTTGCCATGGTGAGCCATGGCGGGCTGAACGAGCGAGAACGAAAACATCACAAAAGCAGACAAACAAAGATGAGGCGCTTTCCCCAAGATGTCAAAGAGAATGCTTTGGCCTGCTCTGCTTGTTTTCAAAGCTGTTGTATTTATCAAAGCCTCTCCTCAGCGTAAAGCATTATAACCGGCTCTTCCCATTGACTTTGTGAATGACCACCTTTGAAACCGCCGGCTCATTGTCGGGATTCAGGGCGACGTAAAAATCCAAGTCCAGCGTATCGGCAGGCGCCTCGGTGAAATCAACACAAGCATAATAGCTGCCGCCCTCGGTTTCGTGCACCGAGCTATGAACGTAACCGAAGCTCAACTGTCGGGCGCGATTTTCGACGGTATCTTCGACAGCAAGGGCACCCTCGACGTTTGTGTTAATTTGAATGTACGACTCGATGGCCTTTTTGACTTGCGCCGCTTCCAGTTTTGCTTTTGCCGATGCTTGTTCCGCTTTTTCTTCCGGCTTTTGGCAACTCGCTAATGCCAAAAGCACGACCATCATCAGAGCGGTTTTAATTGTACAGTTCATGTCTTCCTCCGTTTGAAGTTGTGATTTGAAAAACGCGTATCCCGAGTTGACTGTTGATTGGGATTGATGGATTGGTGGATTACTGGATCAATGGATTAATGGGACTTCCAATACTCCATCACTCCAGTGATCCATTACTCCAATAATCCATCAATCCACCAATCCATCGATCCAACTCCTTGCCACCCTACCAACTCGCTGCCAGGTTCACCACATTCCTATCCGATACCAACGCATAAAGTAAGTCCTTTTCCTTCCACGCCACGACTTGGTAGCCCTTGCCGTCACCACGACACAACACCTTGCCGCTGACGCCGATTTTTTCCATCGCCGAGAGATCGATGCCCTCGCCACGCGAGATGAAAAGCGAGACCCACTGGTCCGGCTTCTGATAAAAGGCCAGTGCGAGGCGGCGATCAAACAAATAGCATAATCTGCCGCCGGCTAACTCGAATCCGGCAAGCGGCGGAATCTGCGCGACAAAATCCAATCTATTGTTGAACCACTGGCTGAGCGCGGTCGGGTCGGTCGTGGCCTGTTCGACCACCTGCGCACTCAAACGATAACGAATGTGGTCGTCTATCAATTCCGCGGCTATACTCTGCTTGTGTTGATTCGGCTTGAACGGTGCGAAGTAGTAGAAAATCGACAACGCGACTGCCAACAGCACGGCAGCAGCTACCGCGTATTTGGCAACCTCACCTGTCCGTCTTCGACTGACATTGGCTACGCCCGTAGGGGCGCCGGTTATGCGATGCCGCGCGATGGCGGTCAGCACCTCTTCTCTGACCGAGGCCGGCGCGGACTCGCCGCCCAGCCTTTCTTTCAAAAAGCGGCGCAAAGCCTCGTGCTGTTGCAGAAAATCGCGGCACGCGGCGCACTCGTGCAAATGCGCCTTTGCCTGCGCCAGCTCTGCCGTCAAAATTTCCAGGTTGGAACTTTCCAGCAACGTTTTGCGAATTTTGCCACAGTTCATTTTCACACCTCAATAGCCATGTTGTCTGGCATACTCCTTTAACCTTTCGCCCAGCAAGCTGTGCCCGCGATACAGCCGCGACGCTACCGTGCCCATCGGAATATTCAAAATCTCCGCAATCTCGCGATAGGACAATTCCTCGATATCAGCGAGAACGATGACTTCGCGGAATTCAACCGGCAGCGCGTCGAACGCGGCCTGCACCTCGTCATCCAAAAAATTTTCAAAAACGCGGATTTCGAAGGGATCGCCGGCATCCGCCAGCAGCGATTCATCCAGCTCGATATCGACCAGCGGCAGCTCATGGCGGCGCCGGCGATAGCGGCTGAGGAAAACGCGATGCAGAATGCGGAAGAGCCAGGTCTTGGCTTTGTCAAATTCTCGCAATTGCTGAAAATTCTCCAATGCCTTCAGACAGGCCTCCTGCAAGAGATCCTTGGCTTGCTCGCGGTTTTTAGTCAGGCGAAAAGCCAGTCCGTACAGGCTGTCCAGATGCCGCAGCAGGAGCTGCTCGAAAGAGGGCTTGGCGCTCGCGTCCCGCTGTTCAGCATCCATGCGAGAGATGAATTGATGAGGGCGGTTCATATTACCTAAGAATGACGCATTTCGGCGTTGATTTCTTCCCGCGGCGTGCAAGTTTTTTGCAACGGCTCGTTTTGGCCTCGGGATCCGAATGCGCCGGCGATTTGCGTCAGAAATTCGCCCGCGAAATCTGAAATCCCAAAATAAAAAATTGTCTTGCGTGGCAAGCCTTTTTTGCTTACATTATAGATGATCACTCAACTAATAAGCTTTTGATTTCTTAACGCCAAACGATCCTTGAATGTCCATGGGACGAGTAAGTGATGCGAAAGACCGCCTGATCGAAACCGCGCTGCAATTGATCTGGGAGGAGAGCTATCGCGCCGTCGGGGTCAGTGAGATTTGCAAAAAAGCCGGCGTCAAGCCGGGAAGTTTCTATTACTTTTTTCCCTCCAAAGAGAATTTGGCGCTGGCCGCGCTGGAGCATCATTGGCAGGAGGCCCGACAAATTCTGCTCAATCCCTCGTTTGCAGACGAAATTCCGCCGCTGGAGCGGATAACTAGGCTCTTTCAGGCGGTTTATGCATTCCACGCCGCGCGGCAGAGGAAGAAACAGCGCGTCCTGGGGTGCGCCTTTGGCAGTTTCGTGGGCGAGCTGGGCGAAGAGGATGAGGCGCTGCGGGCCAAGCTTGCAGAAATCCTTGCCGGCATTCGGGCGTATTTTGAGAAAGCCTTGAAACAAGCCGCGGCTGCCGGAAAACTCGGCATAAAAACGAAAGAAATCCCAGCCCGCGCGCGGGCGCTCGTGGCTTTTTATGAAGGCGTCTTGCTGCTGGCCAGGGCGCAAAATGACGCGGAGATCATTAGGCAATTGACGCCCCACGCCTTGAAGCTGGCCGGCGCTTGATCTGGTCAGCCAAGATTTTCTGGAATAAAGTGGAGTCGTCATGCGTTTAAGTAGATGATCACTCAACTATAAATTAACCCGAGGAGATTCAAATGTCAACAAATCGGCTTTATATGTTTCAAGTCGAAATGCATTGACCTGCCATAAACCTTGGCTTCAGATAGATGAACGCTCAACTTTCAACTTAAACCATCAAAGGAGTCCGTTATGCACAAACACAAATTCATTTTCACTGCGCTGGCCGTATTCGCACCGTCGTTTGTTTTTCTCCCGAACCTTTCGGCGCAAACGAAAACCGGCGCGAAGCACGAAAAGAGCTCCCATGCGAAAATGGCCGACTCTTCTCCGGCCTCGAAGGAGAAAACGCCGGACGGAAAAATGATCGAGTTCAAGCAGGACAAGATCTACGAGTTTGCCGCGCTCTGGGTTAAGTCGGGCAAGGAAAAACAATTGAGTGAATATTTCAACCAGGCGTTTCCAATTGCCATGAAGTACGGAGTCCGGCCGGTAATCAATTTTACTCCGGAAAGCTCTTATGCCGGGGATTTCAGGCCGGTGATATTTTTCGTGAACGAGTGGCCGAGCCTCGAGGTGTTCAACAAATTCATCAACGATCCGCAGGAGAAAAAGCTGATCCCGCAGCGCGATGAGGCGCTCGAAAGGCTGGTCGTGACTCATGCCCAAGTGCAGCAACCAGCCACCGTCACCCTGAAAGACGGCGACCTGGTTGAGTTCTCGGCTATGTGGATCAAACCAGGCAAGCAGGAGCAATTGAGCCAGTATTATGGCCAGGCATTTCCCATCGCCAAAAAATATGGTGTCCGCCGGCTCGCGGGTTTCGTTCCGGTCAATGTTTATCGCGGCGATCTCGACCCGCAGATTATTGGCTTGAACCAGTGGCCAAGCCCGGAAGCATTCCAGAAGTTCATTAAAGATGCGGACCTGCAAAAATTGCTGCCCGCGCGCGACGAGGCTCTGTCGCGACTGGTGGTCAATCATAACCGTGTGAGCTTTGAGGAAGGCGCCCGTTAACAGATCGAACACAATTTTATTGAAAGGAATGGATCATGAAAAGTGCATCAATCAAAGTCAGCAAGAAAATCAGCGCGCCGGCAAACGCCGTATGGCAAACGATTAGTGCGATCGGCGGGGTTGACAAGTGGCTTGCAATGATTAAAACCTGTAGATTTGAAGGAACCGGCGCCGGCGCAAAGCGGGTTTGTACCACCGCCGATGGCGCCACGCTCTATGAGCGCATCGAGGCCGTCGACCACGAAAAAAGAATTTTCCAATACTCCATCGCGGAACCGCCGATGCCGATAAAGAACCTGTTGGGCACCATGCAGGTCATTGCCGGCGACAACGGCAATGAATCCCAGGTGGATTGGTCGGCCACGTTCGAGGTGGAAGAAGCGCATGCGGCTGAAATGATCGCCATGCTGGAGGGTATTTATTCCGAAGGCATAACCGGCCTCGAAAAATTGCACGCCGCCTAATGGCCCAGTTGTGCGGCAGCATCAGCGATGAAAAAGAAGGAGGCCGTACTCCTTCTTTTTCACCTGATCATTCCGAAAAAGCCCAATACCTTTGACAATGACCTAAATAATTCAATCGCCTGAAGATGAGCTCGCGCTAAAATAAAGCTTTTTAAGGCTATTTCGATTGGGCAAGCTCGTTCAGAATAAGCTGCTGCAAATCCTCCACAGTCCCGCACGAATTGATCGCACCGGCATCAATCAGCACACTCAATTTTTTGCCCCGCTTCGCAAAAATCGCCGGCAGTGATACACCTTCCATCTCATAGCGCGCCTTCAACTCGTCCCGGTGCAAAAACTCCATCGACAGATCAAGGCTTCCGAGAAACTCCTTGCAAAATTTCATCAAACCAGGCTTGACTGGGAATTTTTTATTTTGTATCACTGTTGAAGTATTTAAGCAATTGCTAAAATAATAACAGAGGCGCCATGAAAAAAATCTACGTTGAAGGCAAACTCTGCATCGGCCCGAATTTCTCCAAAGCCGAATTTGCGCTCATCAAGCGCAATCTGGCCAACCACAAAGGCTTGGAGACTTTGGCCGATTTGCTGGCGGTAGCCGGCAACAGCCAGCGCCTGAAAATCTTGTACCTTTTGCATGCCCATCACGAGATGTGCGTGTGTGATCTGGCCGAAGTGCTGGAATTGACCGATTCTGCGGTCTCACAGCATTTGCGCAAGCTCAAGGACAAGAATTTGGTGAAAACTCGTCGCGACGGCCAAACCATTTTTTATTCGCTGGTGCCGAACGTTTTTACGTCCAACTTGGAAAATCTGTTCGCGCTGGATGAAACCAAAGAACAACATGCTTTTGTTTTGAACGTTTCGTAAAAACAAAATTGAAGGGTCTCGTAGTCCTGCCCCCTTGTGGGGCACTGTTATAGCACAGAGTAGCTTCGTAGCGAGAGCCGCCCACCCCGTCCCGCTTCCATATATTGTTATGGA
>JAKEEU010000215.1 GCA_022616415.1 Candidatus Zhuqueibacterota bacterium | reverse complement strand
GTATGATCCGATGCGTGGCGCGTTGTATTTCGATGATTTCACCAGCAAGAGCCAGAACAAGGACGAGGTGCGTTATCGCATCGGCATTGATGCAGAGCAGGGCGCAGTCAAAAAAGGGTTCTATCAAGTGCTTGACGCGCCCTATCAGGTTGGCGAATCCGTCACGTTTTCCGGTGCGATTCGCTTTAGTGCAACGGACATAGGCGCAGCAGATAAAATCAAGCGTGAAGTTGAAATTGGGTTGCGTTGGATTACCAGTTTGGGCGCAGAACGCTCGGTTGGCTTTGGGCGGTTACTGGATGTCAAAGTCGGTGCGCCACAGCAGACAACAGCAACCGCAAAGGCCGTCAGCGCAACAGGCGTGAGCGTCTTGTCCTTAAAGCTCTCTCCCAAAGCACCGTTTTGCCTGGCGCGTCGCCGCATTGACCCCAACCTTTTTGAATCTGATGCCATTATTTCAGGGGCAGCGATCAAAGGCAGCCTTGCCAGTACGTGGCTGGCATTGTTGGGGAAATCGCCGAATGGCGCGATTGAAGCAGATACCGATTCCACACGCGCCGAACTCTGTCGTCACTTTGATAAGGTTCGTTTCACACATGCGTTCCCCGCTCTCAAAAGCCAATCAACTCGCCCGGTCACCGCGCCTTTGTCACTCGTAAAAGCGGGCAAGAAAGTTTATGACGTAGCGCAATCCGCTGGCCCGGTATTGCTAAACAATGACGACAATGAACTGGTTGCGCCCGAATTTGCCGTTGACTGGAAATCCGATAGTGATGTGCAACAAGACTTTGGCTGGGCCGAACCTGAGCGAGAGTTACGTGTTCGCACCGCTATTGATTCCAGCCGCCGCAAGGCCAAAGATGAGCAGCTTTTCGCTTATGACAAAGTCGTGCCGCATAAAGCTGATTGGGTTTGTCAGATTGATTTGGGCGCGGTACCGCAAGCTGACAGAGCAAAAGTCGAAGCGCAATTGCGCGACCTGCTCGCTAGTGGCTTACGCGCTGTTGGCAAGACCAAAACCCATGTCACGGTTGAGGTGCAATCAACAGTTACTCCAGCCAACCACGTTTCACAAAATAAGGCGCGTGACGGTGTATGGATTATTACTCTGCAAACTCCGTCGTTGCTCTGCGATCAGGAAGCGATTCTGCAATCCAATTTGCATGACGCGTACCAGCAAGTATGGGCGCAGCTTTCCGGCGATGCGATTCAACTCGTGCGCTTCTTTGCCCGGCAATTGC
>JAKEEU010000214.1 GCA_022616415.1 Candidatus Zhuqueibacterota bacterium | reverse complement strand
TCGATCTTGTTGGTGGATTTCACCAACCAACTGCGCGAGCAAGGCGTGAGCATCGACGAAGCGGTGCAAAAAGCCGGCGAGATCCGTTTCGTGCCGGTGCTATTGACGACGATGACGGCGATTGGCGGCTTGTTGCCGATTGCGCTCAGCGGCTCCGCTCTGTACTCGCCACTGGCGTGGGTCATCATTGGTGGCCTCATCAGCTCGACCGTCTTGGCGCGCTTGGTGACGCCGGTGATGTACAAGCTGCTGCCGCCGGAAGTGAAGCCGGCTGTATAAAAAAAGCAAGCTTTTTACTGGCTCACAGAATCAGAACTCTCACAGAATTTAATCTCAAAAAAATTTTCCGTGATCCCGCAAGGCGGGACACTACTGTGAGCGAAATTTTTACTCGTCGGTTTTGCTCGTGTTGCTTGTTTGAAAAAACAACGCCATTAGAGGCAAGATAAAGAGGGAAAAATGTGGTAGGTTTTATTGAAAAGCATATCCTAACGAAGAATTTCATCCTTGCCCTTAATTACCATACCAGGCTCGCTTTTTTCTATGTCATCCATCAATTTCCGGACTTCTTCTTTGGTACAGTGGCCGGCTTTCCAGAGTTGGCGCAGAATGCGCTTCAGGTCAAAAGATAAAACATTGTTGGCGATACAAAAATTTTGAGCGCGCTTGTCGTTGGTAAGAAATTTATTGCCCGCGCGGTTAAGGCAAATGGCGATCCCCTCTTTTTCACCGGCATTTAATGCTTTCGGCAGGGCAGGAATCATGTGCTTTTCCTCAGCAGCAAGATCAACCGACTGAAACTGTGTTACAGCCGTTAAAGTATCAATAACCGGCTGCAAGAAATTCAAGCCTTTTTGCACGCCGATCTTGATTTCATTTTGGACAGCGGGTGGAAGGTGAATAATTCCGGTTTCCGCAACGGCAAACAGCAAATCCAACCGCTGAATCCGTGCGAATGTCGAGAGGATGCTGGTGTCAGCGATGATCATTGCTCTTTGCCAAAAAAGCGTGCGACATCTCGATCCATTGCTTCAGCGGATTCGGCTTCTATAATGATGGGAATGCGGCGCTGGTGCAGAATATCTTGAAATTCCCAGCGGTCGGTGCCGGCAATCTCAGCGGCACGGCCAAGCGAGACCTCATCGGCTTTGAACAATTCGATAGCGAGCTCCAACCTCAAATTCTTGTTGTTCAGCAGGAGATTGCGAATGGCGTCAGAAATAACTTCGTCACGGTTTTGATAGAGACCGGTTCGTACCAGCGCCTCGATTTCTGTGTCGGCAGGGTTTGTTTGAATCATCGGCATTTTCCAAGCTCACGGATTGTTTTTTCAATTTCACATTTTAGTCATGATAAAATTAGCAAAATTTTTTCTAAAAAGCAAGCTCCCACCCCATAGAACTTTACTCGATCATTATACCAACAGTCCTCCTGCAATATGTGTCAGGCGCAACTTCCATCTCTTGTTTGAACCCTTTGCTGAATGAGGCCTCTGACTCGTAGCCGACGCGCATCAATCACTACAACAAAGAGCGCGCAGTGGCGGTGACCTCGTATGTGAAAACCGGCTTCAACACCGATCGCGTCACCAAAGCGATTCTCGCGCAGCTCGAGACCTTCAAATTTCCGGAAGGCTATCATTATATTCCAGCGGGTGAGATCGAAAGCCGGCAGGAAAGCTTTGGCGGATTGGGCACGGCGATTCTGATCGCGGTCTTCGGCGTGCTGGCAACGTTGGTGTTGGAATTTCGCGGCTTCAAGAGCACGTTGATCGTGCTTTC
>JAKEEU010000213.1 GCA_022616415.1 Candidatus Zhuqueibacterota bacterium | reverse complement strand
GTGCCCAACGGATAGATGAACCCAACTGTAAAAGCCTTATCCGTTGGGTTCATCTATCCGTTGGGAAAATTTTGTTTTTTTCATGGCTGCCCGAAGGGCCCAGTTTTCAGCTTGTCTGAAAATCTGGCGTAGTCTGTTACAAGCGATATCTTTGCAAAAAAAAGAAATCTGGCTCACGGAATCGAACTCTCACGGAAATGAATTCATGAAAATTTCTTCCGTGCGAGTTCCATTCCGTGAGCGATCTTTTTGGTCGTGGCTTGTCCGCATTGAGTGACTTAAAAATAAAAATTCCGTGCGCTGTTCCACTTCCGTGAGCAATTCACTCTTTTTGGGCTTTCTCGTTTACGGAATTCGTTTTACGCCTTGCGTCTTACTACCTCAAGCCACTCTTCAATCAAATCAAAAGCCAGCGGTATGTTCTCAATGGCTTTCGTTTCAAACCGTTTAAGCGAAGAGTGCATTTTGCCCAAAAGAAAAGCGACCAGATACCAAGCCAAGCGCCGGCGATCACAATGCCAAGAGACCCGCTGTTGATAATCAGACCAAAAGCTTTCGACGCTCGCAATCATCGGTGCCGCCGGAATGCCGTCGCTAACGATCAAATAAAGAATGGAAGCAAAAAATTCAGCGACATCATAAAGCGGATCGCCGCGGGAAATCGAATCGAAATCCACCAGGGCCAGCTCGTGCTCACGGCACAAAAGCTGCGCAACTTTGAATGAGCCGTGAATCGTCGCGCGCGTCGAATGAGCGGCGGCCTCGGGCGCCAAGTCCGCCAAAGTTTTTGCTGCCGCCGCCAAAACCGTTTGTTTTTCCGGAAGGAACTGCGTAATGTTGTCCGCATCGCCATAAGCGTTCTCAATCGCCTTCGCCGGCGCGGGGCCGTCGGTGAGATGCAAATGCGGAATTTCAACTTGGTGCAAAGCCGCCAACATCGCCGCGATCTTGGGCATGAAACCGGATTGCGGGAGATCAGCCCAGCCGCGCTCGCGCATGACGGAACCGAACTTCGTTCCTTCCCAAGCATGTTGCCAAAGCGTGTTCGTGCCGTCGAGATTGGCTATCGGCGCCGGAATATTCAGCCTGCCATTGCTGCACGCCGGACTCGCGCAAACGGTGCGCAGCACATCGTAAACATAGCGGCTGTTCGCGCTGTTGTAAGTTTTGCTGTAAAAAACGAACTGCCGTTGATTGTTCGCGGCGTCGGCCACAACGAGATCGTAGCGCAGAACACAACGCCGCGTCGGCATGTATTTGACTTTGTGGCAAGTCACCTCCCGGCACGTCCAACCGTTCGACAATCCAAAGCTGGGCAACCGCGCCTCAATCTCTCGCCTGACAAACTCCGGCTCCAAAAGCTGGCCGAGGTACGGCATCTTGACATCGTAAGGAAAAGCGTGCAACACCATATTCATTTCCTGCCAAGCGCTGACGGGCTTCCAAAAATCACAGCCCGGCCATTGCAGCGGCTGGCCGTTCGGCGCCGGCTTGTGATTTTCGCCGTTTGCCGACATCTTAGCGAAAATCCATTGATCGTACGGCCGGCGGTCACGATCGTGGCCGGACAAGCGATAGGTGATGTTGCACTCTTTGCCCGGCTTGTGCTGCAGCCGGCTGATTTGGCAGTCGTTTACTTTCAACCCGCGGCTGGGATACTGGCCGCTAAAAAACTCTTCGAATGCCGCAGCCATGATCTTGGCATCGGTCGCCTGCTCCAACTGCGGCAACGTATGGTCATGAATGGTGCCGTTTGTCATAAGAATTTTTCGTTCGTGTTGTAGACCAATGGTTGTTGCGGCCTACACCGTGCCAACAGTTTTGAGCCAATCTTCGCAAATCGCTTTGCCGGCTGTATCGAGTTGCTGCAAGGCGCGGCGCTCGAGATTTTTGGTGGAGGAATAAAATTTGGTCATCAAAAAAGCCAGCGCGTACCAGCCGATGCGGCGGCGATCGCACGCCCATGGCACTTGCCCGGCGTAGCTGCGATAAAACGTTTCGGCAGCGACGGCGATGCGCTCGCTGGAGAGGCCGCGTGTCAATCCCATATATTGCAGCGACGCGATCAGCTCGGCGACGTCGTGAATCGGATCGCCCAGCGTCACGGCGTCGAAATCCACCAGCGCCAAAACGTTGCCGCGCGCCAGCATTTGTTCGATCCGGCAAGCGCCGTGAATCGGCACGGCCGGCATTTCCTGTTCATCAAAAACTTTTTTAGTGGCGTGCAAAAGCTCGAGCACGCGGCTCACCAAAGGCTGCTGCTGTGGCCACAATCTGAGCAGCTTCGCCCCGTCTTCATTCGCTTTCTCCAAAACCACGTTCAAATCGGGAGCGGGATCAAAGCCATTGGCGGGGCTGCGATGAAAAGCGGCCACTACCTGCGCGACTCTCGTGAAAATGTCCTGCCAATCATACTGGTCAATGACGTCGAGCAGCGCGCTTCCCGGCCACTCTTCCTGCCAGAACGTGTGCAAGCCGTCAAAGTGCAGAAGCGGGCGGGGAATGTTGACGGCCGCGCTCTTCACCGTCATTTGCTCGTAGGCCGATTTGAGCATGTCGAAATGATAGCGGCTGTCCCCGTCATCATAAATTTTGCAGTAAAAAATTTTTTCATGCGCTTTGCCGTACGGATCGATCAAATTGACGTGGTAGCGCAAGACACAGCGTTTGCTCGGCATGAATTTGATGCGGTCGTAATAAAAATCGGCGCAACGCCATTTTTCCACACCCGCCGCAGAGCCATTGACGGACACGCCGAACGCGTTGAGGTTGGCTTCAACCTGTTGGCGGACAAAAGCCGGATCCACGGATTGCGGCAAAGTTTCCAAATCAGGATCCTGCGGGAAAATCCAGAGGATCATGTTCAAATCGCGCCAAAAACTGATGGGCGGCAAGGCCCGCAAAAACTCATGCGCCGATGGAATCGGCTTAAGTCCGGCCAGCGCTTTTTCAAAGCGCTCCTTTTCAGTGCCCGCGGGCACGGTGCGGCCATAAATCCATTCGTCGGTTTCGGTTCCAGAAGCGTGACGGAGCGCCAAACGATAGAGCACGCCGCAATGCTTGCCCGGCCGATAGTAGACTTTTTCAATGGTGCATTTCGTCACTTCCCATTGCGGATCGACGCCCGAGTCGTGCAAATACCGCGTGAATTGCCCCGGCATCGCGTTGACATCCATGACGGTGGCAACGTGTGGGAGTTTAGGGTCGTCGAACAAACCCAGCCGGTTGTTGTACGAAGGTGCAAGCATGATCATCTCCATGTCCAAAGTTGCGCGTGCTCAAGTTGCTTAAGGTGAAGAACGATTTCGTTACAGCTCTGCATTTTTGCGAACGGCTTTTCTTGTACAATTTTAGCCGATTGCAGAAAAGCTCGTCCCGAAGGGACGGACGATAATAGCCACGCAATTCATTGCGTGGAAAAAGGGGCATCTCATTTCAAAGTCCCGCAAGGGACGATTGAAATTCACAGCGAGCATTCACTCGTCCCTTTCGGGACTCAAAATTGTGATGTCTTCCTATTCCCACCAATGAATTGGTGGGCTCGCCTCACTCGTCCTTTGCAGGACTTCAATTCACTAAATTTTTTGCTCAAAGCTTGTCTTCATGAAGCGCAGAGACTAGCTCGCCACAACAGCCTGTTCCACGTGCAAAACCGCGGTTTTGCTCTCGCCGATGATAGCAGCACTTGTCGATTCCAGCGGCGGCCGTTGCTGCAGCTCGTAAAGTTCGCGGTATTCTCGATTGGTGCGCAGCAATTCTTCGTGTGTGCCATACGCGGCGAGCTTGCCCGCTTCCAGCACCAAAATTTTATCCGCATTCGCGATGGTGGAAAATTTGTGCGCGATAATGAAAGTCGTTTTCCGATGCGTTAGCTCATCCAGAGCTTCGTGGATATTGGCCTCGGCTTTCGCGTCCAACGCGGAGGCCGGCTCGTCCAAAATCAAAATGGGAGTATTGCGGATGATGGCGCGCGCGATGTTGAGGCGCTGCTTTTGGCCGCCGGACAGATTCTCGCCGCCTTCCTCGATCACGATGTCATAACCTTCCGGCATTTGCACGATGAAATCATGCGCGTGCGCCAGCTTGGCGGCGCGGATGATTTCCTCCTCGGTTGCATCGACTTTGCCGAAGCCGATATTTTCGCGAACGGTTTTGTTGAACAGCTTGGCATCCTGCATCAAGATGGTTACCTGATCGCGCAACGATTTGAGGGTGATGTCACGCAGATCGTGGCCATCGATCAGAATTTGCCCTTTTTGCGGATCGTAGAAACGCAAGAGCATACTAATGAGAGTCGATTTGCCGGCGCCGCTGTGGCCGACGAGGGCAACAGTCTCTCCCGGCGCGGCTGCGAAGCTGAGATTTTTTAAAACCTCGGCGCCCGGATGATAGCCAAAACTCACCTCGCGAAATTCGACGCGGCCTTTGAACGGCGGCGCCGGCGTGGCGTTTGGCGCATCTTGCATCACCATGTCGCATTCGACCAAATCCAACAGCCGCTCGCCGGCAACCTGCGCTTTCGCGACGTCGAGCATCATCTCGGCGAATTTGTCGATCGGACGATAAAGATTCCGCAGATACGCGACAAACAGGACGAGCGTGCCCGGCAAGAGCAATCCGTCCAACGCCAGCAGGCCGCCGTAACCGACGACCGCGCACGTGCCGATGGCGGCCAGATTGTCGCTGATGCGCTTGAACAGCTTGGCGAGCCGCCGCGCTTCAATTTCCGAGTGCAGGCTTTCGCGATTCTCGGAGGCAAAACGGGCCTGCTGCAAATCTTCGCGGCCATACGCTTGCACCAGCGCCATCGCCGTGACGTTTTCCGCAATGATCGAGCTGACTTCGGTTTCTTTATTTCGTTTTTTCGCCGTGGCCTCTTTCACATCGCTGCCCATGCGGCGATTGATAAAATACAGAATCGGGATGACGCCGAACGCGAGCAGCGCCAGCCGCCATTCCAGTACCAGCACCAAGCCCATGTGGCTGACGATCATGACGACGCGATAAATAAAATTATCCGGCAACTGCACGAGGATCGTTTTCGCGTCATCAATGTCCGAGGTCAACCGATAAATCAGGTCGCCCGAGCGCGCCGATTCTTGGAAAGACAACGACAGCCTTTGCAAATGAATGAAGACGCGCTCGCGAATGTCAGTGGCGATCTTCTCGCCGGCACTGAGCAACCCGACTTTGTGTACCGAGTTGGCGAGGCTCTCAAAAATCCGCAGCAGTAAAAACGCCAGCGCCAACGCCGCGAGCAGAACGATTGGATCCGTGCCGAGCCATGACGTGAAAATAGCCGCCTGTTCCGGCAGCGGATTTTTCAGAATGACGTAATCCAGAATGAGCTTCAGCGGCCACGGAATGAGCAGCGCCATGAGAATAGTGAGCAGCAAGCCGGAATACACTTTGGCAAAAAGCTTCCAGTGCTTTTTGTAATGGCGTCCGAATACTTTATACAAGCGGACGAGCGTGCGAAAGCTGACGCGCTTGCGCTCTTTCTTCGATTGGGAAGTTTTGGATTGCTCCTTACTGCTCATCAATAAGCCTCGGTGTTCTTGCCCGGATGTCATTGCGAGGCGCTTTTTGCCGAAGCAATCTCTTGTTACAAAAGATTGCTTCGCTGAAAAACGCTCGCAATGACAACCTTCTACTGACCTTTAATGCGCATCAAAAGTTATTTTTAAAAAACTACGCCGGTTGCAATGCCACATTCTGCGGCTCGATTTGTCCGTTCTTTCCGTTGGAAACAGCCTCGATTGCCGCCGGTTCTTGTTGCCGGCCGAACTGCAATTCATACAGCTCGCGATATTGCGGGCTTTCGCGCAGGAGCTGCTCGTGCGCGCCGTAATGGGCCACCTGGCCGTCTTCCAGCAACAAAATTTTTTCGGCGGCGGCGATGGTGGAAAATTTATGGGCGCTGATGAACGTCGTCTTGCCGCGTGTGAGCCGGTGGATCGCCGCGTTGATTTGCGCTTCGGCTCGCGCATCCAAACCCGTCACCGGCTCGTCGAGAACCATCAGCGGCGTGTTGCGGATAATGGCGCGGGCGATGTTGATGCGCTGTTTCTGGCCGCCGGAGAGATTGTCGCCGCCTTCGTACATCATGGTGTCATAGCCTGCCGGCATGCGCATGATGAAATCGTGCGCCTTGGCCAGCATCGCCGCCTCGATGATTTCATCTTCGGTCGCGCCGGCTTTGCCGAAGGCAATGTTCTCGCGCACGGTTTGGCGAAACAGCTTCGCGTCCTGCAAAACGATCGTCATCTGATCGCGCAAGGATTTGAGCGTGAACTTGCGAAGATCGTGGCCGTCGATCAAAATTTGCCCTTGCTGCGGATCATAAAAACGCAACAGCAAGCTGATGAGTGTGGATTTTCCTGCGCCGCTGTGGCCGACCAGGGCCACGGTTTCGCCCGGTTCGACGGTGAAATTCAGATTCTTTAAAACCTCGCGGCCTTTTTTATAAGCAAAGCTGACGTTCTTAAATTCAATGCGACCGTGAAACGCCGGCGCCGGCACGGCGTCCGGATCATCCTGCACGACCATGTCGTTTTCGACCAGCTCGAGCAAGCGCTCGCCGGAAACTTGCGACTTCGCCATGCCGAGAAAAAGCTCGCTGAACTTCTCAAAGATGCCGTAGATGTCGCGCATGTAAGCCATGAACACGACCAACGTTCCCGGCAGGATGTGGCCGCCGAGCGCATAGAGGCCGCCGAAGTAGAGCACGCCGGCGGCGCTCAAGGCCACCAAAAATTCGACGATGCGGGCGAACGTCCGGCTCAAACTCAGGGCGCGAAGCTGCGCCTGCAAGCTTTCCTGATTGCCGAGCGTGAAGCGGGCGCGTTCCGTTTCTTCGCGGCCGTAAGCCTGCACCAACGCCATGGCGGTGACGTTTTCGGCAATGATGGAAGCGACCTTGCCTTCCTGCTTGCGTTTTTTGGTGATGGCCATTCTCATGCCGCCGCCGAAATATTTGGTAAAAAAATAAATCAACGGCATCGTGCACAGCCCGATGAGGCCAAGGCGCCAATCCAACGCCAGCATCAAGCCGGCATAAACCGCAAAACTCACCACGCGGTTGGTCAAATCCTGCGGAAAATCGACCAGCACCTTTTTCATCTCTTTCACGTCGGCGATCAAGAGATAAATCAAATTGCCGGATTGCATCGATTCGTGAAAAGACAACGACAGCCGCTGCAGGTGCGAGAAGACCCACTCGCGGATATCCGCATTAATGCGGTCGCCGGTGGCGGAAACCCAAAATTTGTTGAAGTACGAAAACGTCGCTTCCAGAAACGCGATGACGATGATGGACAGCGCGAGCAGCAGCAGCAGCTTGGGGTTGCCGGTGTAGAGCGGATTCAGAAAGGAAAAGAATTCCGGCAGCGGTTGCTTCAGAATCAGGTGATCCAAGATCAGCTTGAGCGGCCACGGTGTCAGCACCATCACGCCGATGGTGCCAAACAAGCACAAATAAGCCACCGTCAGGATTTTCCAGTATTTTTTGTAATGGCGGCCGAATACCTTATAAATCCTGACCAGCCCTTTGAAATTGAGCTTTTCGCGCTCATCCTTTCCATCCATCCGGCGCAATTTTGAGAGATTGCTGAACAAACTCATCTTCGAACCTCGTCCCGAACATTACCGTTGATCAACTCCGCCACCGCGTCAGCGCTCACAGAGCGCCGGCGATCTGCCAGCCGGAAGCGCGACGCCATGCTCTCAATGGCGGCAACGCTCTGTTTCACCATCTGCCCGGCTTTTTCCCGCCATCCGTCCTCTTGCAAGCGCAAAGCCTTGCAGGCGCGGCGGAGATAGCTCAAACCTTCGTAAAGCGGAATTCTCGCCGCGATTTTCCGATCCATCAAGGAAAAATATTCTTCAAAAAACACCTGGATGAGTCCGTCAATCTCAAAATTCGTCTCGGCCTTGCTTTTCAAGAACACCAGCAAATTCCCCAGATCGGTCGCGGGATCGCCGTAACTTAGCACATCGAAATCTATGAGCCAGGCACGGCCGTTTTCCAAGTGAACCTGGCCGAGATGAAAATCGGCGTGTACCGGTGTCAACTTAATGTCACCCAACGCCGCTTCGATCTCACAAGCCTGCTTGACGATGTAATCGATTGGCGAGGCCAGCTCCGGACAGGCCAGCGAAAGAAACTCATGCGACGGATGGCATCGCAACAGATGCTCTCTCACTTTGAATATCCGGCTGGGAACGATCGGGCATTTGTGCAATTTGGCCAGGGTGCGGGCCACCTGCCGAAAGTGTTCTTTTTGCGCCGATCGTTTCAACAGCACCTTGGCGGACAGCCCCGGCACTTCTTCCTGCAAGAGCATACACAAGCGCGGCGAAAACTCCAGCGGCTCCGGCATGCTAATGCCGTCCGCGGCGGTTCGCGAGAAACCGTTCATCCAGAGTTGCCGCATATTATCGAACAGCATTTCTCCGAGATCGGGTTTGAGCACTTTGCCGATTACGCGCCATTGCACTTCTTTAGCCCGATCCGGATCAAAGGCATTAATCTGGTAACGCAGCACGCACCGATAAGTATGGCGCTGGATGACTTCAAGGTGAAGATTGCTGACCTGCAGGTTCTTGCCAAAGCGTTGCTTCATCTTGGCAGCAAAAACGGGCTGCATCCGATCCTTATCCAACGCGATTTCGATGGCGTGCAATGCATCATCGCGCTCACGCGCGTAAGGCCTCGTTGCCACGGTCATGTTGTAGTTCCTGGAGATTTATGATTCGCACAAAATCAAAAATTAGCGCGTAACACACATTTCGGGTTGATGTGTCATTGCCAGTGTTTCTTATAATCATTAAATGAGATTTTGTAAATGTCATTGCGGGCGTTTCTCAGCGAAGCAATCTTTTGAAAACCATGAGATTGCTTCATCCCGCTGGAAAACGCGGGACTCGCAATGACTCATATTTCGATCCGCAGCAAGTGTATAGTGTAGCAATCTTTTTGAAACAAATAGATTGCCGAAGGCGATCACGCGCCCAGTATGACCGAGGCCACTTTCGCGGCGCCGTTCAAATTGGGGATCATGGCCTCGTGAATATGATGGCTGTTGCCAAGCCTTTGCGCGATCAATTCGGACAAATTTTCCGCGGTCAAGTTGGTCGGATGAATCGTGCTGAACAGGCCGCGCTTGGACATGATGCGCGTGCGCATGCTCTGCTCGGCGCTCGGGCCGGCGCGGGGCACGACGATGGCATTTTTGCGAAAGCGCAAAATTTCGCTAACCGTGTTGTATCCTGCCATCGAGATGACGAGATCGGCGCGCTGCAAATAGCGAATGCTGTCTTCTCCCGCCTGGCTCACGACGATGGGGAGGTCTCGCGTTTTGTGGCGCAGCAGCTCGCGCTGCTCTTTGTGCATGAACGGGCCGGTGGTGATGAGCGCGCGAAAACGCAAAGGCAGACGGCGAGCCGCTTCAATAAATTGATCCATAAAATAGGAGGCATCGGCGCCGCCGCCGCCGGTGACCAAAATGAATTTTTCGCCGTTGTGATCGTGGCCGTTGGTGGCAGGAGGAGCCGGCGCGGCATGATGCCGGCAGACGTAACCGCAATACTGAATCTTGTCGATTAAAAGCCGGGGAAAATCATACTCGACAATCGCGTCGAAAACATCAGCGCAGCCATAAATCAGAACAGCGTCGTAAAATTCTGCGACAGCGGCAAAGGCGCCCTCTTTTTCCCACTGCCGGTGAATCACTTCCGGCGCGCCCAAAATATCCCGAATGCCCAAGACGATTTTGGTGTGGGGGCTTTGCGTTTTCAAAACCTGCAAGGGTTCTGCCAGCTCGCCCAAGGCGCCGTGCGGCATGTGGTCCACCAAAAAGACATCGGGCTGAAAGCTGACGGCTATGTTCCGGATCATGTCCGAACGAATCGCTAACAGCTCGCGATAACCCATGGACAAACGATCCGGCCGCCAAATGCCGGTGTCAACCTTGACGATGGTCGGAATTTTGATGAAGTCGCAATTGGGCGGCAGCTTGAAGAAGGGGGCAACCGGAGAATCCGCGATGATGAGGCACGAAGCCCGCGGGTGCAGCTTTTTAATCTGGGTGCAGATATTGAGATTGCGCCGCAGGTGTCCCAAGCCGAAGCCGTCCTGGGAATAAATCAAAATTTTTGCAACTGCTCCGTGCGTCATAGGTGGTCAGGTGCGAAGATGAATGACACGGCAAACAAATACAACTGCGGCCGGCGTCTACGCCACCGCGCCGGGATCGAAAATGACGAAACCATTTCTGGCGTTCAAGAAGCGCTTCTATATTCCAGCGGCTGGCTAACGGCGGGCGCCGCCAGTCCGATTAAGTTCCGAATTCTTTCGGCGATATTGGCAAATCCGTCAAACGGGATTTCTTTATAACGGTTTTTTTGCACGAGCCGCGGGCCGTTGAAGAGCAGCTCGGTTATCATCTCTCTCAGCGTCATGGGATGATACGCTTCCGCCTGCACCACCCTCACCAAACCATGTTTTTGGAAAAGGTGCGCACGGGCAAAATTGTCGGGCTGCTCCTGGGCATGGGGGACCATCAAAGCCATTTTTTTATGCGACAACAGCTCGCTGGTCAAATTATATTCGCCGTCGCCGATAACCAGGTCCGCAAACTTCACGTATTGCAGCGTGTTCTTGCCAAAACGATGGAACTCGACGTTCGGCACTTTTCTGGCGCGAAGGGCGAGCGCGTGTTTTTCAAAAGATCGCATAGCGGGGCTGGCGAAGATAAAACTTTGCACGGCGAGACCGGCAGCTTTTTTCTCCAGGAAGCGCATGTAGACGTCGATCATGGCAAAATCGCCGGCGCCGTCTCCCGGACACAACATGACCAATGGCAGAATGCGGTGCAGCTTGGCAAAACTTTTGGAGACGCGGTGCAACGAGGCTGCGTGGCGCGCCAGGTAACCGGTATAAACGAGCTTGCGGGCAATGCGTTCGGGCAGCCGATAATTCGCCGCGAGATCGAATAGGTGCCGCGCGCCAAAAACAAAAATCTCGTCGCCAAAGCGCTCGAGCACTTCCTCAATCCCGTTTTTTGCCCAATGCTGCGCTACCCACTTCGGCGCACCCCAGATGTCGGAAAATTCCCAGACGACTTTCGCTTGCGGCAATTCCTCGGCAATGCATGCAGTGATCTTTTGCATCTCTGGCGGATGATTGAACAAGCTTTCGTCGAGCATCACCACGTCCGGACGAAAGGTTTTAATCGCGCTTTGCGCGATCTTGCGCCGCATGCGCAGTTTGCCGTCAAGCTCGATATTCAGCCCGCTCTGGGAAAGTCCCGGCATATTCGCATCAAGAACGGGAAGATGGACATAGTCTACCCGCTCTTCCAACCGGAAGCGCCCGACGGTAGGAAGGTCAGTTAGAACCAGAATGGAACAATCTTCCAGTGCTTTGGAGAGGGAGGCAGCAATATGGAGCGTGCGAGCCGTGTTTCCCAATCCTCGGCTGTTGTTGGAATACATGAGTATGCGGAGCGAGGACATAAGGCAACCTTTTGAAATTTACCGTGGCGTATGCATTTAACGATCTGAACCGGAGTGCAAAGCATTAGCAGCGCCCACTTTCAGCGGGACACTCCGAGCTCATTGGGCTAAATTCATACACTGCGGCCAAATCCAAACGACCTATCGCGAAAACCAGAGCAGTCCGCAGCTCCAGCAAAACGCCTGAACAGCCAAAGCGCTCAGAATTGCCAAAAACAAAAATAAATTGCCCCTAATAGAAAGCCGAAAAAGCGAAAATGCCGCAAATTCGGTTGTTTCTATTTGCGTTTTTGGCTCTGAAGATTTTATTAATGAGATGTAAGAAAACGAGGCGTGAACCAAAACCCCTTAAAACAAAAACCCGAACCTCATCCCAAGCCACAGTCGGGGGAGGGTTGCGCGCCAAAGGAAATCAGAAAAAGTGAAAAATATGTAACCTACGTGAAAAATATGTAAAATCCGTGTGAAAGATATATGAAATTTTCTGAATTTAGTCAAGTCTTTTTTAAAAAATTTTAAAAACCGAAGCTTCACCATAATGAAGCTTGCCCGACAGCGACCGAAAGGTTAAAAAATTTCGCCACAGTTTGGCCAGACCTGCCAAGATTACCAAGTACTCCAAATCATCCCTTCAGGAGGGCGGCCCGTGTTTCTCGGCTTTCAAACGATACGGCGGGTTGTCGCCTTCCTCGATTTTTTCCAAGAGACTGCTTTCTGCCAAAAGGCGCAAAACTTTCGCCAGCTTCGTAACTTCAACTCGGATCCTTTGACGCATAATCCACCACTCCGCAATCCCTTCCAGCGTATCCGAGGCCAGAGGATGCTCCGCGAGATATTCGAAAATTGCTTCTCCCATCTCCTTTTCGCCCCACCACATCTCCACTTGCTGCGATGGCTTGCTCACTGGGACCTCCTGTGATTTGGCATTAAGAAACCGCTTGGACGGTGGTGCTTAGCGATAAAAATTTCATAACAATATTGCAAAAATGCGGCCAGTTTTAAGCTTCGTGATGTAAGCTTTAATTTCAATAACTTATGAGGGATGATCACAAGCGGGAAGCATTTGGAGGGTCAAAAAACACCCAGGGTCAAGCCTATAAACTAATTGTAAACTAATTGTAAAATCATTGTAAAGTATTTGTAAAATAATTACCAAGCCTGAAATTATATTGTGGGTTAATTTTCACCCATAACTATGGAATTCTTCACCCACTATCTATGCCAGTATCATCTCATGAATTTCAGCTTGTTTTCAGGAAAAGTGCTTAATTTGTATACCGGCGGTGATGATTACAACGATCAGTCGGTTGAGGTCATTGGATGAAAAGAATACTCATTATTGAAGAAGACGATGCTATCATGTCGGGTCTCGCGAACCTTCTTCGGAATGAAGGATATGAGATCCGTTCCGCAAAGTCAGGTCAAAAAGGCTACCAGGTGGCCAAAGAGATCGATCCAGACTTGATAATTTTAGATCTCAAGCTGCCCGGCATGAGCGGCCTGGAGATTTGCAAGCGGCTTCGCGACGAGGGGATGACGATACCCGTCATCATGCTGACGGCCAAATCCGAAGAGAATGACACGGTCCTCGCCCTGGAGCTCGGCGCAGATGATTATGTCACCAAACCGTTCAGCGTTCGCGAATTGATTGCGCGTGTCCGGGCGCACCTGCGGCGTGAGGAAGTCGCAACGGCTTCCGGCAAAGAGAAGATGCTGGACGAATTCAAGTTTGGCGAAGTTGTCGTCAATTTTAAGCGTCACGAAGTCATCAAAGCCGGTGAACGACAGGATTTAACCAACCGCGAATTTCTGCTGCTGGAATACTTCATTCGACATCGAGGAGAGTTGTTGACGAGAGATCGTTTGTTGGAGAATATTTGGGGATATAAGGTTTATCCGGCGACCCGTACACTCGATACCCACGTTCGCCGTCTGCGCAAACACATTGAGCCTGACCCCGACCAGCCGCATTACATTAAAACCGTTCATGGCATAGGATATCTCTTTGAGATCGAATGACACGAGAGTGGATGAAAGCGTCTTCTGGAAGGATTCACACTAGTCCACTGTTACCTTAATTTTTGCAGCCCTGTCCTTGGTGGATAGCTTGCAGAGAAACCGACCCACAAGTAAAAAGGCCTATAAGAATTAAGGTAACAATGTACTAGTAAACTGAAATGGAAAGCCGCCTTTAAATTCGCTGTTTTCCACTTCATTCAGAATGGCAGTGCCAATACGGGGTTCACTGAATTTTTACGCTTATTCAGTCTTCATCTCAATCAGCTCTACCTGTCCGGACTCGCCCGCAACCTTCTTTTCCAATATGAGATTGCCGACTTCTTTGCTGTAAAATTTGTGCTCGACGAAGTCCGGCTCGAGAGGCGTCCAATCTTTTATTTTGAGGCAATTCTGATAATTTCCCAAACCGATGCTCACGGAATCGCTCAGACCGAGCACCTGCCCCATATCTTCGGCTTCTCCTTCTAAATATTCCTGGCGGTAGGCGTCTCCCACCTGCGGATTGGCTTTCATGATAATCCCCGGCTCGGCCCCGTTGACGCCGGCTTCCCAAGAACCTTTCGTGCCAACGACTTCGCCATTCTCGATTTCCTTGGAATCTTCCCCAAAATACCACACGTTGCCGTCTTTGTCCTGAGCAAACCAATCGAAGGTGTCTTCGACTAAATCGCCATTCACCCATTCCCGCTCTCTCACCACGGTGGTGGTCACTCCCATAACCGCCTTGGTGTCTGGCGTGACTTCTATCTCGATCCTTTCCGTTTCTCCGTCTTCGCTCTTCCCTTCATAAAC
The DNA here is from genome assembly GCA_022616415.1 of Candidatus Zhuqueibacterota bacterium. Lineage (GTDB taxonomy): Bacteria > Zhuqueibacterota > Zhuqueibacteria > Zhuqueibacterales > Zhuqueibacteraceae > Zhuqueibacter. The sequence goes on along the minus strand of JAKEEU010000213.1, from coordinate 94,402 downwards.
CCAAACCCTCCCCGGGGTCAAGCTTAAGTAAGGATGATCAATCGTGCTCACGAAATTTGCCGGGTCAACGACTGGGTCATACTCACCGCTGTTATTGTCAACGAGAATAATGGCATTCGCATTGTCATTCTCGCCGGCGCCATTAGGTGTTTCGGCGGGGCTTTCGCCGGCGTTATCGTCTTTGTTTCCCTTCTCATTCCGGCATCCTGCCGCTGCCAGCGCGAGCAAGCAAAGGATAATGAAAAAATGATGAAAGCGTTTCAAATGGAACAACTTCATAGCAACCTCCTATTGAAATGGATTTTAAAAACGGATGGATCCTTGAACAAGACCATCCATAAGCTTAGAAATTGGGATTACTACCCAACTGCTACTAATACCCAGCATCATCATGGAGAGCGGAATGAAGTTTTGTTAACAATATGCGTGAGAAGGAATGCCAGCCAACTTTGTTGCTGGCTTGCCATATTTTATTACGCGGGGCAAAAAAATTCAGCCTATTTTCAGAAAAAATGCTTATTTTAAATAGGACTGATTCCATGCGATCATAAACAACCAATTCAATTTTGAATCTCACATGCGTATCCTCGTCATCGAAGATGAAAAAGAGGTGGCAAGCCTGGTTCAGCGCGCGTTGCTGCAAGAGTCGCACGCGGTGGACGTCGCGGAGGATGGGCCACAAGGCGAAGAAATGTCTTTAGCCGAAGCCTACGATCTCATCATTCTCGACCTCATGTTGCCCAAGAAAAACGGCCTGGCCGTGCTCAAAACCTTGCGGCGCGAAGGCCTGGCAACGCCTGTTCTCTTGCTTACCGCGCGCGATGAAGTTTCCGACCGCGTGGCCGGTTTGGACGCCGGCGCGGACGATTATTTGGGAAAGCCGTTTGCGGTGGCGGAATTGCGGGCGCGGGTGCGGGCGCTCTTGCGGCGCCAATCAGACAACAAAGCCTCTTTGCTCTCTGCAGGCGATCTCGTGATGGATACCGTGTCGCACGAGGTGCGCATCGGGGGAAATCACCTCGAGCTCACCAGCCGCGAATACGCGATCTTGGAATATCTCCTGCGCAACAAAGGCCGGCTGCTCACCAAAGGCATGATCGCCGAGCACGTCTGGGATTATCATTTCGACAGCGATTTCAATTTGATCGAAGTGTACATTCGGCGCTTGCGGCAGAAAATAGAGCAAGCCGGCAGGCAGCGGCTGATCCATACGGTGCGGAACAGCGGCTATGTCATCAGGGAGCCGGAAGCATGACGTTGACCATTCGCAGCCGTCTCACCATTTGGTTCACGCTCGCCTTTTCCGCCGTGCTGATCCTGGTGGTCGGCGTGGTGGCGCTGAAGCTTTACAGCCAGTTCGATACCGAAACTCGCGACACGTTGCGCAACGAAGAACAATGGATAACAAAGTTGGTCGCGAATGAGTTTCTCCACATCGCGACGGTGCAAGGAGAAGAATACGATTCGCTGGCTGCGGACCTGAACGAAAACCTGGAGGAGCGTTATGGCTTGAAGCAACAGTTCGCTATCATGGCCATTCAGCACAATGCGGAAAAAGTTTTTTTCAGCGGCGGCATGAAAGATATAGAGCAGCTCCTGCCGGCTGATTTTTGGGAGCGGCGCGCCGGCGTCTACAACCTCGTGATTGCCGATGATGATTATCGTGTGCGCCTTTTCAAACGCGGCTGGGGCGCGGCTGCAGTGGGGATGTTAAATGAAAGAATCTATGAGGTTGCCGAAGAAGCCGGCCAGATTCTGGTATGGCTGGTGCCTTTGGCCATGTTGTTCGCCATCGCCGGCGGCTGGCTCCTGGCCAAGCTGGCGCTGCGTCCCGTTGTTGCCGCCGCTCGTAGTGCCGAGTCCATTTCATTGGCCAATCTCACCAAGCGTCTGCCGGCTTATTCCGGCAAAGATGAGTTTGGCGCGCTGGTCTCTACCCTCAACCGTATGATCGCCCGTTTGGAAGAAGGCATCAAGCGCTTGCAGCAATTCACCCAGGATGCCGCGCACGAGCTGCGCACGCCGCTGACCATTCTGCGCGGGGATTTGGAGCTGGCCTATCAAGATGAAAACGCCGCGGATGAAACGCGCGCCTGGCTGCAAAGAATTTTGGATCGCGTGATTGCGTTGGGACAGATCGTCGATAATCTGATGTTGCTGGCGCGTTCCGATTCCGGCGACTATCCCATTCACAAAACTCGTTTTCGTTTGGACGTCGCCGTCAAAGAGATTTTTGAAGACCTGCAAATTCTCGCGGAAGGCCGGCCTCTCATCGTGCATCTCCAAAACCGCGAGGCGGTGGAATTTTTCGGCGACGAATCGCTCGTGCGCCGCCTGCTCTTGAATTTGTGCGACAACGCGCTGAAATACACCTCGCAGGGAAGCATCGAGTTGAGCTTGAAAAAAGTTGACACGAAAATAGAGCTCGCCATCAGCGATACCGGCAAAGGCATTCCTGCCGAAGATTTGCCCCGCATTTTTGACCGTTTTTATCGCGTCGACAAATCCCACTCCAGCGCCACCGGCGGCAGCGGCCTCGGCCTCGCCATTTGCCAGTGGATCGTTTCGGCCCACGGCGGCAAGATCGAGGTGACCAGCGACCTCAGGAAGGGAACGACGGTGCGAGTGTCTCTGCCCGGCAAATCTGGGCAAGAAATATCTTGACAATGTGCTGTTTGTTTTGGTCGATGAGGCAGAAGCACCCTGCAAAAACATTCAAAGACAGAAAATAAGGAAGGGAGAAAATGTTTACCCCGCTTTGCGGGGCTTCATCGCTCAATGTAAAATCGGGGTACTCACCGTGTTAAAATTACATCACACCTTGGCATTTGGGAATTTCGTTTTCTTCCAATTCCCTATCCCCGGTGACAAACTTAATTTCATAAAAAACATCGAATTGCTATGATGCGATTTGCACATGAAAAGCCTTGGAATAAATTTTGCAGATTCTCTCAGAGGCAATGCGTGTGAAATTACTGGTAGCTCCAGATCTAGATTTTGTATTTGGAGAAAATCAATATTCGTTTTTATGGCGGCAAAAAATTCAATTCGCTCACGCTTAATTTTCAGTTTCCTTTCAGTTTAGCGTCTTACTTTACAATACGGACATCCGGAGAAAAAAAGCGAGCGTGAGGGAAAGAGCAAAATCTTTCGCCGTGGACAAATAAGGCCGAGGTTATTCATGAAAGAGCTGTTTTACTTTTCCTTCGCGGATTTGATGGCGCGGATCGAGTATCATCAAGCCGCCAATTCGCTGCGTTATGCGACGCACCGAGAAATGACCTTCAATGAGCGGTTCATCGTCGAACAGTATTTGCTGGCTGATTTTGCACCGAAGACGGAATATTACAAACGCCAACCGGCGTCTTTTATTTATCTGGGAACAGACAAGCAATTGACAAAAGCTATGGATACGCTGCATTTGAAAAACACCTCACGCGAGCTTGAAGAGCAAGAGGTCAACGATTCGGTGAGCGGTCTCATCAGCCGGTCGATGCAAAACTATTATTTCGAACAAATCGGCGACATGATTTTGGAAGCGCGCCGTGAGATGGCCGCAGTCGAAGCCGGCATTGCAGACGAGCGGCGCGGCAGGTCCCGATTTTCTCTTGAAAATATGAATGCTAGCTGCGGCAGGCGCAAAAAGAAACTGGCAGAGTTAGTCGAAGCCTATAACGTTTATGCGGATCAAAAAATCGCCATTGGTGAAATCATCCCCTCCGAGCTGAAATCCTACTTCGGGATTCCGGCGGCGCGCGAATATTTTGGGGCTGATCACGCCGTGCGCGAGGGTGAGCCAAGCGAGTGGGCTGAAGAGAGGATACGCCTGTAAGGATATAAACGATCTTGAAAGATATTTAATGAAGTCGGCAGGATTTGGATCGCCTGATGGCATTGAGGCAGATCGTCGATACTCTGCTGCTGCCGGCGCGTTCCAACTCCGGCGCCTTCCCATTCACAAAACCCCTTTTCGTTTGGTATTCCTGCCGAAGTTTTGCCACCCATCTTCAATCATTTTTTATCGCCTCGTTTTCAGCTTGCCTTCAGATCGGTGTCATATTTTCAATTATTCGCACCAAAATTTAATTGGGTTGAGATTTTTTCAAATTCGCGCTTTTGTCTGTATGAAACAGTTAGACATTTCAACGAGGTGAAAAAGTGATAAAGCAGAACCGCATTATTTCCATTATGCTGATAAAATGAATACAATATTGCCTCAAAACAACACCGTGGTGCGCCAGAGCTCGAGGCTTTTCAGAAATTTTCTAAGCGGCCTTTTCATAGCATGCCTGGCGATCCGTTTTTTAGTTAAAGATTGGATTGATGCATTCTCGATTGTGTACTATTCCACGCCGCTGCCAATTCTCGCGATATTCTCTTTCATGCTTGGCATGATATGGTTGCTCAGCAAACGAATCCGATTTGCCAAGTTTTACTTCATCGTTACGATCGGCTGCCTGATAGCGTGGTCTTGCAGCAGCTTTTCTGCAAATTCAAGCGCTCCTACGCCAGACAATTTGAAGCTGTTTTTTTGGAATGCCGCATACAACAAAAGGGCTGACGAAATTGCCAGTTATATCCATAGATTTAATGCAGACCTAATCGGAATTGTCGAGGCCGGAACCCAAACCAAGAAAGCAAGAAATATATGGAAAAACGCATATCCAAGCTACAATGTTGAGCTATTGGCGGGCGGGATGGCCTTGATTACCAAAGGCGAAATTCTTTCAAAAGAGTCGGGTTCTCTTGGCAGGCGCGGGCGTTTTAACTTGCTTGAAGTCGCTTTAAACGGGGAACAGTTTTGTGTATTGCTTGTCGACGTCGACGGCGATCCGCTTCGCTCGCGCGCGCCGGCATTTGAGCCATTGGCAAAAATGATTCGTTCGCATTCGCAAGCCAATCTTATCGTCATGGGAGATTTCAATACTCCCCTTGACTCCATTCTGTTCGAATCTTTTCGTGAATATCTAACGCATGCTTTTGAGAGTGGCGGCAATGGATTTGCCGAAACATGGCCAATTCCGCTGCCGATATTGGCTATCGACCATATCTGGGTCAGCAAAAAGATAAAGGTGACAAGTTGTAATCTGAATTGGTCCCGGCTTTCAGATCATCGGTCCGTGGCGGCTAGTCTTGAGCCACCACTTGGAAACGCGAAGTAAATTACTTTCCCACATGAAACACCGGCTCATGATAATTGCCATCGATGCCCTGCAGCAACTCATGGGTTATCTGAAAGTCGCGAAATGGATTATCGTAAATGAACCGTGACCTATCGGCATCGAGGGCGACAAGCGAGACGAGATAATAGCCCGTGCCCGACGACCGCTCGAACACGAGATTGAAATTAATGAGATTTCCCTGGCTATCGCGCTGGCGATAAGCCATGCTGCCCAGCCTGGAACTCCCCTCCAATATTTTGAGGCCGGCGCTGGGAACCGTGGTCGTGGCACTCGCGTGCAGCGCCTGTCCATGACCCGCGGGACCTGCCCGGGTACGAGTATGCCTTTCGCAGTTACAGACCTAAAAGTCCCAACTAACTCCTACGAATGGCAAAATGCTAAACCAGGTCTCTGTATCGATTTCATAGCGAAAACTGTCAGCGTTTTCTTCCAATATGGAGAAATCATAGTTATTGACGTTCTCGTGATTGTATGCATTTATGATATGAAGAAAAGCAGTAATTTTCCCTCTTGCAGGATAAAAATGCCGGTTGATCCGGACATCCAAACGATGATAGGCAGGGTAGTGCAGGCTATTGAATAGGCCCCAATCATGATAATAGGCAAAGGTCCCATCACCCCTGGCTAGGCGCTTGACCTCAAAAGGCGTATAGGACCAACCGCTTCGATATTGCCAGGCAAAATTGAAATGCCATTTTCTACTGGGGCGGAAATTAACGTCGAGATTGGCGGTGTGTCGCTGCTCCCAGAAACGAGGCAATGTCCCGGTCCGGTGCAGCAGTGGTCCCGTATATTGGAGGTCTGTAACATGGTCAGTTGCATCAGACAGCACGTAACTCAACCACCAAGAAAACTTGTTGCCGGTATCATGCTTCAAATAAAGCTCGATACCTTTTGCCGTTGCTTTGTCGCGAATCAACCTGATCAGATCATCCCTGGTTTCCGGGAAGAACTCATCAATATTTGCAAAGGTGACATAATAATCCTGCAGCTCGCTGATTCTCTTCAAATATCCTTCAGCGCGAAGCTGGGTGCCATTGTTGAACCGGTGCTCAAACCCAAGCACATAGTGTTTTGACAACTCCGCCGGGTCATACGAGCTTTCCCCGAATTCAATTCGCAAGTCATCTATGTTTTGACTCTGATAATAATACCCCCACCCTGCTCTTAAAGAGGTCGCATTGGACAATGAAAAAACCATGCCGACGCGGGGGCTCCACAACTTGTCGCCGGTATAAGAGGAATAATCATACCGGAGACCGGCTTCCAGGGTCAGGGGATTGAAAATTTGTAAACGGCTCGACAAATAAGACCCAAGCTGATGGCCATCCTGAGTTCTTTGTACGTCGAGTGTATCAAGTTGGTAAGTCAGAGTTTGGTTTGCTGTGACAAATTCATTTCTGACGTTTCTGGAATAGGAGAACGTTGCATCGAGCCGTTTAACGTCCACTCCTAATTTCATGAAAAATTTCTTGGACACCTCGTAGGACCAATCTTGCTTCAACCCCAACAGCTTGAAATCGCGGTCGTCATCCACAGTATGGCTGTTCAAATGCGCCTGCGGATCATCATCAAACAGATTTCTAAAGCGCTTTTGGGTTACGCCGCCGCCGTACAATAACGTGCGGGCGTACAATTGTGGCAGGAAGAATGAATCCAGCGTCAACCAGCCATAATTATTGCCGTATTTGGTGTCCAAATAATCTATATTGGGCGCGTTGCCTTTTTCTACTATCCTTTCATCTAATTTATATGAATCATTTGCAAGAAACACATGCGCGGACAGCGAATGATTATGGCTCAGCTTGTAATCTACCTTTCCCAGCAGATCGTAGTACTTCGGCCGGAGCTTGAATTGATTTCCCGTGAGCGTATTGATAATGTCAAGATATCCTCTTCTGGCGGAGAGCAACCAAGAGCCTTTATCGCGGTTCAGACTGCCCATCGAAAATACCCGCGCGTTCATCAAGCTAAGCCCTATTGAAGTTTGAGATTTGTCTTCCTTGGCTCTCTTGGTTTTCATATCGAGCACACCGCTCATGCGGTCGCCGTACTCGGCGGTAAAGCCTCCGGTCAGAAGATCGAGGCCTGCAATCGTTTCGACGTCCACCGTACTGAAGAGCCCACCGCTAAAATCCTTCTGATGAAACGGCTTGTAGATCTGCATGCCATCGAGCAAAACCAGGACCTCATCCACGTCGCCGCCGCGGACGTTGAACTTGGCCGAGAAATCGTTTGCCGATATGCCGGGAACTCTCTGCACGGCTCTGGTGATATCTTCCGCCCAGCCCATGATCTTGATATCTTCACTGGTCAGCGTTTGCCGAACGGTTGATTCACTGCCCATGATGGAATAACTTCCGGGAGTCACCACCATCTCTTTTAAGAGGATGGGTTGCTCCTCCATTTCAATGATATGAATATCGACGATCTCGCCGGGCGATACCAGAATATTGTCATACTTTTTTGTGGTATACCCAATATGCATAAATGTCAAAGCATATTTCCCGCTTCCCATTTTAGAAATAGCAAATGCTCCGTCTTGATTCGTTGTGGTCCCCCGTCTGGTGCTTTCCACGATGATATTAACGCCCGCCAATGGCTTTTTTGTCGTCTTGTCTAAGACTGCACCTTTAATCGCGCCATAAGATTTTCTCCCTGCAGTATCCGTTGATGCAATTGCAGATTGATCAGCTTTTTCATTGTTTTCTGCGGCCGGTGAGATCCCGTTGCTGAATAAATAGCCGACTAGAAGTAAGATGAGTGCTTTCACAATAAGCCTCCTGAGTGGCTTTCAGACATGCAAAACTAAACCCCCTAAAGTAACATTCAATTCACGTCTCATTTATTCATTCCGTGGAATCGAGTTGACCAACAAAATTCACAACTGGCATTCTCTCGAATGAATGACTTCTTAGAATTCGACGAGCAGACCAACGCGATTTCCCATCATATATGGATTTACCGACGAGCTTTTTGAAGGCTGCTTGTACCTGTTCACCAGCGTGCTTCCGACCCAGTAGCCGAGGGCGCCTCCTACAATAACGTCGGCGCCCCAATGGCTGCGGCTTTCCATGCGCTGGAAGGCAACCGCGACGCCAACGGTGTAGGCCGGAATCTCAATCCACCATGAGTCGTATTGTTTCGCCAATACAGTCACGATCGAAAAAGCGCTGCTGACATGTCCGGAGGGCAATGAACGCCGCTCTTGCCTGGTATTGAATTTAAGCCAGGCAAATTCCAAGGGTCCCTCACCCGTGTAAGGACGTGCCCTGCCGAACACGCCTTTCCCGATCATGGTAATCTTGCCGGTGATGATAAAAGACTCCACCATAAGCCGGGAGGTCAGAATGAGCTTCTTATCTTTAAAAATCAAGCCGGCGGCGAGCATGGTAACCGGCAAGCCGGCCAGCATATATTTATTAGAAAGGAACTTGTCGTAACCATCGCCAATTTTCGCCAACCCGATGGCAGGCTTGACAAAAAAATCTTCCCTTTCATTGAAATCATCTTCCAGATCTCTGTCCAACCAAACCACGGATGCGGTGGTGAGGGCTGTAAAAGCGAGAAATTTCACGCCGCCTTTTTGTTTTAAACGGAGCGGAGAGGAAAAAACGTACAAAATATCCCCGCCCACAGTAGCAGCGAAAGACAAAATGTCTCCGCCCACATGAGAAGCATCTGCTTTAAGGGAATTTTGCTTTGGCGGATATTGCAGCCCTTGAGCGCGCCCGGCGTTCTGCAATGAAAGCATGCTCATACAAAGGATGGTTGCATAACCCGGCAAAAATTTCATCATCCGTTTGCGCATAACGATATCTCGGGGGAATTCGAAAAGGATCGTTCAAAAAGGCTTGCTCATTTTGTAGACCAATCGTCCAATTTAATGACTTTGGCTTTAACATAAAATTCGTCGACCACGATGCCGTCGATATTTTTGAAATAAAATTTCGCCAATCCTTCTCTCCCCTGATAATTAAAAATGCCGAAAAGAGCGCCGTAATTTGCGCCCTGATTGGAAGTGTAAATACAGGCCCACCAATCGCCGGCCAATTCCTGGTCGCGGATGCTCTTTCCGCCCAACCCGGAAACAAAAACAAAGGTCCTGCCTTCGTCTTCCCGCGTTGTCAGATCATCCGCCGAGAGGGCTAAGGTGTCTGAAGTGCTGGCAACAGTTTGGTTTTTGCAACTGCGCAAAAGATGCGTGCGGCTGTAGGAATGCTCATGAGCGGTGGCGATGATCGCACCGCCCTTTCGCGATTCTTCATAAACTTCCCAGCCGGTATCGTTTTCCTTGCCTCCTATTTGCATGCGGCGCATGTTCTTGTGCCAACTGCTGATGCGCCAAATCGAATGATCTTCTGCCAGCTTATCTCTAATGTATTTGGCATGTCCGGAACCGAGCACGCCCGGGGCGGTGAGAACGAAGAAAATGCCGTTGAATACAAATGAGGATTTCACGCCTAAATCCCCCTCCCATGTTAACCCCAGCCGCTTCATCCGCGCTGCCAAGAACTCTTGATAGCCGCCCGATCCGTAAAATATGTCATCATCATGGTTTCCAACGCAGGCGAAATAGGGGAAATCGGCGCCAAGTATGGCGTTGATTCGAGCCTCCCAAGCTGCCGGATTGTTCTCGTAATCGAAATCTCCCGAATGCACCACGGCATCAGCGCCTTCATTTTTGATCAGCTCCAAAACCGCCAGCGCGTTCACTTTCGGCCCTTGATCACCGATGAAAGCGACCGTATAGTTGTCCGGCGTTTTCGCTGGCCGCAATCTTGCCGAGGCTTCCTTTTGAATCTTGCCGGTTGAGTTGCGAGAGTGCTCATAGGAATCTCGCGCACTGGATTGGCAAGAAATGATATAAGCGGCGGGCAGCAACCACAATAACAGCATTAATGCGGCAGAACCGTGCTTGTCTTTCATTTTCTCCTCTCCTTACGGGAGTGCGGACTTTCCAGTCCACACGCGCATCGCGGACAGGAAAGTCCGCGCGTTTTTTTAGGTCCAAATCATTGAGGCATTGCGGACAGGAAAGTCCGCGCTCCTTTTTATGGTTGGGTTTGCTCGGGCGTAATTCGCTCCTTGTATATCACAACGTGCCCTTTATTTTTCCGTTCATGTTCTTTGCCATAAACCTCGGCCTTGTATTTACTGTCCAGCCATTTGGTTAACACATAATCATTGCCCCCATGCGTCTGTTTGTCAGTGCACGCGGCTTGGTATTGCTTTCCATCTGATTGCTGCCCGCCATTGGCTGCGTTCGTCTGAAGAGATGACTGGTTCGTTTCCTCTTTTTTATTGGCAGAATCGCAGCCAATCGATACGCCAATCATCATGACCAGCAAACAAGCAATAGAGAATGACTTGCGCATAATGATTCTCCTTCTTTTTGTAGTCGCCGCCTCTTGCCCCGTTCCGTCTCCATAGCTTTTATATGGAAGCGGGACGGAGTGGGCGGCTGTCAATGCTCAAAATTTTCGCGCTGAAACAGTGCCCCCCTTTTCACCACCAAAGCCCGCCATCCGCATATTCCCATAATAAAAAGCTTACAATGCGATAGTCAAAAGGGCGCTCGCGGCTCACTGGAATCTGGCTGCCGAGCGAAAAGGCAATGTGGCCGCGACGAACGAGGCCGAGGTAAAGCTGCGGCGTGACGAACAATTCAGTCTTGCCGGTTTCTGTAACGGTAATGCCATTGAATTCGAGCATGGGAAACAGCCCTTTTTTCTCTTTGGTCAACGGCAAGGTGAAAGCAAGATTATAGAGCAGCTCGCTTTCGCCTTGGTTGGATTGCAAAGGCGTTTCGTACTTCAAGCTGGATTGATGGCTACGGCCACACTGCAAACATAATTCCCACCTCCGGAGCAAAATCAGTCGCTTTTGAAGTTATGCCAAAGCCATTGTTTGCTTTCAGGAACACATTACGGCTGACATGCCATTGAATTTCCGGAGTCAACGAGACCTCGTCCTGCGACCCCTCGATCATGACAAAGAAACGAAAACGCTCCGAGGCTTTTTTCAAGTATTCCAAGGCATATTCGCCAAGGTCGACTTTATTCTCAGCCGCATCATATTCCACGGCCACCCGCATCGTTACAGTACCCCAATTAAAACCTTTGATCAAGCCCGTGCCGAGCTTGAGCTCCCAGTCGCTGGTTCCAATGAGGCTATTCTTTTTGCCCGTCGGGAAGACGGTCTCGAAATAATTGAAAACCTCCGGCGAGGTGGCGCTTTCATGGTTCCAGCGCCAGCGGATCTGCCCTTCCACGTCGCCGAGGCCCGAGTCTTCAAGCAAATTCGGCATGGCGGAGGGATCATCTTTGGACTTGGTGAGCTCGGCAGTAATATATGCCGCTTCAAATTCAACCGCTACTCTGTCGGAAATGCCATATCCGAAAAAAAGCAACCCTTCGTGAGCGCGATAGCGGCCGCGGAAATCCTGGTTAAGTCCGTAGCCAAACTCCGCGGGTTTGTACTCCAAGTCATTATCGCGGTAGTACTCATAAAAAGGGTAAATCTTTAATTCACCCGTGCGAACATAGGTGCCGAACATCGACACCGGCATGCCCGGGCCGCGGTCACGCAAATAAGGAGGAAGCTCCTCCTGGCAAAAGCTCTTTGTTGGCTGAGACATCAAGGCTGCCATGATCGGCAGCAATGCAACGACGACAGTTTTGGATTTCATTAAAAAGCCTCCTCATCCTCATCATCATCCAGTCAGACGTCTAAATTGCGACTGGCCCGACGGTTAATCTTGTCAGATAGCTAAATGGTTGCAACGCCCCAGATGCGGGGAGACAATGTCATTCAGGAGGAATCTTTTTTCATCCCAGTACCGTGCTTGATAACAAAAAAGGTGCTTCCAGCATGACATGGACAGCAGTCTACCAACAAGGCATTACTTGTTCAAAAATCCTGAAGCTTCACGGAGCTCTTTGTCGAGCGTCTTATGTTCGGCCTTTTTGCCGGCAAAATCATATCTTTTGATAACCGGCAAGTTGTCAGTCCCGGCGGCAAAACCCCACAGAAGAAAGAGCAAAGATGCCATAAAGAATTGCCCAACGGATTAAACAACGACCAACGGATAACAAGTTTTGTAATTCGATGAAACTTCAAAAATGACATACAAAAGGATCGCTGCACAGTTACGTTCGGCAAACTAAGACTTCACCAGCTTGACGACGGCGTTCAACACGAAGACCCCGGCGGCGATCAATCCTGCGTCCATCGCGGTGGCCGGCGTGTCAAACATACCGGCGTCGAACCATTCTTTTGCTTGCAGCACCACGAAGCCCACGACCGCCACCTTTACCGAGGTGAGGAACAGGCCCATCCATCCCGTAGAAGCATCGGACTTTGATAACGTTTTTGCAGTCTCCATCATGTTCTCCTTTATTTTTTCACAATCGCCTCAGCAGGTGGTTTATCCAAAAACTTTGCCGGACTCAACAGAAACTGGTCGAACCCGACGCCTTCCATTCCTGCTTGCATGCGCACGGTGACTTCGCCGCTGGCTCGGAAATAGATCAACGACTCGGAAGGAGACTCGGCCTCCTTCAGATCACAACTCACCCACGCCCAGCCCTGCTCTGTCGGCCCTTGCGCGGTCAGGTAACTACGGGTGCGTGGCTTCAAAATCTCCTTGTTGGCCTTGTCGACCGCGTCAAAGAATTGCACCCAGAACTTGTTCGCCTTCGACACCCCCTTGGGCGCGCCCACTTTCATGTGAATCCAGCAACGATAGGGAACGCCGCTTTGAACCTTTACCTTGAATTTCACATGAGGGTCGTCTTCGGGAGGAGGATCCAAATTGCCGCCGGTGTTGGGAGTTCCAGCCAACTTGCCTCCGGGCGAGGCCGGGTCTTTCCAAAAATCGAATTCGGACAGGGCGCTCTCCGGCAGGTCGGAGGCGTAGACGATGACCTCGGGCGGAGCGGATTCCTTGTTGGCCGCATCTTGTGCCAAACCATAAGAACCCATAAAAAGAGTTACTCCGGCAAGAATCAGTATTTGTCTTGTCATTTTGACTCCTTGCAGATTTTTAAAAATTACACCCAATAGATAGAAACAACCCAACGAAAGGCAAAGGCTAAGACAAAATAATTTAGCGACAAAATGATTCAAGTTTTTTCCAAAACAATCATTTTACCACTCAATCATTTTGTCATTTATTTCTCCGGCCAAGGTGGAACGGCCTTGCTTTCGCCCACCTTCAAGCCGCCAACCTGATCGAGAATCTTCTGATAATCTTCGTCTTGCGGCTTATACTCAATGACGACGCTCGCTCCCAGACCGGCTGCCCCTTCGGTTTTATACACGAGCCTGATCGTTCCATCTTCTTTCATGGTGGCAATGCCAGTGGATTTTTTCCCTTTGTCACCCTCTCTGGTTTTGCTTTCAACAATTCCTTCTCTATTTTCGCTAACCTCGTCACTGAAAAGCTTGTGCGCTCCGGCCGTCACCACCGCAGCGCCAACGGATGGACCGTTTGACAGAACCGCCAGGTCTCCGTCGATGTGGTCGACGCTGATGCGTTCTCGGACGAAAACCAGGGAATCGGGATTCTTAAACGTCCAGGTATTGCCGTGTTGATCGTATACCACCGCAGTAGTGGGGATGACCTTGCGCAACTTCCCGGATATTTTCTCTTCACGAACCTGGGCCGTTTTAATGCCAAGCTCCTCGGCCCTCTTAGCGGTCAATCGCACGCGATGAAGCGCCTCTCCAGTATACTCGACCTTGGTGGGATCAATTTGGGCTGGCGTGTCTGGCTTCTGTTGGCACGCCGAAAGTTGCAGACCGGCCATGATCAGCATCACTACCCTACGGGCATAGCCAAGCCATTGATTGCTGCGCTGCATAGTTTCCTGCTTTGCATTAAGATTCATGATCTCTTTCAACACGGAGATTCGGAGCGCGCGGAGTATGGTTTTATTTTCTCTTGGCAAGAAAAAAAGCTCCATGAAACTCAGCGCGCTTCGCGCCTCCGTGTTTTGGCGTTTTATGTAAATTTTAAATTGAAAATTTACAGTGCTTTTGATTGCAGCCAAAGCCGCGTTGCGACGTGGAACATCTTCCCGCCGATAAACGGCCCTTGAGAACGCTACGAACCAGCCGTGGCGCCACCCATGTCGATTTTCCGGCGCCGGAGCCGGTATAGAATAATGATGCACGCAATCAAGACAACTGGACCGCCGATCGCATACGGCAGTACGCCGCCGGGATTGAGCTTGGTAAACGGCGTCACAATCAGGTGAATGCCTGAGCTGGCAACCACTTGGCTGGTGGCATCATCACCGCTAGGCTCGGGAATAGCGACCATGTATATCAAATAATCGCCATCCAAAATCGCATTTACTCTCCAGGCGTGAGTGGCGGATTGGCCTGGCGCCAAAGTCTCGATGTATTGTGTCCGCTGAGGTGACCAGTCTTCCGGATCGACGATATCACCCGCCGCGTCCAGGTTGATGATGTTCATCGCCAAACACAGGGGGGCCGAATTTTCCGTGCCGTTGTTCGTCACCGTCGTATTGTAAATAATATGTTCGCCTTGCTGCACCGTTTTGTAAGCCATGTCGACAGTTATCTGTATTGATGACCGTTCCGTGGCCATCCCTTCCTCTTGCGCCATCGCTGGAGAGGTGCTCAGGGTAATCATGAGGCAGGCGACCACTGAAAAGCCGATGAGACGACCCATAGACGTCCAGAACTTGCTCGATTTTCCTCCTTCCAAACGGAGGCTTGGACTCGCATACCAGAATAGCAGCACATAGACAAGGAGGGCGAATGCAACGGGCGCGACAAGAAAATCCCAGAATTCGGCCGCAGTCCGGTTATTGGTGAGAACCTTGGAAAGGAAATGATTGGCGGCCGCTATCGGGTTCACTTGTTGGAGAAGCGATCCCATGGTTCCGGTCTGGGCCTTCCCGGGTAATTGCGTCGGAAGCAGGAAAAGGATGTAGATGCCCAGACCCGTAAACAAGCTGGTCTTGTTTGAGTTGGACCAAAAACTCGCGAGCATTCCCATGGCGGTGAAGGCGGGGGACAACGCGGTCCCCAATAAGGCGCCCCAGGGCACAGCCTGTTCAAAAACTGCATCGCCTTGGGAGAGCACCTTCAAGTAAGGGATGGTAATGGCAAGGGTCACAGGCCAGGGTGAAATGGCAGCGAGAAACTTGCCGAAGACGATTTGTGTGCGGCTCGTTGGCGTTAAAAGAAGCGATTCGAGTGTAGATCGTTCCCGCTCGCCACTGATGGCGTCCGCACCGATGATCATGCTGATAAACAGGCCGACGGCGATGGCGGCCTTGAGCGTCTCGTATACCATTTCCTGCGGAGGAATCAGACTCAACTCGCTATTGCTGGCCATCACATAGGTCATGATTCCGAGCAGAACGCTGTAAATGAGCAGGAGAATAGGCGCTTTCCCTCCCATCCATAATTCGTTGAGCTCTCTGACGAACACAAGCCACCACGTGGGCGACCCTGAACCCATACGGGCGTCGCCCGACAGTTCAACCGGACCGTCGTTGATGATATGTTTGCTGCTCATGCTACTGCCTCCTTGGTTAAGTGCAAAAAGACATCTTGCAACCGGCTGCGTTCGGTTTCAAAATCCAAGATGGGAATTTCGGCGCGGATAAGCGCCTCCAGAATTCTGTTGTTGAGGTAAGGATCCTCCGCTGCATCACCGTCAGCCGAATTCGCAAACTCCACACGCAGCCAGCCCTCATTATTGCCAGCGGGGGTTGCTTTCATAACGTTCGACACGGCCGCTAATACTTGCCGGGCTTCTGCAACCGACGGCGGCGGGACCTGGATCCGGATGCCGTTTCCCTGCATGAGGCTGCCTTGACGGGAGCGGCCACGCCCGATGACCTCGTCCACGGTTCCGGACGCCACAACCTGGCCCAAGTTCATGATGAGCACGTCGTCGCAAACGCTTTCAACCTCCGGCAAATCGTGGCTGCACAAAATGACGCCGACATTGCGTTCGCGCGCAATCCGCTCGATCAACTCGAGCAGCTCCTGTTGGCCGCGCGGATCCAGGCCCAGAGTCGGCTCGTCCAGGAAAAGGACGGAAGGATCGTTGACCAGCGTGCGCGCGATTCCCAAGCGTTGCCGCATGCCGCGGCTGTAAGTGCCAACCATAGACTTTGATCTTTTATCCAGGCCTACTTCTTCAAGCAGCTCCGTGCCATTGGCCTTGGCTTGCGCCGCGCTGCGCCCATAGAGCCGGCCGAAAAAAATCAAGCATTCGAGTCCGGTCATTTGCTTGTGAAAACCCAGGCTTTCCGGCAGCACGCCGATCTTGCGGCGCAGCTCCACCGGATTATCGGAGCTGATGCCGTTCACCACGAAGTGGCCCGCATCCGGCTCCAAAATCGTTGTCAGAATGCGGATGGCGGTGGTTTTGCCCGCTCCGTTTGGACCGAGGAAACCCAGAATACGTCCGGCATTTAAAGAAAACGATAATCCCTTCAGCGCTTCTCTTTGGCCGTAAGACTTGCGCAGGTCTTTGGCGACCAATACCTCGGTCTCAGAGCGCGAGGCCTTGGAATTGTTGTCGTGAAACATAGGTGCAAACCTCCTTGGTGTTATGCAACGGCCACTATAAAAACAAAACGTTTGGCTGCATGCGAATCAATTTTTTGATGAATTAAATTTAAGACGGCAAACTGAATTTTAACTGAACCGTCATCTATATTATTGAAGCGCAACGGTTCGTCGATTTTTGCTTTTAATTTCGATTTCCGGGCTTTCCAACGAATTTAAAAAATTAAATTTAAATCATAAAGCTGAATTTTAACTGAATCGTAAAGAAAATTCTCGGCGACTCTCGGTGTCTTCGGCGTTTCTCGGTGGAAAAGTTTTTGCTTTAATAGTCTTGCCCCAAATCGTTTTGCCTTATCAAAAAAAAGGAAAGCCGGTATCGGCTTTCCTTGCGCTGGCGTTGAAGTTGAGATCATTCCAGAGTAATGTATGTTTCGAGCCGCGTCAGCTCCTTTTTATCCACATACTTTCCGATCTGCCGGCGGAATTGCTCGAGGCTCTTGTACGGGCGATACTCTTTAAACTCATGCAGCATCTTGGAGCCAACACCGGGGATGCTGAGAATGTCTGCGTCGCTGGCGGTGTTGAGATTGATCGGCACAAAAACGTACTGTTCCAGGCGCGCCACTTCTTTCTCGTCAACATACTTGCCGATCTCGCGCCGAAATTGCGCCAAGCCGCGGTACGGCCGATATTCCTCGAACTCGTGCGCGATGCGTTTCCCGACGCCGGGAATCAGCAGAATCTCTTCCTCCGTTGCGGTGTTGAGGTTGATGGGAACGAACAGCTTCGCGTAAAGCTCGGCCGTCTGCTCTTTACCGAGCGAGTCGCTGAGAAAGGCGTGAAATGCCGCCATGCTCAGGAACGGGCGCTTGTTCAAAATCTCTTTCACCAGCTTGGCGTCGAGGTGTGGCAGCGCCAGCAGCTCTTTCTCGCCGGCGAGGTTCGGGTTCAGCATGCCGGTGTTTTTTCCAGCTTGGCTCCCGGCAATGCCGACGAATCCAATCACCAGCACCATCGCCATCGCCGCTATGCACGTTAGTTTTCGCCATTGCTTCATAATGTTGCTCCGTTTGTTATGAGGGGAGTGTGGACTTTCTAGTCCACACTCGCATCGCGGACAAGAAAGTCCGCGCTCCTCTTTTCCAGCTCGAATTCCGCGTTGGCCCGGTAGTGCAAAAGCATGCCGGTGAATCCGCTCGCCACGAAGAGCAGCATGGTTATTTGAAAAATCCGCAGGCTCGTGCGGCGGCGATCGAGCATGCGCCAGCCGAGGACGATCAAGCTGAGGCTCACTAAGATCAGCGGAATCCATTGCTTGAAATCCTCGGTGTGCCCGAGCAGCAGCAACTCCCCGCCGGCGCCAAAAAGTCCGGTCACAAAGAGCGCCAACAGAAAGCCGCGCAGGCGGTTGATTGTAACACCTTGCTCATTTGCGGAGGCGTTAATCATCGATCTATTAAAAATATAATCGTTGCAGAAAAGCAAAAACTTTCACGCAAAGACGCAGAGTCGCAAAGATTACGCAAAGAAAAGCAAAACGTTATTCTTCCAACCCCAAAATGATATTTTTATCTGCACTTTATAATGCAGTACCCGCCACTACACGACACGCTTTCCTTTGCGGCCCTTTGCGTTCTCAACGTCTTTGCGTGCGCTTTTGTTTTTCGAGCAACTCCCGTTTAAAAATTCACCAACGCATTCAAGCGCAAACGCGAGAAGAAGTCATTGTCAATGGGGTTGGCCGATTTGAGATTATGCCGGCGATAATGGTAAAACGTCAAATTGAGTATGGTGTTTTCAACCGCGACGTAATCGATGCCCAGCGTATGCTGCTCATAATTGGTGGGCAGGGTGGTGTTGTCGTGCGAAAAGGCGGCCAGGACGGCGTCGTTCTCTGCCAGCGTATAGCCATATTGAAAGCGCCAGTCCTTCTTCTTCGCGACCTTGCCGAGGTAGAGGTCGATTCCAAAGCCCGTGTCCTCGCCCTGTACGGCGCCGTTGTTCTTCACAAAATCTCCGACGATCCGGAGAGGATATTGCTCACCAAAGCCGCGATAGTCGATCGTTGCGACGGCATCGATCAAATCGAAATCCGAGAGGTAAGCGTCGCCGGTAGCATTTAAGAAATTGCTCGTAATATTATCTGCAGCGTTGGCATTGACCAGGCTCTTAATTTCGTAATCATAATAAGCGCCGGCCAACGTCAGGCTCAAGTTCTCGCTCGCGTTGATGGAAAACTGCAACTGGCCGCCCCCCATGTAGCTGTCGCCCCGGCTCGTTTGCTCATCGACGATGTAATACACCCCGGTCAGCTTTGGAATTATTGTCTTGGAGCCAGAAAAGGTGTAGCTCGCGCCGAAGCCCTGAAGATTCACATCCCCATCCCAGAGCAATTCGGTGGTGCGGAAAGGATTGGCGAATTTGCCGCCGGTGATAAAGAGATTTTTGTAGGCCAGCTCCATATAAGCGCGATCCAAACTGATGGTGAGATCATTGACAAAATCACCCAGCGTGATATCGGTGGTGTTGGGATCATCCGGCGAGCCGGTCGCCAACCGCGCGCCGAAATTGAACAGCCCGTTGATCCTGCGGTTGATGCCGAAGCGAAAGCGCACCACTTCGCGGTTTCGCGGATCCCGAACATCCGGCGTGGCCCCGGGTTCCTGCTTGGTCGTCCGTTCATGCCGCACCCGGAAATCACCGGCGAAATTTAGTGGATGATCGGTTTGCGCTTGTGCTTCGCCCAAAGACGGAACCACGAGGAACGCCAGGGCAGCCAATAATACGTTGAAGGGGCGGCAGCACATCGCAATCAGTTTGTGTGTTCTGTTCATGGTAGTGTTCTCCATTTAAGGTCGTCATTATGTGTCAAGCTAAGGCGCTTTGCACAAACCCCGTAGGGGTGCAATGTTTATAGTCACGGAAATTCTTAAGGTTTTCAACTCCTTTAGGAGTGAAATGGAAAAAATGCTGTCATGATCTTATAGCCTGAAAATTTCATCACCTGTCAACATGTCACTCCTACGGAGTTTTCATTGCTGAATTGACTTTTAACTATAAACATTGCACTCCTAGTGGAGTTAAATAAGTTGTCTTTGAAGTGCTAAAAACTATAAGGCTCTTAGCCAAGCACCCTTGCCCCAATTCCCCCTCTCTTTTTCAAGAAAGGGGGAATTAATCGGGGGAGAGGAGGCATATTGGTTCAACTTGTCCTTTGTGGATTCAAGAATATCCCACCTTCGCTTTCCTAACAGAAGGAGATTAACGCCCAAAGCTGGATATTGCAAGTTGCGCACGCGCGGCGCCATTGCCATTGCCATCATTGCGGCGCCCATACTTCAAGTACAAGCTCGGCACCACAAACAGGTTGAGCAGCGTCGAAGTGATCAGGCCACCGAGAATGACGATGGCCATCGGGTGCTCGATTTCGTTGCCGGGAATCGCGCCCGCAATCACCAAGGGAATGAGCGCCAAGCCGGTGGTCGAGGCGGTCATCAAGATCGGCGCCAGTCGCTCTTTGGCGCCGCGCAACACCAACCCGACACCAAAGGCTTCGCCTTCTTTCTCTTCGAGGTGCTGGAAGTGGTTGATCATCAAAATGCCGTTGCGCGCCGAGATGCCCAGCACCGTGAGGAATCCGACCATTGAGCCGAGCGAAATGACGCCGTCACCCAACCATGCTGCCAGCACACCGCCGACCAACGCTGAGGGTAACAGCAGGAAGGACAGCGTTGCCAGACGCCCGTTCTTGAAGGAGGTGTGCAGGAAGAAGAAAATGGCGATTCCTGCAATGACCGCAAAAATGAGCATCTTGCGCTGCACCGCTTGCCGCTCCGTGTACTCTCCGAGCAGCACCGGGTAGTATTCCTGCGGGAACTCGACGGTCGCCAGCGCGGCTTGGACATCGGCATAGACGGCGCCGAGATCGCGTCCCTTCACATTGCCGCCGACGTCGATACGGCGCTT
This sequence comes from Candidatus Zhuqueibacterota bacterium, assembly GCA_022616415.1. Classification (GTDB taxonomy): domain Bacteria; phylum Zhuqueibacterota; class Zhuqueibacteria; order Zhuqueibacterales; family Zhuqueibacteraceae; genus Zhuqueibacter. The sequence continues at coordinate 73,691 of JAKEEU010000213.1, read as the reverse complement.
GAGGTGCTCACGGTTGACGACGTTCGGAGTCGGCTTGACTTCCACGCTGGCCACTTCCTGCAATTGCACGTGACCGCCGCCCGGAACGTCGATCAACATCTCCTTAATATCGGTTAGACTGTTGCGCGATGAAGGTATGCTCCATACATTCACGTCATACGTCCGGTTGCCAATGAGAATATCACCGGCTTCTTCGCCGGCGATCATCGTGGTCGCTGTCCGGCGAATATCGCCCGGTTTGAGGCCATATTTTTGCGCCTTCACCAGATCGACTTTGACTTCGATCTGGGGGATCTTTTCCTGAAACGAGAAGTGCAGCTCGACGATGCCGGGAATTTTCGACAAGGCTTCTTTCACTTCCGCGGCTTTTTGACCGAGCACATCGAGATCGCTGCCAAAGATGCGCACCACGATGGCTTCCGAGGTTCCGGTCAACACTTCGCGGATGCGCTCTTTGAGGTAGGTCTGCACGTCCCGATAGATCCCGGGGTAGCCGTCGACCACCTCCGTGATCTTGGCCAGCGTTTTGTCATAGTCCACCTTAGGATCGACGCTGACCCAGTGTTCGGCAAAGTACATTCCGACCACTTCGTCCATGATCAGCGCTTGCCCGATGTGGGAGCCGAGGTTGAGAACGCCGGGAATGGCGAGTAACTCCTCGGCGCTCTGGATGCTGATCCGTTGCATCTCCGGCCAGGAAGTGCCGGGCTTGGTCAGCCAGTGCATCAGGAAATCCCTCTCCTTGAAGTCAGGAAGTAGAGACTGCCCGAGCCGCGGATAGATCAAGAGGCCGGCCAGGATGAAGACGCCGACCGTCGAATAAGCCGTGATCGGTTTTTTGACGATCTTCGCCAACACCGAGTCGTAGCCGCGTTGCAGCCAGCGCGTGAGCGGGGATTCGCGGTGCTCCAGTGCCACATTGCGCAACAGCAGAAAGCTCATTGCCGGCGTAACGGTCAGCGCCACTACGGTCGAGGCTGCAATTGCGATCGAATACGAGAGCGCCAGTGGCTTGAAGAATGCGCCGGACAGGCCTTCCATCACGAAGACCGGCAGCAACGCTGCTACTTCGATCAATGTTGAGAAGATAATGGCGTGGCGCACCTCGAACGAGGCCTCTAAGATAACCCGGCCAATCGAGGTTTTTTTGCCTTCCTTGCGATACTGGCGCAGGCGCCGCACGATGTTTTCGACATCGACGATCGCATCATCGACCACGGCCCCCAGGGCAATTACCAGCCCGGCCAGCACCATGGTGTTGATGGTGGTATCGCGCAAGTAAAGCACCATGAGCGCCGTCATCAGCGACAAGGGGATCGCGGTCGCGCTGATCAGTGCAGTGCGCCACTCGTAGAGAAAGGCAAACAGCACGAGAATCACGAGCACCGCGGCGATAAGCAGCGCCTTGTTGAGATTATCGATGGAGGTCTCGATGAAAGTAGCGGGCCGGAAGATGGCCGTGTCAATATCCACATCCGGGAGACCGGGCCGCATGGCGTCGATGGCCTTTTCCACCTCTGCGGTCACTCGCAGGGTGTTGCCCCAGGGGAATTTTTCCACGATGCACATCAGGCCGATGCCGTCGTTGACAATGCCCTCCCCAACCATGGGCTGGTGACCCATCACCACTTCGGCCACGTCCTTCAAATAGAGTTGCTTGCCATTCCTGACCGCAACCGGCATTTCGGCCAGGGGAGCGGCAGTAACATTTTCAAAATCCTTGACCATGGGTAACACGTGCCGGACTTGCAGTCTTTGATTGGGTGTGTCCACCCACCCACCGCTGCCAACGTGGTGTCCCTGGGTAAACTGGAACAACCCCACGTCCAAGGCGTTCGCCGTGGCCTCCATCACCTCATCCAACGTGACTTTGTGCTTTTTCAACAATTCCGGCACGACGTTCACCTGGAACATCTCGATGCGCTCGCCCCAGATGGCAACATTGGCCACCCCAGGGACGCGCTTTATACGCTGCTGGATGGTCCAATACATGATCATCGATAAATCGATCACGGACCGGGTTTTCGAGGAAATTCCGATCTTCATCATCCGGCTGGTCGCCGACAGGGGCGGCAACATTACCGGTGGGCTGGCCCAAGTGGGCAGCGTGGGCACTACGGTTGTAATGCGCTCGTGCACCATCTGCCGCGCCAGCAACAGATCGGTGCCGGCCGCAAAGTACATTTTGATTGCCGACAAATCCGGAACGGATCTGGAGCGCAAGACCGTCATTCCGGGCACACCGGCGAGCACCTGTTCCAAAGGAATGGTGACCAGGGACTCGACTTCTTCCGGAGAAAGCCCGAGGCTGATGGTCTGAATCTCGACCATCGGCGGGGCGAACTCAGGGAAGACGTCCACCGGCATTTTGCCAAGTTGCCCGATGCCGAAGTACATCAGTCCCGCGGCGATCGCAATCACCAGGAACCGGAACTTCAGGCTCGATCCAACAATCCATCGCATCATAGCGAACCTCTATGCTTAGTTTTCCTTACAAAGTCAAACTCTTAAATTTGAGAAGCAGAAGGTGCTGGTTGCTGGGTACTTGATCCTTGATGCTTGATACTCGATCCTTGCTCCTAACTGCACTCTGAATGATGACCATTCTGCTACCAGCATCCAGAATGGAGAATTCAGCATCGAGCATCCAGCATCAAGGATCCAGCAACCAGTTAATGCCCAACCTTGAACTCGGTGCCGTACAACTCGGCCACGGCCACTGACGCGATCATCGTGCCAGCGGGTGGGCCAGCGTTCAGAACCACTGTGTCACCCGTAATTCTGTCAATCTCGATTTTATGCCGGACGTAGGTGCGAGGCGACGGGCTGGTGTAGACCCAGGTTTGCCCCTTCGGGTCGTAGATCAACGAAGAGTATGGAACCACCGTTTTGCCTCCCTGCTCACGGACGTAGTCGGTTTTGACGTCGAGCCGTTTCACGGCGCTTTCGGTCAAAGTCACCTTCTTGACGTCCGAGCCGGGAATAGCCTCGACCTCAGCCGGGTGCTCGGCATGGTGGCCGGCATGATGTTTTTGGCACGCGGTAAGCTGCAGGCCGGCAATGACCAGCGCCGCAACCATCAAACGATTCATGTTCTTCATCGCTATCTCCTATTCCTTGCTTATATTCGTTAGAGGCGTATTCACCGTCCAGACGCTGCGAGCGTCCGGACGGTTATCAACTAGTAAATTACTTTCTTGGTTTCGTCCATCTCGCCCACTCTCGCCATGGCCTCGCGCATTTCTTCTTCGGTGACGACCGTGATCGGGAGGTCGAGATCGGGTTCGCGCTTGGCGCCAAATAGCAAGTACATGGCCGGCACGCCGGCGAGACTGAATATCGTCGCGGTGATCAAGCCGCCAATGACGACGACAGCCAACGGTTGGGCGATTTCAAGACCGGCAATGTTGCCGGCAAACACCGCGGGCAGGAAGACCAACGCGGTGGCAACTGCCGTCAGCAAGATCGGGCCTGACCGCTCTTGCGTGGCGCGTTGCACTAATTCCGCGCCAAACTCTTCGCCTTCGCGCTCAAGATGCCGATAACGGCTGACCAAGGTCGTGGTGTTTCGCACCGCTATCCCGAAGATGGCGAAAAATCCCACGATCGCGCCGAAGGAGACCAAGCCGCCGGTGGTCAACAATGCCGCCAACGCACCGCCCGCCAGGGCCATCGGCAGGGTCAGGAAGACAACGGTTGCCAGACGCCAGCTCCGGAAGTATGCCTGCAGGAGCAAGAAAATGCCTATGGCAGCGGCAATGGCAAAAGCCTGCACACGGTTTTGGGCCGCGAGCCGCTCCGCATATTGTCCCAACAACTCGGCGCGGTACTCGAGCGGAAAGCTGATTTGATTGATGCCATTTTCGATGTCGGCCGCTACCGAGGCGAGATCCCGGCCGCGCACGTCAGCGACCACATCGATGCGGCGCGCCACGGCATCGCGATGGATTGCAGCTTCCCCGGGCACGATGCGTATGTCAGCCACTTCTTCCAAGCGCACATAACCGCCGTGGGGTTTATCGATCAGAAGATTGCGAACATCGTCTACACTATTGCGCACATCCGGCGCGCCCCATACCACTACGTCGAACACTTTCTGTTCCTCGAAAAGGCTGCCGACGACAATACCCGAGACCAAAGAGGCCGCGGCCCGGCGCACGTCGCCAGGTTTGAGGCCTAATTGCTTGGCGCGCTCGATGTCGACCTCGATTTCCAAAGTCGGCATCTCGGTGGGATACTGCACTTGGGGATCAACGATACCATCTACCTTCGCCAGCATCTTCTGAACTTCCTCCGCTTTTTTGCGGATCATATCCGTGTTCTCGCCGTAGACGCGCACGACCAGATTCTCGCCGGTTCCGGACAGCTCTTCTCTGACCTTGGCCTGGCTATAGGTCAGCACTTCCGGTGACAGCCCCGGGTAACCGCTAACCACTTGCCGGATTCTAGCCACGGTAGCATCATAGTCGGCGGCAGGATCGATACTGACCCAAAGCTCGCTGGCGTTGATATTGGTGTGCAAATCCGACATGATGGCGCGACCGATATGGGAACTGACGTTGCGGACGCCTGGAATGGAGCGCAATTCGCGGCCAGCCAGTGTGGTAATACGGGTCATAGCAGGATGGGAAGCAGCGGGAGTGCCGGCCATCCGAACCACAAGGTCGGTTTCCTTTAACTCCGGCAGCAGGGATTCCTGCCGGAGGAATGGAATGGAGACCAGGCCGGCCAATGCCAGAACACAGGCGGTAACGAAGGCCGGGCGCGGAGCGCGGGCAGCCCAGCCAAAAAGCCCGTTATAGAGGCCGCGCAACGCACTCATAATTGGAGAATCGCCGGCCTGAAGCGAGCCTTTGCGCAGGAACAACAGGCTCAATGCGGGCGTAATGGTCACGGCCACTGCCAGCGAAGCGAGCAAAGCCAGAATGTAAGAAGTCGCGACCGGCTGCCAAAACGCGCCGGAAACGCCTTCCAGGAACATCAGCGGCACCGCTGCCAGCGCCATGATTACTGTGGCATAGATCAGGGGGCTCCGCATCTCGGCTACTGCTTCATAAATAATGGTCGAGGTGGATTTGCTGCTGCCATTTTCGCGCGACTGGCGCAAACGCCGGGCAATATTTTCGACGTCAACGATCGCATCGTCGATGAGAGCCGCCAAGCCGATCAGCAGCCCGGCGATAATCATCATATTGGCTTCGACCCCGCGGATGTAGAGCACACCCCCGGCGACGATGGCAGAAACCAACACGGCCACGGTGGAGATTAAAGCCGTGCGCCAGTTAAAGAGAAAGGCAAAAAGCGCCACAATCATAAGAACGGTGCTGATGAGCAGCGTTGAGGAAAGATTGTTGACAGCGAGATCGAGGAAGGTCGCCGGACGGAAGAGCGTGGGGTCCATTTCCACCCCGGCGAGACCGTGACTCAGCGCGGCCAACGCCTTTTCAACATCCTTCGTCACTTGCTTGGTATTAGCCCACGGAAATTTTTCCACCACCAACATGAGCGAAGCTGCGTCGTTGATGAACGCGTCGCCGATGAGCGGTTGATGATCTTCCACCACGGTGGCAATATCGCTCAGACGCTTGGAGGGTGCGCCCTCGATGGGCACTTTGGCCAAATCTTCCGCCGTCTGAATGGGCAGGATATGGCGCACGCCAAGCCTCTGATTGGGGGTATCGATCCAGCCGCCGGTGCCGGGCGTCGAGGCTTCCAAGAAAGTCAAAGGTGAAGCCCACAACGAATTGCCGGCGGTTGAGATCACTTGCATCAGGCTAATACCCGAAGCGCGCAACTTCTCGGGATCGACCTGCACCTGCAACTGCCGCATGCGCTCGCCCCATATCGACACATTTGACACGCCGGCCAAACCCATCAAGCGGGGTGCAATCGTCCAGCGGGCGAGCACCGACAGATCGATGAGTGAGTGTTTTTTCGAAGTCACGCCGATTTCCATGCAGCGACCGGCCGAGGCGACCGGGTTGATCATGACCGGCGGGCGCGACACTTGGGGCAGCGCGAAGATCTCGGTCATGCGCTCCGACGTCACTTGCCGGGCTTTCATGATGTCGGTTCCTCTTTCGAAAATGAGTTTGATCGACGACATGCCGGGAATCGACACGGAACGGATTTCCTCGGCCCACGGCGTGCCGTTGATCATGTCCGCCTCCATGGGCGTAGTGATCATAGCCTCGACTTCCTGAGCGGAAAGCCCAAGCGCCTCGGCTTGAATCTCCACATACGGCCGCGTGAACTCCGGCAGGGCATCCACCGGCATTTTGCGAAGCTGCGTGAAACCGAACACCATCAGCAGCGCCGCCACTGCAGCCATGACGAGTCGAAGCTTCATGCTCGACCCAACGATCCAACGCATCATTTCAAACCTCCCTTGGTTTGGTGATCCTGCTTGGTTTATTTTAAATCCGTTGTTTTATTGTTCTCCTAAAAACTCTGCAAAAAACTTTGCTTTTTCAGGTTCAGTTCAGATTCAGCATGTATCTTATTGGATGAGGCAGTGCGTTATTTTTGAGATAAAAAAACGCAGAAAAATAAGGCAAAACGATTTCGGGCAAAACTATTAAAAGCTTCATTTGAGAGCTATGGTTTTGCTTTTACAAACAGAGCAAGTTTTTCCGAACGAATAGAAGAGCGTAACTGTAAAAGTTCAGTGAAACCCGTGTCAAAACTGTCATTCTGGAAGAATCTTTTTTGAACCGAAGTCAAGTGCTTGAACCAAAAAAGATTCCTCCGGAATGACAACATGGTTTAGTAAGTTTCTGTGAAGCTGCTCGAAAACTCATCCCGGCTTACTTGGATCCTTGACCTGCGCTTGACGCTTGCTCCAATGGCGGCGTGTGAGCGTACACGTTTTTGCTGACCTCATAAGCATGCTTCTCCATTTTCAGCGCCGCCGCCCGGACCTCGGCCATGGCCTTGGCGTCGAGCTGCTCGAGTTTGGTCAGCTCCAACACCTCTTTCGTTTTTTCTCCCGCCCCTCTCCAGCCGACGCGAACATTGCCGACGCCGGGCGCGTAGTATTTGAGTTGTTGCGCATCCGGTTCCGAAGCGCTGGTCTCGACGATCACCAGAACGTCTTTATATTGGCCCGCGGGAACAGCGGTCTCCACGCCCATCTGATCTACTTGCCCGCGATCGGTCCAGTCAACCGCTGGTCCCCACCCTTGAGCGTAGCTGGGTGTTCCAAGCTGCGGTTTTCCTTGCATCATGATGCCGGCGCGCGCTTCTTCAAAACCGTGAATCCAGGTTGGGGCCGCAACGAACTTTCCCTCATCCTCATATTCTTCGGGGTACTCGCCCATGCGCCAGACGTTGCCGTCGTTGTCCTGCGCGAAGAAAGCCAATTCTGCCTCCACCAACTCGCCGTCGCTGTAATCCAGATCCCAAGTCACGACCGAGCGAATGCCGCCGATCATCTTGGTCATATCCGTAACGTTGATCACGACTTTATGCGGCACGACCGTGCCATCATCTTCGACCGTGGTTCCCTCATAGACGTACCGCGTTCCCGGTTTCAAGGGCATCCAGGCGTTGTCAATTTGAGTCGGATTGCCGAAGCTGTTGGGATCGAAGTCTTCGAACTTTTTCTCAGAGGTCTGGCTGGTGGCCATAGTCTCGGGCTTGGTCGCGGCCTGCTTGTCAGTCTTATTTTCCTGCGCCTTGACGCAGCCAATGGACAACTCGAGGTAAGTCAAAGCGACAAATATCGCCATCAAAGGCGAAGCGATCGCCAATGCTCTTTGACAGAAACTGCGGCATGCTGATTTCATGATGTTGCGCTCCTCATTGATTTTGTACATGTCATTCTGGAAGAATCTTTTTTGACTCCAACTCGCGTGCTCGAATCAAAAAAGATTCCTCCGGAATGACACCATAATTTAGTGGCCAGTTACTTTCTGACTTAAAACCGCCAGGCATACTGAATCTTCACCGGCAATTCATTGGATACAAATTTCCAACGGTTGTCGCTGATTCTGCGGATCAAGTTGTGATTATACACGAGGAAAATATCGCCGAGCGGGCTAAACGTCCAGCGCAGCTTGTTGTTGGAGCCGAGCTCGCGGCTTTGTGTGTCGTATTGCGTCAGGCTGCTGAATTGCAGATTGGAAGAAAAGTTCAGCAGCACCCGGGCGCCAAACAACTCCTCGGTAAAGTCCACCTCGGTCAATTCTTCCTCTTCAACATCGATCGCAGTCGCCTTGCCGGTATTGCGCTCGCCGGTAAATTCCAGCGTCAGAAAAGACGAGGGTTTCAGCGCCAGTTTTCCCTCAATGGTATTCAGATCGCCGTTATAATAATTGCCGGTTTCCCAAAGAATTCCGACGCTGATCATGCGCTTCTGTGCCGAACGCGCTTCGACAAAGTAGCGCGTCCATTCATACGTGCCGGTGGCAATGTCTACATCACTGGCAAGCTCAAAAACCTCCGGCGGCCTGTCGCCCTGCCGCAGCAAGCCGGCCTTAAACTGATCGCCGCTCTCGAAAAGCCAGTCGAGCGGCGTTATAAGCATGTCATAACTTTCCCAAGTGGAATTATTCCACGTGTTGAACAGTCGGAAGGAAAATTCATGGGTCATCTGGCGGACCAATGACCAGTTCGGTCGCGGCTTATAATCGCCGGTGAAGTCCCACAGATGAATGTTCCGGCGCGGCACAAACCCCAGCGAGGGATCGAAGCCCGGACCGATGCGAATGGAAGTGAAATTGACGTCGAACAAATCGTTGGGATAATCGATCCGGAGTCCGTAGGCGGATTTATCGCCTGCCAAATCTTCACGATTGTTGAGCAATCCCCAAACGCCGATCAACAGCGTCTTTTCATTCAGAAAGTTCGATGTGCGGTAGGTGAAATCCACGCCGGCCGACCAACTATTGGAGCGGCCTTGTTGATCGCCAAAGGTGGCAAGCATGCCCAGCGAAGATTCCTCCAGTACGTTTTGTTTGAGCCGCAGCGCTCCCATCGTCGCTTGCTCGACTTCGATGGTGGAATCTTCCGTTACGGCAAACTCCTCCACTTTGCGGGTGTTGGCAACCAGCGCGCCCAAATTGGTGTTGCCCACGCGGCCGTTGATTTTGCCGCCGGCATTGATGGGGATCGGTGACTGATCTTCTTCGGCGCTGCCAAAGAGGCCGATGCGGCGGCTAAAGAACGGCAGCAGATTGTCTTCGTCCAGACCCACGCCAAACTCGAAGATATCAGCGCCTTCCAAAAAGAAGCTGCGTTTTTCCGGGAAGAAGACCGGAAAACGCGTCACATTGATTTGCCGGACATCCACTTCGGTCTCCGCAAAATCGGTATTGACCGTCAACGCCGACAACAGGTTCGGTCCCAGTTTTTGGGTCATATCCAGGCTGAGGTCGCCATCATATTCGGTGTTCTGTGGCTCAGGTGTACGGCCTCTGCCGACCAGCGCGGGACGAATGCTCATCCCCATGCCGAGATCGAAGTTGGGCAGACCGGTCAATATTCCGGCGCGGCTGGTTTGATAAATATCATAGTCGCGCTTGGCGCTCGACCAGCGGCTGGTTTCTTGCAAGCGCTCTACGCGGCGCTGCACGTTGAAGCCCCATTCGGTCAGGCCTTTTTTGAAGCTGAGGCTTTTGATCGGAATGCGAATTTCGGCAGACCAGCCGGAATCATCGCGCGAGGTTTTGGCTTCCCAAATCGTATCCCAATCGCCGTTTACATCTTCACCCTGCTCGATCACCAGGCCATCGGAACGCGCGCCGACCGGATTAACCGAAAAAACGTAACCGGAACGGCCGTCCTGGAAGGTATCAAACACGATCACGATATGATCTTCCTGATACTCATCTTCGAATGCAACATCCCGACCTTTGGAGAAAGCGACGATGCCATTCGGCTCGTTATCAAAGCAGCGCACACCCACGACAATTTCTTTGGAGTTGGCGAGCACTTTCACGACGGTGCGGCCTTCGGGAGCGCCGCCTTCCTCCGGCTCGATGGTGATGAGATTGGAAATGGCGTCGGCGCCATCCCACCACGCCTGGCCGTCCATCGCGCCATTGAATCTGAAATCAGACGACAGCGCACCGGCGCGCAGCGTGGGCCTGATGCCCGCAACCGGCATTTCTTCGCCTTCGGGGTCCGCGGTAGGCGTGAATTCTTGCGCGCCGACGAGCTGGAATTCATCGTTCGCCACATTGATCCAGCGAAACAACGAGACTTTGTAAGTTTGGCCGGCAACCAGAGGATTGGCCGGTTCGGGTTCTATGGCATCGGGAGGATGAACGCCATAGCGAATCGGCGAACGATAGGTGTCGGTGCCTTCGGTCTCCGTGCCCCAAAGCTCCTTTTCAGCATCTTCAACCACGAGACGCCCAATCGGAATGTCTGGCGTCCAGGAAAAGGTAGGCGCCATTCCACTGCTCACCGAAATTTTGACCATCTCACCTTCGGTTTGTGCCAGCAATGGACCGATCCAAAGAAAGTAGATGGTCACCAAGACGCCCCTCCGGGCCAGGGTCAAATACCTTGACATAAATTTTTTGGATCGCATATTCAAGCCTCTCCTCTCTCTTCTGATTTTCAGGAATGCGGCCCACGCTCTCTGATTTGCAAACGATAGCGCGGGTTATCGCCTTCCTCAATTTTTTCCAACAGACTGCTTTCTGCCAACCGGCGCAAAACTTTTGCAAGCGTGGTGACTTCGACTCGGGTCTGTTGACGCATAATCCACCACTCCGCAATCCCTTCCAAAGTATCCGAGGCGTCGGGATGCTCTGCAAGATATCCGAGAACGATATCAGCCAACTCCTCTTCGCGGCGTCGTTCGTCCACTAGTTTCGGTGGATTGCTCAAATTGTATCTCCATACGTTTATTCGTTCGGGGGGGTGTATCGAATGGAGATGTATATTGCAAAAAAGCGGCCACAAATACGAGGGGAAGTTGTAGTCTGTAATTTAAGAACTTAGCAGAGCAGTCGGGAGAGATAATCGATCGGTGGGTGAATCAACCCCCATTGTGTTGAAAGGGTATTTTGTTTATAACAATATTGCGCAACAGGTGTTTAAGTGATGGGTGGATTTTGACCCGCTTTCCGGGTAAGCGATTACCCTATGAAAAAAGCCCGGGATCAATTCGATACTTCTTCAGCAGCTTGCCAAGCTCGCGCCGCTCTTTCCCGGCCGCAACAGCAGCATGGCTCACGTTGCCTTGGTGCTCACTCATGAGACGATGCAGATATTCTCTCTCAAACGTCTCGATCATCCTTTGTTTCATGGCTTTAAAAGAGCACTCTTCGGTTGAGACGATGGTTATCGGAAGATTCTGCTGGCTCCCCATTGCAGAGGGGATGCCAAGGTCCTTGACTTCGATCAGGTTGGCCCGGCTGAGATGAATGCCACGGATGATCGCGCTCTCGAGCTCTCGCACGTTTCCCGGCCAATCGTAAGCCAGCAAAGTTTCGTGGGCCTCTGAAGTCAGTTGCAGTTCCGACCCCGCTTCGCGGGGAGCATGCTTCTTCAAAAAATGGCCCGTCAGGGTAATAATATCTCCCTTGCGCTCCCGCAGCGGCGGCAGGTGAACGGAGAAGACGCAGAGACGATAATACAAATCCACGCGAAAAGTCCCGGCTTGCACGAGCTGCTTCAGCGGGGCATTGGTGGCGGCAACGACCCGAATATCGGCATGTTGCTCGTGGCTCGATCCGAGGGCGCGAAATTTCTTGTCCTGAAGCACGCGCAGCAAGGCCACCTGCGCTTTCAAGCTCATGGCTTCCACCTCGTCCAAAAACAAGGTACCCATCTCCGCCTGCGCAATAAGGCCGCGTCGCTGCGCGTGCGCGTCCGTGAAGGCGCCGCGTTCGTGCCCAAACAGCTCGCTTTCCAAAAGCGTATCCGGCAGCGAGCCGCAATGCACCGGCACGAATGGGGATCCGGCCCTCGGGCTCAAGTAATGAATCGCCCGGGCTACCATTTCTTTCCCGGTGCCGGTTTCGCCGGTGATCAACACCGTGGCATCACTATTGGCCACGTCCGGAACATGCCGAATCGCCTTTAGAAATGCTGGGGCTTCTCCAACCAGTTTCGCCAACGCTTGCGCGTCGCGGAGGCGTTCGATCAAGCTTTCCATTTGATTCTCTTTAACTTTGAGGGGAGTGTGGACTTTCGAGACGATACGGGCATCGCGGACAAGAAAGTCCGCGCTCCCTTCAAGGGGAGCGTGAGCGCCGCGCAGACGACCGCCGCTGCATAGCTTGCCGGCTCACGGGATGGGCTGGAATTCCTCAAGCGGCTTGACCGGCCGGTGGGGGAAACCCACCAGCCGGCTTTTGCTACGCTACCCCGGAGGAATTCACGCAGCCATAATGCTGCGAGCGGGTGCGGACGGCCCATGAGGCGACATAGGCGGCCAGACCGCGACGGAGATCCGGAGGCGGCGCTCGACGCTTATTTGCTCACTAAAAATGGACGAAGGATGCTCCGCAAGCATTTCTCTCGGTGACGATATGCCCCACCTTGCCCCCCACGTCTCTGTTGCGCTAAGGGAACACCAACCACGGAGGTACGGAGACCGAAAGCTGGAGCATTTTGAGAAACACCTTGGGCATCCTTCGTCCAATGCCTACGAAATTTTTCTTAACTCTTTCTCCGCTTTTTCAATTTCCTTCTCGGCCTTCAATGTCTTAAACAGATCGATGGCTTTTCGAAGCTGCTTTCCCGCTTCTTTTTTGCTGCCTTTTCGACTCAGCATGTAGCCGTACTCGTAATGCGCTTCCGCCTGAGACAGCGGGCTGTGGTATTCGTTAGACAATTGAATGCTCTTGGCAAAGCAGGATTTCGCCCGCGGCCATTCTTTTCTTCTGGTGTGAATGACGCCCAACATTTTTAAGGCATCCGCCTCGCCGAGATGATCTTTGAGGCCGATATAAGTTTGCAAGGCCTGCTGGCACATCGCTTCGGCCAACGGCAAGTCCTTGATGGCCAGATACAACTCCACCCGGTTGAGCTTGACCGTCGCTTGCAAATGCGCGTCCCCGATCTCGCGCGCTAATTGGTAGCTGCGGTCATAGTAATGCCCGGCCTTGGACCAATTGCCGTTATCGGCGTGGGTCATTCCCATGTTGTTATAGGTATTGACCAAGGCCCTGGTATTGCCAATCTTTTCAAAGCATGGAAGACTTTCTTCATAGCAGGCCAGGGCCTTTTCCCATTGTCCTTGGACAGTCGCCAGAGTGCCCCGATTATTATAAATCGTGGCGACGAGATCCAAATCGTTTGCCTTTTCCGCCAGCTCCATCGCCTTGTCATAGTAACTTGACGCCTGGTCGAAATTACCTTGCTCGAAGTGGAGAGTTCCCAAAGCGTTCTGTACATCGGCTTCGCCAACGACGTCTCCTTCCAATTGGCACAACTTCAAGCTTTCCTGATAGGCTTGATGCGCGTCCCGCCACCGATTCTGAACAAGATAAATATTGCCGATCCAGCGCAGGGCATCCGCTTTTGGGCGCTGAAACGCCTTGGCGTCACAGAGCTCGACGGCGCGTTGATAAGTGGACAAAGCTTTCTCCCAAGCGCCATAGGTTTTATAAGACTGGCCAGCGCGAAGCTGAAGCTCGATTTCTTGTGCTTTCGTCAAACTCAAGGTTTTGCTTTCCAACAACCAAGCCATCGCCTTGTCGAAATATTCAACCCGCAGCTCCTGTTCTTTTTCCTCCAACAAAGAGGCGATAAACGTTTGCAAGTCCTGAAGTAAAATGCGCCAGTCTTTCCGGCCCTGCCTGGCTTGGTTCAGCCATAGCCGAATTTGCTGCAAGGAGAAATCTTCATCAGACTTAGGCTTTTTCGGGCGCAAACTTTTGCCGCCCTTCTTTGATCGTTTTTGACGCATTACCCTGACGCATTATCAATTTGAGAAAGATCAAGAAGCGCTGTGAATGCAAGACAGTGAATTGGGGAGTACCGGTACTCCGCATCCGGCTGCTCATCGTCTGATCAGCCCGTAGCGGGAAACATTGCTCGCCGAAAAGGCGAATCTTTCGATTTCAACGGTCACGGTATTCAGCGTGGTGTCGATAGCAGTGGGAAGCAGCACCCCAAGTTGCGTTTGGGGATTATAGTACACCACCTTGAGCGCCGACTCATCAAGATTGCTGTCGCAGGCGCCATTATAGTTCAAGATGAGGCGTACCGGCTTGTTGAACTTTAAGCCATACGGCTTCAATTCGCATTCCAAATAAGCGGAAGCGAGAAGCGAAAAGCTTATTTTAACTGTTTTATCGAGCGCTCCGGCAGGGATCACGAGCTGATGCATGGCGCGCAAGAGCACACCTCCAGCCGGGCCGACCAGCGCCATGGATGTCCCCATTTCATTTTTATCCCGCGTACAAATCGTCGCCAGATCATCATTTGAAAACTTGTCTCCAGTGGCCTGGAAATTTGACGCCAGTTGCAAATCTGAAAATCTGTCTCTTGTGGCCTGTAAATTGGTCGCCAGTTGCAAATCACTTTTTTCCGGCGCAAGAAGCTGGTCGTTTTTGTTGCAGGCTAAAAAGGAAAGCCATGCCAACGCCACGATCATGCCGATCCGAGCTTCCTTGATAGTTGGTTTGCTTTTCATCTTCGTCACCTACTGATGTTGGGTTGGTGAAAAATTACTAACTGCGTACCTTAGCGTAGCCCTGCTTAGTGCAATCATCATACCAAAACGAAAAATAGATGGCTTGTGGCATTTAAATAAATGAAAACAAAAACTTAAATCCCATAAAATCGCTCATGCCATCCGGCATGTTTACAATCAAAAGGTAATAAGTCATTACATTTTCTTCGTATATTTATAAAAAGCAATAAATCGTTACCGTTTTTGTTGAGATTAACCATTTACAAAATCTTCATATATATTAAAAGGTAATGAGTCGTTACCCTTCATTTTGAACGAAGCTTGCGCGGGTAGATGCCATATTTTTTGATAATGCGATCCAGTCTGGGTCGGGAGATTTTGAGCGCTTGGCAAGTGCGGCGCTTATGCCAGCCGGTTTGTTCGAGCACTTTTTCAATGAGCTGTTTTTGCGCTTCGTCGAGGCTCATGCCTTCCGGCGGGATTTCAATCGTGATGTTGGTCAAATCCCTGCTCTTCGCCAAAAGCAAGGGCGTGTCAGATTCGATGGCCTCAGCGATGGCCTTATGTGTCGCTATGTTGCCATCGGCCAGCAACACGACGCGCTCAAGGGTATGCTTTAGCTCGCGCACATTGCCCGGCCAATGATAACTTTTTAAAAGCGCTTCGGCTTCGGGCATAAATCCGGTTAGCGTGCTGCCGTATTCTTCGGCAAAGCGGGATAAAAAATGGCGGGCGAGCACGAGCACGTCATCGCCCCGCTCGCGCAAGGGCGGCAATTGCAGCGTGAGCACGTTCAAGCGATAATACAGGTCCTGGCGAAAGAGATTTTCGTGCATGGCCGCTTGCAAGTCGCGGTTGGTCGCCGCGATGATTCGCGTTTTGATTTGAATGTCTTCGATTCCCCCCAGCCGGCGAATCGTCTTTTCTTCGATGGCCTTGAGCAGCTTGACTTGCACCGCCGGGCTGATCTCGCCGATCTCATCCAAAAAAAGCGTGCCGTTTTCCGCCAGCTCGAACAGGCCTTTTTTCCGGCTCTTGGCGTCGGTAAAAGCGCCTTTCTCATACCCAAAAAGCTCCGCTTCCAAAAGATTTTCCGGAATCGTGCTGCAATTGATTTCCACAAAGGGCTGCGTTTGGGTCGAGCTGTTATAATGAATGGTGCGGGCGATCAGCTCCTTGCCGGTGCCGGTTTCGCCGCGAATCAAGACCGTGATCCATTGGCGCTGAATGATTTTGGCGACGACCTCCAAAACCTGCTGCAGCGCTTCACTTCGGCCCACGAGGTTGGAAAAATCGAATTTGGCTTTTTGTTTTTGATGGAGCATTTCGCCGCGTTGCCGCTCCTCCCATTGTTTGGCAAGGGCGGATAATTCTCTTTCGAGCCTGATGGCGGGCTCCTCGCGGAGATCGATGACGTCGTGAAAACCCTGTTTGACGGCAATAATCGCCGCATTGATCGAGATGGCTTTGCTCAAGCCGATGATTTTGGCGCCGGGCCGCTCTTCCCAAACGATTCTGGCAAAATCCAGCGGCTGCAACTCGGGAAGATCGAAATCGAGAACGACGGCCTGCGGCGCTTCACGGCGCAGAAGGCTCACCGCCTCGTCCTGCCGTCCGGTTGGCCAAATCTCCTGATCGGAGCGATTCGCTTTGACGGCTTCGAGCAAGCCGCGGTTTTCATCCCGACCGAGAAAAAGTATTTTGAATGGCAAGGCTCAGTCCTCGTCGAATTGGCGCAAAAAGGGTTGTTCATCCATAAAGCCGCAAAAGTTAGAAAAAAATTCTAAAAGCTTTATGTTGCCAACGGATTGAAAAACGACCAACGGATGAATTTTCTCAATTACAAAGAATTGCTTTGATTTCGAGATTCGATTTGCCAAAATTTACTAGCAATCCGAGCGGAATGTTTGAATACTTCAACGACTTTCTTCTCTTTCTCGTCAAACGGTATTCTTTCAAATTCTGTTTTGAGCCGGCCAAAGTTTACCAACAGGCCAAGATCTTTTTGCCACAGTTTTAATTCTGAGATGATCTGCACATAATGATTTTGCAGAAAACAATCGAGCAAGGATTGATGATAAAGCGCTTCATCGAGCCCAACGCCAACATCATTGTGCACTTCAAAGATGCTCGCTAGAATCACCGAGGTCAATTCTTCGTGCCGTAGTGCCATAAAATAAACTCAAATTTAAGAAAGGCCATAGCCAACGGATAAGAAGCCTACGGCCGCAGGCGACCAACGGATTTCTAAATGTAGTTTTCTATCCGTTGGTCGTTTTTCAATCCGTTGGGCAATTTTTTTAATTTAAAGCTGTCCCGCTTGCGGGACTTCGGTTTTCGGCTAAGAGGCGAAGCTTCGCCAGATATTTACTCCCGTTTCTGTGACGAAATCCACCACTCGTGAATATTTGCCAGGTGGCTGCGCACGTCCATTTTGACCCCTTGCACGCGTTGATTGACCGCCGCCAATCGTTCCGGCACAAAAAGAAAAGTGTAGGGACAGTCTTCCACGATGATCTTTTGAAACTCATGCCAGAGCGGCTCAGCCATGCGGCGATCCACGATCGCGCGCCCTTTTTCCAAAAGTTCGTCGACCCGCGCATGGCGATAAGAGACGAAATTATATCCGTTCTCAACGGCGCCGGAATGCCACAGCGCCGCGGGATTGGCGGTGAAATCCGCGTCCCACGCCGATATCAAAGCGTCAAAATCCTTGCGCGTGAAAACCTGCTCCAAGAGCAGGTTCCATTCCAGCAGCTCGACTTTTACGGCGACACCGATTTTTTTCAGTTGCGCCTGCACCATGACGACGACGTCCTTGCGGAGCTGATTGTCGGCATTGGTGCAAAGCGTGAATTCGAATTTTTCGCCTTGCCGGTTGAGAATACCGTCGCCATCCGAATCCTTCCAGCCCTCTTTTTCAAGGAGGCGATTGGCCATCTCAGGATCGAATGGAAAATCTTGTAACGTCGAGTCGTAAGCCCAGACGAACGGCAACAGCGGGCCGACTGCGGGTTGCGCAAATCCTTCCAAAAGCGTGTCGATGATTTCCTGCTTGTTGATCGCGTGCGTCAAGGCCTGGCGGACTCGGCGCGTGAACAAAGGCCGCTTGAGATTCCAGGCGATGAAGGCGAAATTGCGGCCGGGGTAGCGCCGCGCCTGTAATTTCGCCTGCGACGCGACCTGCTTGAAAGATAAAGGAGACAATCCGGCAGCGATATCTATCGCGCCGGTCATAAGATTGGTGAGCAACACCGCCTCATCCGGAATGATTTGAAACACCACCCGATCCAGGCGTGGGCGGCCCAAAGCATGGCGAGCATTGGCTGCGAAAGTAAGCCGCTGATTCGCCTGCCATTCCGCCAATTGGAAAGGGCCGTTGCCAACCGGCAGGCGATTGAATTCGCAGTCGGCGATTTTCTCCGGCGGAATTTTCTCCAAAATGTGCTTGGGCAAAATTGGCATCTGCGTATCGAACAAGGCGTCAGGATAGGGCTGCTTGAAGTGGAAGCGAATCGTATAATCATCCAAAATTTCGGCTTTGCCGGTTTGATCAAAACGGCTGGCAGCCGGGTAAGCGGCGTTAGGGTTGATCGCGAGCTGATAGGTGAACAACACATCATCTGCGGTGGTGGGGGCGCCATCCGTCCAAAGAACGTCTTTGCGTAAATGATAAGTCAGCAAGGTGTCCCCGGGCGAGAATTCCCAGGATTCAGCTAATTGCGGCGCAAAGTGGAGATTCTCATCCAACGTCGTCAGGCTCATGAAGAGCATGTATTGAATCACCTGCAGCGCCTCGGAGTCGGCGGCATTGAGCTCGTTGAAGGAGTCAAAGTCACCGGTCACGCCAATGAAAACGGTTCCCCCAATTTGGGCATGTTGATTTTGCGACCGGCACGTCACGAAAATGAACATCGCCGACAAAGCCAGCAAGCCGAGCCAGTGAGAATTTTTCATAATCTCTCCGTACAGGAAAAAAGCAAAGCAACACGCAAAGGCGCAGACGCAAAGATACCGCAAAGAAAAGCAAGAATACAAAACTCTATTCTTCCAATCCAAGCACAATTCGATGTATACCTTCCTTCACTTCTTTATATCTCATTGGTAGCCAGAGCTGCTGGTCAATCTGGAACCCTTTTTGTCTCAGTTCATAACAAAGACACTCTTCATAGCCAGATTCCAACAGCCCAGGCCCCACAATCCGATGTACTTCAATGGCCGCGCCAATAATTTCGAAAGATAATTCGTTCTCGCTCATAGAAATTTCTCCTCTCTACTTTGAGATTGGCTCTTAATTGACAACACCGTTCGCACCACCCACCATTCGCTGAGCTTTTCTTTGCGATATCTTTGCGTCTTTGCGCCTTTGCGTGAAAGTTTTTGCTTTTTTTTGTAAACAGCTAGCCTAAAGTTATTTTATCCCACCTTCTAAATCATCTTTCAATTTTATTGTTGCAAAAGCGAGGCGTGGAATAGCCTCCAACAATGCCATCGTATAAGGATGGCGCGGCGCGGCAAAGAGCGCCTCGGTTGCAGACTGCTCCACAATTTTGCCGGCGTACATGACCGCCACGCGGTCGGCTATTTGCGCCACCACGCCGAGATCGTGCGTGATCAACAACAGCGAGAGTTGAAAATCCCTCTTGAGCTCCTTCAATAGAGCCAAAATTTGGCTTTGCAGCGATACATCGAGCGCCGAGGTTGGCTCATCGGCCACAATGAGCGCCGGACGGCAAGCCAGGGCGATGGCGATCAATATCCGTTGCCGTTGGCCGCTGCTGAGCTGATGCGGGTAACAATTGTAAATCATTCCGGCATTCGGCAATCGCACTCTTTCCATCAGCTCCAAGGCGCGGTGTTTCGCCGTCTTGCGGTCCAAATCAAAATGATGGCGGATCACTTCGGAAATTTGCCCGCCGACGCGCATGACCGGATTGAGCGCCGACAACGGATCTTGCAAGATAAGCCCCATCTCCTTGCCGCGAATCGAGGCCATTTGCTTTTCCGGCAAGCTCAATAGGTTTTGGCCGCGAAATTCGATGGCGCCGTCAACGATTCGTCCCGGCGGCGGAACCAGGCGAAAGATAGATTGTGCGGTCGTGGTTTTGCCGCATCCCGACTCTCCCACCAGCGCCAGCGTTTCGCCCGGATGAATTTCCAAATCTATGCCGTCAACCGCGCGCAGGGTTTCTTTGGGCTTGAAGAAATAGGTCTTCAAGCCCTGGATTTTGAGCAAGGGGATCATCTAAATTTTTTTATGACCAACGGATAAAAGCGGCCAACGGATTTCCTTAATTACTGATGAAGTGCCTTGATTTCCAGATTTGATTTGCCAAAGTTTACCAACAAACCGATTGGTATATTTGAATGTCGCAGATACGTTCTCATGCGAGCCACATCAAATAAGGTAATCTGATTTTGAATAGCAGTCACTCCACACAAAATTTGGTCTGCGATGCACAAGGCTTTTGCCGTGCAAGTATGGATGAGTTTGCCATGATATTTTACTTGAATAGAATGATTTTCTCAAACACCAGCAAATCAAGCTCGAATCTTCTGATCTCGATACCGCGATGAACAAGATGTTTTCTTTGTTTTGAAATTGCGGGAACGCCTTGTCGGAGAAGCAATCGAGCAATGATTGATGATAAGTTTCTTCATCCAACCCAACACCAACATTGTTATGCACCTCAAAGATGCACTCAATAATCAACCTCGTCAACTCTTCGTGTTTCAGTGCCATTTGAAACCCCTTTCAGTTTAAAATTAATATCCGTTGGCCGCTTTTATCCGTTGGACAAATTCTTTTGAAATCTAATTCTTTTCTTATCATCTATCTCCTTTGCGCCTGCAGGCCTTCGCCGATCAAATTGAAGCTCGTCGTGGTTAAGATGATCGCCAGGCCCGGGAAAGCGGTCATCCACCAGGCCATGGGAAAAACCGCTTTGCCATCGTTTAAAATCGAGCCCCAACTGGCGGCCGGCGGTTGAACGCCCAAGCCCAGGAAGCTCAAGGCCGATTCGATGAGGATGATGTCAGCGACTCGCAACACGGCAACCGCTATGACAGCCATCCAGGTGTTGGGAATCAAATGGTGAAAAATTATTCGCTGGGTGCTCAATCCCGCGGCGCGGGCTTTCAAAATAAACGGCCTTTCTTTTAATGAAAGAATCTCGGAGCGAACGACGCGCGCCACGTCCATCCAACTGGTGAGGCTGAGAATCAAAATAAGCCATTTCAAGCCGGTGCCGAAAAGCGCCATCAGTGTCACGGCTAAAAATACCATCGGAAAAGCCAGCAGAATATCGGCGAGGCGCATGAGAATTTGATCCCAGAAGCCGCCAAAATATCCGGAAACGGCGCCGTACGCGGTTCCGAAAACAACGCTGCAAAAAACGACCGCAAACCCGATCAGCAGCGAAATGCGGCCTCCATACAAAAGCCGCGTGAAAATATCACGGCCAAACTGATCCGTTCCAAAGAAATGCTGCGGCGACGGCGGCAAATGCCGCGTCAGCGCCGGCGATTCGAGCACGTCAGGATCGTGCGCCGTGATCCACGGCGCCGCCATGGACAAGGCCAGAATGAATCCCAGCAACAATAGACCTGCCAGAAGCTGGCGGTTGTATTTCGGAGGTTGCACGTCATTCCTCGACAATAGTATGAATTTAGCCAACTGAACCGCGCCTTGACCAATGCTGTTGCTAACTTTGAGCTATTCAAAGTCCCGTAGGGACAATTGAAAATAGCCCACCAATTCATTGGTGGAATGCAAATCGAAAATTCACCTCACGAGTCCCGTAGGGACGATTGAAATCATTGGTTTGAATGTTTGATTTCGTATTTGGCATTTTCTCAATCGTCCCTACGGGACTAACGGGAGAATTTGGCCTTATTTTCCCAGAAATAAATTTCTGGGCTATTCTCGGTTGTCCCTTCGGGACACAATACGCACGCGAATTCTTGGATCGACGAATTGATAGAGCAAATCCGCCAGCAGGTTGCCGGCAATCACCAATGCCGCGGCGATGAAATTGACCGCAAAAATAACCGGATAATCTTTGGCAAATATCGCCTCGTAAGCAACCCGGCCCATACCGGGCCAGGCAAAAATCACTTCGATGACAAAGGCGCCGCTCAACAAAAAGGGCAGATAAAGCCCGGCCAGCGTGACTGCCGGCAGAAGGGCATTCTTAAGGGCATGGCGAAAATACACTTTTCTTTTTGGCAAGCCCTTCGCCTGCGCCAAGCGCATATAATCCTGCTGCAAAACTTCAATGATGCTGCCGCGAACGTAGCGGGAGACGGCCGCCGCTCCGGTCAATCCCAATACCGCCACCGGCAAAATCAAATGTTGAATTCGATCCCAGAGTGCCTGCCAAAATCCCGCCTCGGCGGCGAGAAACGATTGCATTTGCGAGGCGGGAAGCCAATGCAGTTGCACGCTGAACAGCAAAATGAAGATCATGGCCAGCCAAAACGTGGGAACGGAGTAGATGACCAGACTGGAAAAATTCAAAAATCGGCCCAGGAAACGACCGGAATAAATTCCCGCCAGAACGCCGAAAAAACAGCCGAGAATGAAATTCGCCGCCAGCGCCAGGATCGTCAACTGCAAGGTGGCCGGAATGGCTTCTTTCAAAATTTCAGACACCGGACGATGCTTGGCCCAGGAATAACCCAAGTTACCGCGAAAGAAACGGGTTGTCCACTGTTTGAATTGTTGATACAGCGGTTGATCCACTCCTCTTTGTTGCCGCAAAGATTCCATGCTTTCCCGGTCCGTTTTGGGGCCCCAGTACAAGTTGGTTATGTCACCCGGGCTCAAATGAACCAGCAAAAAATTCAAAACCCAAATGCCTAAGAGAATCATTGCGGAATTAAGTATTCGGTGTCGGAACATCGCTTGGCAAATTTCTTATTCAGGCAACCGTCCGGGGTGAATAGTTACAATACTTTTAAATATAGCTAAATTTTTGTGAGATACAACGGTTTTTCTTTGGAGTCCTCCACGCAAAAGGCGCCATTATAAACGAACGCCACTCGTTCGCAACCAACGAACAAGTGGCGTTTTTTTTCCGCATTTTTTCGCTCTGCGTGCATAGATTAATAGCTCAGTGTGGCTGCACGCGTTCCATGCGTTTCAAGAGGCTTAACGGAAAAAACACCGTAAGCAGCAGGTTGGAAGGGAATCCTGCCGAATCTCCTTCGTCGTTTAAAAGTTTCGTATTATTCGCCATCGTTGGAAGGGAATCCTGCCTCTGCCCGCCTCTTCAATTTCTTTTTCTTGATTTTGCGGTCATCAACCATTCAACCGGGAGAATTTATGCGCCAAAAAACTATTTTGCCGCTCGGCGCGGCTTTCTGCCTGAGCTTTGCTTCGCTGGCCAGCGGCCAGGAGACGGCGCCCGAAAGGGCGGCCTCTGTGCCGCCGGACAAAGTGGCTTTGCATGCGGCGGAACAAGCGCGCGTGAAGCTGCAAAACCAAGTGAACGCGGAGAAAGGCCGCATTATCAACCGGGTCGGCCGGCTTCCCCAAAATCAACGCAAAAAAGCGCTGATTAACGAGGTGAAAAATTCGCTCATTCTTCAGCAAGCGCGCGATAGCGAGGGTGGCGAGAATCAAGCGCAAGGTTTGCGCAAACCCAATCCTGAGATGGCCGCCATGAGCGAGATTATTGCGCGCATTAACAGCCTGCCGGCCGCCGAACGCAAACATGCGCTGCGCCAGGCGATGAAGGCGCACAAAGGCAAGAAGCTTGAAAATGTCCAAAATTGAGAAATGAAAATGAAAAAAATTCTCTTGAAAGCCTCCATTTTCGCGCTGGCCGTGACACTGATCGCGGTTTCCGGCAGCCTCGTTTACAGCACGACCATGGTCAAACGCAATCTCGCCGATCTCACCAAAATGGCCGAGGTAATCTTTGTGGGCAAAATGATCGGCGCCAGCGACGGCTTGCTGAACGGCCGCCTTCCTTATACCGAATATACTTTTGAAGTTCTGGAATCGCTGAAAGGCGATCTTCCAGCCACTCAAGGCCCCTTCGGGGCGAGAAGCACCTATCGCTATCGGCAGCTTGGCCTGCTGAAGCCGCGCGATATGGGCAACGGCAAAACGCTGGCGCTCACCGGCAAAAATATCGGCGGCCTTCCTCTTTATAAGAACGGCGAGACCGCGCTGGTTTTCCTGGGCAAGCCTTCTCCACAAACCGGCCTGCGCACGACCGTCGGTCTCATGCAGGGAAAATTTATGATTGAGAATGGCCGGGCAGCCAACGCGATCAATAATGCCGGCTTGTTCGAGGGCATGAATGTCCCGCAAAGCGGGACAAAACTGAGCAACGCGGAAAAAGCCATGATGAGCCAGAAGGCTGGGGCGGTCGACGCCAAAACATTGATTGAAACCGTAAAACGGGCGGTCAAAGACCAAATCTTTGAATAATGCAAGAGAGCCACAATCATGAGAATACGGATACACACGAAAGCAAAAGGGTCCCGCAAAGCGGGACGAGCGCTTGCCGGCCCTGGCCCCGCCTTGCGGGGCATGGCCGCCCTGCTCTGCTGTGCGAGCCTGCTTTACGCTGGTGGACCGGTGGAGTTGTTTGCGCCCGGCGTGCCTTTTGCTTATGGACCAATCACTTTCGGCCAATTCGGTGGCAATGTGCCGTTTAAATCCGATCTCGGCGGCTTGGGATTTCTGACCAAGGCCCAAGCCGACGCCCTGGCGATTGGCAGCATGGCAGAATGGACCGCGGTGCCAACCGCTTCTCTGACGCTGGCGTTTGCCGGTGATATTACCGATGAATTTGGCGTGCCGCTCGGAGTGGACATCGATGAGACCAATTTTGATTTGGTTTTTGGCGTGTTTAATGGCGGCGGCATTGACGTCATCTATGACGAAACCGGCGCGATCTTCGACGCGCTCTTCGGCCCGGGCGCCGGTGTGGTTGGCTTTGGACCGCCGGAATTCTTTTACAACGACGTGCCGGAAATTGCGGAAAGCATTGCCTTTCTGAACGGTTCATTTGTTGATCCTGGCGACGTTAATCCGTTCCCCGGCGCGAGCTTCCAGGGCGATTTTACGCACGAATTTGGGCATACCGTCGGCTTGGCGCATACTCAGACGAACGGCGCAATTTTGTTTTTCGACGATGACACCGGGCCTGAAGATTGCCCCTCCCTTGGAACTGCGACCTTGGCCGATGCGGAGACGATGTATCCTCTCACCGATGTCAGCCCGGCCCCGCCAGGCGGCACCTCTTATGGTCGGGAGATAGCGACGATCGATCATCCCGATGATGAGACTGCCTTGTCGGAGCTTTATCCGGAGGCGGGCTATTTCGATTTGCCCACCATTACCGGTACGATTTTCGCCAGCGATGGTGTGACTCCGCTCAGCGGCGCGAATGTGATTGCCCGCAACGTGGCGAACCCTTTCGCCGATGCCGTCTCGGCGCTCTCCGGCGATTTTTCGTTGTCCGCCGCCGACGCCTTTGCCGGCAGATATACCTTCACCGGTTTGACGCCGGGGGCCTCGTACGTCATTTATATTGACAGAATCGTTGCCGGCGGTTTCAGCACACCGCCCATACAGATTGAAGAGGAGGAATATTTCAACGGCGCGTCTGAAAGCGCAGATCCAAATATCGATAATCCCTGTGCGTTTACGCCAATTGCGCCGGTTGCCGGTTCTCCTTTTGTTGCGAATATCATCATGGAAGCCTGTGATGATGACAACGAGCCCAATGATACGCCGGACACGGCAACCGGGCCGATTGCTTACGACAGCGACGAGGATGGCTGCATCGATCCTCCCGGCGACGAAGATTGGTTCACGTTTTCGGCCACCGCAGGAGACATTATTGAAGCCCGCGTTCGGGCCAGCAATTTCGATACCCACTTGGATCCGACCCTCACCCTGTACGATACGGATGGCGAAACCATTTTGGCCTTCAATGACGACGAGGATTTTCCGATCAGTTTAGATTCCCGCATCATTTTCTGCATGCCTTCCACCGGCGCCTTCTTTCTGCAAGTGGAAGGCCTTGACGGCGTCAGCACCGGCGAGTATGAACTGACGCTCGATTTTCTCGGCAAGGGTGACGCCGAGCCCAACAACACGCCAGCGACAGCCATTCCGTTGCCCGCCGATTGTCCGAAAATAATGCTCGGTTGTGTCTTGCCGGAATTGGACACGGATTTTTATTCCCTCTTGGTTCCAGCCGCTGGTGCGACGTTTACCATCAATATGGACGCGCCGAACTCGCTATTCGGTCCGCCAGATGCCTTCCTCATTCTCTACGACGCCGACGGCACGACCGTTCTCGCCTTTGACGATGACGGCGGCCCAGGCTTTGGCGCCCAGATTACATTCACTTTTCCGGCCCCGGGAACGTACTTCGTGGAATGTTCGGCCTCACCGTTCACGCCTTTCGACACCGGTGTGTATAGCTTGAACGTGAGGGGCGGTCCCCGTACGGTTTTGCACACGAACAATCTGCGGGTTGACGCCCGCGCCGGCGGCGATGGGGGTTGGACGGAATATCGTCCGGGATTTCCGGACGCCGCCTCAGACTATTTCTTCGATGGCCATTTCGGTTATTTCGACGGCGCCGCCGTTGACGATGGCGACGATCTCGGCGCAGATATCGTGCCGGGCTGCTTCAATCTTTATGATCCCTCGAAGGGTCCGCTGGATGAAACAAGCGCGGACTTCCTGAATGAGGGCAATCCGGCGGTGATGAGAGGCCGCGGCACCGGCCTTGAAATTCAACAGTTCACTTTCCTCAACGACCTGCGCGCCGACGGCACTCCGGCAAACTGGCTGCTCGTCCAAACGCGGGTGGTCAACAAAAGCGGCATTCCCAAGCGCGTGAAGTGGTACAAGTTTATTGACGTGGATATTATGCCCACTTTCAACAATGATTTGGCCGCGTTTGATCCCTCGCGCAATATGATTTATCAGTTTGACGCCTCGGGCAACTCGGCCCACGTCGGCATGGCCGTGGTGCTCGGCAACCTCTCCAACTTCCAAATCAATAACTTCGGCGCGGCGACTTCACCCGATGCCAATGATGCCGGCCGCGCGGCGTTTATGAATGGGCGTAATGGCGGCGATCTGAGCATCCCGGGGGCGGGTGACAAGAACGTCGCGTTGGCCGCCGATCTCGGCGTCATTCCCCCGGGCGACAGCGCCGACTTATGGTGGGCCATCGGCGCCGGCACTTCACTGGCCGAATTGCAAGCCGATATTGACGATGCCAGATTCGCCGCGCTGCGAAACTTCTTTACGATCTATAGCCGTAACCTGACCAAGCTCGATCACCCAGAGGTAGTCAACGGGCTGACCGGCTCCAACAACGACATCATTCTCGAACACGGTGAGGTGAATGGTGACCTGTGGGCAAAAGATGATATCGACATCACGCACCACAGCACCGTTAATGGCAACATTACTGCCGGCGACGATTTGGATATCTCCCGGCATGACGTGACCATCACTGGCGCGATCACGTCCGCAGCGACCGGCTTTGCCGGTTTTCCACTGCCGAGCCTGTCTTTGAAGCCGGTCTCCGGTCCCAGCATCACGGTGACCAAGAGCAAGGGCGCGGTTCTGGAGCCGGGCAATTATAATGTCGTGCGGGTTACCACAAAGAAGTCAGTGCTGTTGAAATCCGGCGTCTACTTTTTTAATACTCTAAAGGTGGGCGCCCGCGCCGAGCTAAAAGTCGATCTCTCTGGCGGGCCGGTCACTATCAACGTCGTCAACACGTTGCAATTCCTCAAAAGGAGCGAGATCGAGATCGAGTCGGCAACCGGTTTCTCTCGCGATATCCGGATCAACTATGCCGGCACGGAAACGGTTGAGCTTGGCGAGAACGGTGAATATCAAGGCGCCATCTTCGCGCCGAAAGGAACGATTAACTTGGGCGAGGAGGCGGACTTTAAAGGCATGCTGCTCGGCAAGTTTGTCAAGATCCGCGAAGACGCGCGTGTGTTCCCGCATGAGGCGCCGGATGACGTTCTCGATCACACCACGTCGATTGGCGACGAGACCAACGTCGCCGGCAATGGCGTGGTGACTGATTATGAGCTCAGCCAGAATTATCCCAATCCGTTTAATCCAAGCACGAAGATTCGCTTTGCCTTGCCCGTCAGTGGCAAAGTGAAGCTTGAGATTTACGATCTGCTCGGCAATACGGTGCGCACGCTTGTCAGCAAGGAGATGAGCGCCGGGCGACACGAAGTTTTGTGGGACGGACGCAATCAAAATGGGCACACGGTTGCCGTTGGAATCTACCTCTACCGCATCGTTTTCCAGCGTCGCAATGGCGAACCGGCCACAGTGATGGTCAAAAAGATGGCCTTCATTAAATAGGGTAGGGCTTGTCTGGCAGGCGAAATTGATTCGGGTCAATCTGATACTTCTTGAGCAGCTTGCCGAGGTCGCGCCGCTCTTTGCCGGCAGCCAGAGCCGCCTGGCTCACGTTGCCTTGGTGCTCATGCATAAGGCGATGCAGATATTCTCTCTCAAACGTCTCGATCATCCTTTGTTTCATAACCTTAAAAGAGCACTCTTCCGTCGAGACGATGGTTACAGGAAGATTCTGCCGGCTCTCTATCGCAGAGGGAATGCCAAGATCCTTGACTTCGATCAGGCTGGTCCGGCTGAGATGAATGCCACGAATGATCGCGCTCTCGAGCTCTCGCACGTTTCCCGGCCAATCGTAAGCCTGCAAAGCCTCGCGGGCCTCAGGAGCCAGTTGCAGCGCCGTCCGGCCGGCTGGAGCATTCTTCTTCAAAAAATGGGTCGTCAGGGCCATAATATCTCCCTTGCGCTCCCGCAGCGGCGGCAGGTGAACGGAGAAGACGCAGAGACGATAATACAAATCGGCGCGAAAAGTCCCGGCTTGCACGAGTTGTTCCAGCGGGGCATTGGTGGCGGCAACAACTCGGATGTCAGCCTGTTGCTCGCGACTCGATCCGAGAGCGCGAAATCTCTTATCCTGGAGCACGCGCAGCAAGGCCACCTGCGCCTTCAAGGTCATGGCTTCCACCTCGTCTAAAAACAACGTGCCCTTTTCCGCCTGGACAATAAGGCCATGTCTTTGAGTGCGGGCATCCGTAAACGCGCCGCGCTCATGTCCAAACAGCTCGCTTTCCAGAAGCGTATCCGGAAGCGAGCCGCAATGCACCGGCACGAACGGGGATCCGGCCCTTGGGCTCAAGTAATGAATCGCCCGCGCCGCCAACTCCTTTCCCGTGCCGGTTTCGCCGGTAATCAGCACGCTGGCCTCACTCTTGGCCACGTCCGGAAGATGACGGATCGCGTTTAGAAAAGTCGGGGCATCCCCCACCAGTTTGGCCAACGCTTGCGCGTCGCGGAGGCGTTCGATCAAGCTTTCCATAATGATTCTCCTCCACTTGCTTGTGGAGAAAATCGGTTCGAAAGTCTTTACGTCTCCAACATGGAAGGCTTCAACTCGTCCTGAATTGAAAATACCGAGCCCTTCGACAAACCCTACCACGCGTCCCGCTCGGAGTAAATAGGTGTTTGGTTAGAAATAAAATAATAAACGCGAATTAAGCAACTTTCCCATTTCGGAGCTTATAGCCATGCCCAAACGGGAAAATTAATTAATCACCGCTCCTCGCGTCATGCGAAAGTTTAATGAAAAAGGTGATCAACCCGCGCCGGAATCGAGCGATCTCCCAGCGCCTTGGAAAGGGAGGCAGCAATTTGAAGAGTACGAGCTGTGTGTCCCAATCCTCGACAGTTGCTAAAATTCATGAGTACGTGCAGCGAGGACATAAGGCAACCTTTTTGAAATTTAAAGGGACTAAATCAAAACCATCCAATGAACAAACCAGAGCGGTGCGTCGCTCCAGCCGGCAATATCAAAATATGAAGAGTGCCGGCGCATAATTCAGATTGCCAAAATAAAAAAGCTTCCGACCACTGGAAAACCGAAAATCAAAGATGAAAAATCAAAATGTTGCAACTTCGGCCGTTTTAGCATTGAGAATAAAACAATTAGGCGGTAGAAAGCTGGGCGTCTAACCAAAAACCCCTTTGCAACCAAAATCCACACACCAGCCCGCACCAATCGGGGGAGGTCGCGCGCCAAAAAATTTCAATACGGTAAAATATATAAAATCCCTGCTTCGAAGTCAAGGCTTTTTTATGCTTTTTTATTTTTTTTATTCGCGCTTAACCGCCTCTTAACATTCTCATGTCCGGCCAGATTGGGTTTTTTAAAACTTAAGAAACGCAGCCGAGCAACCTCGTGTAAAGAAAATTCCTGTCGTTGATCCTTTATTCAAATTGCAATTTGCATGCCATTTTTTATAAATCCGAAATACCACGATTATTTTAATATCGAGACCATGTTTATTTTACAATTAACTCGGCGCTGAACGAATACGGTTTGTACTTATTCTAACCCAATGCCTACTGTTTGTTGCAATTTATACAACAAATGCCAACTATTTGCGACATTATTTTATTTTGAATTTGAGCGCTTAAGAACTTTGCGTGCGCTTTTGCTTTTTGGTTGCGCCTGTAAATCTCCGGCTTGTCCGGCGTATGAAATACAAAATCAACTTTCGATAAGCTGAGTCGCGCGCCGGGTGGCCTCGACCACGGCTTTGATGAGCGTCACCCGCAAACCGCCCTCTTCGAGCTGGAGAATGCCGTCAATGGTGCAACCCGCCGGCGTCGTGACCGCGTCTTTCAAGAGCGCCGGATGCGCGCCGGTTTCCAAAACCATCTTGGCGGCGCCCAAACACATCTGCGCCGCCAGCTCGGTCGCCACCTGGCGCGGCAAGCCGACCTTCAGGCCGCCCTCGGCCAGCGATTCCAGAATGACGTAAATATACGCCGGACCGCTGGCGCTAAGCGCCGTCACCGCGTCCATATATTTTTCATCGACAATCACCGTGCGGCCGACCGCGTCAAAAATCTGCCGGGCACGCGCGAGATGCTCGTCGTTCGCGTGAGCGCCCCGGCACAACGCGGTCATGCCCGCGCCGACCAGCGCCGGCGTGTTGGGCATGGTTCGCACCACCGGCGCCGACTTTTCCAAATGCCGCTCGATGAAAGCGGTGGTCGCCGAGGCCGCGATCGAAATCACCAGTTGGTCGCTGCGGATCACCGGCTTGATTTCAGCAAGTACTTCCCGCAAGGCCTGCGGTTTCACGCCGAGTAAAATCACCTCGGCTTCGCTCACCGCGGCGCGGTTATCCAAAGTGGCCGGCACGCCCAGCCTCGCCGTCACCTCTTCGACGCGATGCGCATGTTTGGCGGTGGCAACGATTTGGCCGGCGGCTAAAATCTTTGCTTCAATCAGCGCCTTGATCAGCGTCTCGCCCATCTTTCCGGCGCCGATCACGGCAAGCTTGGATAGGTTTTGGATCATGACATATCAAATGAATGAAATTATACTCACGCCGGCGTGGAACACACACATTACTAATATACAAAATGTGCGCGCCGTTTTCAAGCAACTCTTTTCAACAGGGCCATTTTCGAGGGTGCAATAGAAGAATAACGGAGGGCGGCTAATTCATCAGTCCTTGACTGATGGCAAAATGCGTCAGCTCGGCGTTGTTTTTCATTTTCATTTTATCAAGAATGCGTCGCCGGTACGTGCTAATGGTCTTGACGCTGAGCGCCAACTCTTCGCCAATCTGTTTCACGGTTTTGCCGGAAGCGATCATACATAAGACTTGATATTCTCGATCAGACAACGTTTCATGCAGTGGCTTGGTCCTATCATCGGACAAATCGAAAGCCAGTTTCTCCGCCAATGCCGCGCTGACATACTTTCCGCCACCCGAAACTTTGCGGATGGCGGCGATCAATTCTTCCGGCAGGCTTTCTTTGGTCAAATAGCCTGACGCGCCGGATTTTAGAGCCCTGACGGCATATTGTTCTTCCGGATAAGTGCTTAAGATCAAGATACTCAAGGAGGGTTTCAAGCTTTTGAGCTGGCTCAAAACTTCCAATCCGCTTCTTCCAGGCATGGAAATATCCAACAAAACCACCTGAAACTCATTTTCCAAGACCTGGCTCACGGCTTCCTCGCCGTTGCTTGCTTCGCCGGCAACGACAATATCAGGCGCTTCCACCAGAATCTGTTTCAATCCCGCCCGCACGATCGGATGATCATCCACGATTAGCACTTTGATCATGGAGCATTTATTTATTTCGACATAAAGACTTTGCTCAATCCCAGTTCCTCAAGCGTCAGACGCACCGTTGGCTGAAGGCCGTGAATTTCCAGCTCGCGGCCTTGCTTCTTCAACTTGTTGCGCAATCGCAACAACACATCGATGCCGCGTTGACTGATAACCGGCACGCTGGAAAGATCCAAAATCAACTTGCCCGCCAAAGGGGCGCTCAAAACCGCGTCAAAACATTTTTGCACGACGGCGGCTTCTTGCTGCAATATCACGCCTTCGAGCGTGACGCTGACAACCTTGCTTTGCTGTTTTGCATTTGACGGCGCGCCTGCGAAAACCAGCTCGATTCGAAAACGGCCATGTGCTTTCCTTGAAGCACGTGATGTAGTGGCGGGCGATTTCTTTTTGCGGGGGCCGGCCATTTGCCTTTTCGTTCGTTCCGCTTGGTGACGCGAATTGGTTTATGAACAATCATATCCAATCCTTAAAAATTTTGCGAATCTTCTTGTCTTTCCTGCTTGGCTGCAGACTGGCAGTCTGCGCTACGGGTTTCATCACTCAAATCGCAGCGCCGCAATCGGATTCATCTTCGCCGCCCGGCGGGCCGGATAAAGTCCGAACACGATTCCCACCAGCGCGGAGATGCCGAAGGAAACCATCACACTATAAAAGGAAATGACCGTATCCCATCCGGCATACAGGTTGATGCTCTTAGCCATCACTGCGCCCAAGATAACCCCAATAAGGCCGCCGGCGGCGCTGATCAAAACCGTCTCGTTGAGAAATTGCACCATGATGTGCCGCTCGGTGGCGCCCAACGCCCGCCGCGTGCCAATTTCTTTGGTGCGCTCGGTGACGCTGGCCAGCATGATGTTCATGATGCCGATGCCGCCGACCAACAGCGAAATCGCGGCGATGGAGCCCATGACGATGTTGAATACACGCTGGGTTTTCTGGCTTTGAGCCAGAAGCTCGGCCGGAATAATGATCTCGTAATCATTCACACCGTTATGCGTGCGGCTGAGCAGGCGTTTGACGGTTTCGGAGATGGGCACGACCAGGTCTTCGTTAGCCACCTGAATAGCTATTTCCTCGACAAAGTTGGGGCGGTCGTCATCGGTAAAACGCTTCAACGCGGCAGTAATGGGAATGTAAATATCCTTGTTGATATTGCGCAGCTTGATCACCGAAGCTTTGCCCTCCTTGACAGTTTTGGACTCCATCACTCCCACCACGGTAAACCAGGCGTTTCCGATCTTGATCCGGCGGCCAACCGGATTCCGGTAACCAAAAAGCTCTTGGCGGATTTCGGACCCGATCACACAGACCCGTTTCGCCTCCTCCATATCCATCGGGGTGATGAAGCGGCCCTCGCTCGGATGAAAATTGGTTACCCACTCGTAAGCCTCATTCGTTCCGATCACCCGGCCGGCCGATTCTTTATTGCCCAACATCACTCCGGCTTCGACAAATCGCAGCGGCGCCACGCCTTTGAGATTGGACAAATTGGCGCGGATCAATCGGCCGTCGTGATAAGTCAAACCCTCGGAGATTTTTTTCTCCGCCTCCTCCGCCCGCTCTCCCGTGAGTTTCAAGTGATTGATGCGAATGTTGTTGGTTCCCAATAGCTTGATTTGCTCAATGGCCTCGCGCTTGGCGCCTTCACCGATGGAAAGCATCGAAACGACCGCAGCCACGCCAAAAATGACGCCGAGCGTGGTCAGCAGGGAACGCAGTTTATGGACCAAAATGCTTTTGCTCCCGGTACGCAAGCTTTCGGAATATTGCATAATGTTAAACCTAATGGGTAATGCGTAAAACGTAAGGCGTAAAGCGTACTTCTTACGCATTACGTTTCACGTTTCACTGTAATAGGCTCATCTTTCTCGCCTGCTCAAACTGAAGATTTTTTCGATCACGGCACGAGTGAAGCGTTTTAGAATATCAAGGATTCCACGCTTCTCTTCAGGAGCGCGATCCCGTTCCATGACTTTCAAACGATAGCGTCGCGGGTTTTTGCCTTTGCCAATTTCTTCCAAGAGACCGCTTTCGGTTAACTGGCGCAAAACTTTCGCCACGCTGGTGGCCTCGACCCGAATCTGTTGTCGCATGATCCACCACTCCGCAATCCCTTCCAAAGTGTCCGAGGCTTGAGGATGCTCCGCGAGATACTTGAGTATAGCTTCAGCCAACTTCTCCTCATGTCGCCGTTCCTCTTCCTCTGGGATAGATGGGGTCGGCACGGGCTGTCTCCTCATTCCTTAGCACACCAAGCAATGAAAATCGCCGTAGCGTAATCGGTTCTTTGTGCTTTTGTCGATTTCCACGCGCTGGCCGGTTACGCTGCCGGCGCTTCTTGAAACAAATCAACTAATGGACTGATTTCATCGCCTTTGAGCTCGCGCAGAATCTTGCCATCCTGCATGTGAATGAGACGCCGCGTCCATTTGGCCTTGGCAATTTCGTGGGTGACGAGTACGATGGTCGTGCCGTTTTCATCATTCAGCTTTTGCAAGATTTCCATAATCTCGTGGCCGGTTTTCGTATCGAGATTACCGGTCGGCTCATCAGCCAAAATAATATCCGGATTGGTGACCAGCGCGCGCGCAATGGCGACGCGTTGGTTCTCGCCGCCGGAAAGCTCGTTGGGACGATGCCGGGCCCGATGCGCCAGGCCCACGTCCTTGAGCATGTCCAAACAAAGGCTATGGCGCCTGGCACGATCCGTTCCCATGTAAATCAGCGGCACCTCGACGTTTTCCAAAATGGTGAGCTGCGAGATAAGGTTGAAGGCCTGGAAAACGAATCCCACTTTGTGATTGCGCAAGTGAGAAAGCTCTTGATCCGAAAGGGCTTCAACCGGCGTGCCATCCAGCAAGTAGGTTCCGGAAGTCGGCTGATCCAAACACCCCAAAAGGTGCATCAGCGTGGATTTTCCGGAACCGGAAGGCCCCATGATGGCAACAAACTCCCCTCGTTCGACCGCGAAAGAAACCCCGCGCAGCGCGTTCACTTCGGTCGAACCCATCATATAAGTTCTGGTCAGATCGTTCACTTCGACAAGCATCGCCATACTCCTTAGCAAGTCAACGTAAGCTGGAAACCGGATGCACGACGTGATTTTAAAAATCACGTACTGTTTTCCTGGAAATCTCAATCTTGCTCTTCACCGAATCCGCTCTGAGGGAATCGGATAAAACGAAGTGGCCATTATGTACGGCAGCCACTGAGTCTGCGAGCGGAGAACCGGAGTGGGTGAATTTGAGCTCGAAATCGGGACCGGTCTTCACCGAGTCCGCCACCAAAGAAACGGATGGCGCAGATTTGAAGTATTGACCGATTCGATGGCGGAGGCTTTTTCCCAAGTGCGTGAACCAGGGGGTGCCTGCTTCTTCACGGGTGATTTGCTCGGGAGTCGGGCGCGACAGGCATACATTTTCACCCTCTTGCAAGCCTTCTTTAACTATGGCGACGCGGTCGTTGCTTTCCCCGATCACGACCAGGCGCGATTCAATTTGACCATGGTCGTTTTTCACGTAGACAATCGCCTGATCCTGTTCATCCAGAAAAATGGTTTCAAGCGGGATATGAAGCACATCGTCATACTGGTTCACGATAATATCAACATTGGCGGTGAGACCCGGCTTCAACCGACCGTCCTGATCGAGCACTTTGATCGTTATGTCAAAAACTTTGGCGCCGGTGGCTTTGCCGGTAATCCGGCTGATCTTGCGTCTCGCCAAGTCGGCAATGGCCTTGATTTCTCCCTTGAAGACGGCATCCGAATACGCATCCAGCCGAATTTCCACCGGCAGGCCAACTTTAATCCTGGACAAATCAACTTCACTGATCTCGGCATCGACCATCATGGAAGAAATATCCGGCAAATACATCAGATCCATGCCTTCGAACGGCGTCATGCCCAGGCTGATTTTTTTCGGATTCTCCGCATCTCCCATGGTCGCATAGACCACCAAGCCGGCGCGGGGAGCAAGATAAACGCCCTCGCGCAATTTTCTGCGCTCTTGCGCAAACCCTCTGGCGGCGCGTTCCACGTTCGCACGCGCGGCATCGACGGACGCCCGAAACGCCATCGTTTTGGATTTCAGCTCCATGTACGCCAAACGGGCTTGCTCCACTTCGCTTTCCATAACGAAGCCTTTTTTCGCCAGCTCCGGAAGCGACTCGTAATTCTTGCGCGCCGCTTCTTCCTTCGCCTGCTGCGCGTGCAGATCACTGATCGCTCTGGATAAATCCGCCTTCGCCACCAATAAAGACGACTGCGCCTCACCGCTGGAGATGACGTATTTTTCAGACGCCAGGATGATCAACGTATCCCCCTCCTCGACCCATTCACCTTCCGGAGCCATCCAGATGATCTGTTTATCATTGATGGCGCTGATGGTTACTTGATCCTGAGCGCGAAGCTCGCCCGCCTCGGTGATTTTGATCGTGACCTCGCCGCGCTTGACCGCGGTGGTCGGAAGCGGCGCGCCGTCATGATTTGAGACGATGAACGTGCCGCCGAAAATCAGGCCAACAATGACCATTGCAGCCAGGATCATCGTGACCCGCTTCCGTCTTTTACCCGCACGAGATTTCGTTCCTTTATTGTGCGGATCAGTAAATTCTTTCATGGGATTCACCTCCTTGTTTTATCCGAGTACATTAACATGTCATGCTGGAAGCATCTTTTTAAAACACAAGCACTGTGCTCGACAATAAAAAAGATTCCTCCTGAATGACATTATTGCATCAGCGGCTGTCCCGTCAAGCTTTCCAGCAGCGCCAATTGGGTATGATAATCCACCAATTTGCTCACATACTGGTTTTGGGCTTTAAACAAGGCTTCCTGCGCATCGATAATATCCAGGTTCGAAGCACGCCCGAGACGGAACATGGCTGTAGCAAATTCAACTTTCTCTTCCGCCGCGGCGATCGTGCCCTGCAAGGCATTAAGCTCCTCGACAGTGCTGTGGGCGCTGCGGATGATGCTGCGAACGCCGAGCACAATTTGCCGCTGGAGATCCACCAGCCGGTCCTGCTGCTGCGATACGGCAATCTGCGCATTTTCGGCATTGGCAGCCGCCTCGCGGTTTAAAAAAGGATAGCTCAAATTAATTGATGCCTGCAAACCGGTCGTCCACAAGTCTTTGTGCAGGCCCCTGTCCGGATCCAACTGTGTATCCAACTGTCCGGAATGCAATACCGTCAGATCGAGCTGAGGCAGGAGCGCATTCCTTGCCACTTTAAGCGATAACCGCGCACGGTCAACAGCAACTTCCGCGCTATGCGTTGAAGGGTTATTCTTCACGGCCAGCTCTATCAATGTATCTTCATCAAGGGCCAGGGGGGAGAAGCGCAGATCAGCCTCGGTTAATTCAATCGGCACCTCAATGGGCAGGCCAATAATCTCCTTTAAAGCATCGAGAGCAAGCTGGTATTCGGTCTCAGCTCTAATAAGCTCTGCTCGGTCTTCCGCCAGCCGGATTTGAGCGCTCAAAACGTCGCGTCGCGTCGCCACCTTAGCCTGCACCATGGATTCCGAGGCCTTCACCAAGGTCGAATCTTGTTGGATGGCAGCTTGATTCACTTTGATCAGCTCACGCTGGAGCAGAACGTTGTAATACGCTTGCTTAACCGAATACATCGTGGCTAATTTCGTGCTGGAAAGCTGCTTTTCCTGCATTTTCCGGTCATACTGCGCCAAATTGATCGCGCTGCGCGTGACCGTTGCCCAGCCGCCGCGCAACAGGGGCTGAGTCAGACTGACCGAGTAAGCAAGATTTTCGGTTCTGGTCGGTCGAATGCCGAACTGATCGGGAGAATTGAAGTCGCGCCTAAGGTCTCCGACAAAACTGAGAACCGTACCGGTCGGTAAAATTTGCTGCATTTGACCGACCAGAAAATTGTTATTGAAATTCAAGCGCGTCGGATCCGTGGGTGCGAGCGCATCAAACGGCCGTTTCTGCATCGTATTCTCCTGGCCGCCCTGGAGGGTGAATGTCGGCAAAAACTTGCCATAGGTCCCGGCATG
Source organism: Candidatus Zhuqueibacterota bacterium (assembly GCA_022616415.1). GTDB lineage: Bacteria > Zhuqueibacterota > Zhuqueibacteria > Zhuqueibacterales > Zhuqueibacteraceae > Zhuqueibacter. The sequence continues at coordinate 35,871 of JAKEEU010000213.1, read as the reverse complement.
CGTCACTTCCGCTCTCAACAGCTCGCTTTTGGCCAAACGCAGCGTAATGTTCTTGCTGAGTGCAATGCGGATACAGTCGTCCAGCGTGAGCGGATTTTTCGCCACTTCACCGATCTCCGCTTCACTGAATGGGGTGTATTCAAATACTGCGTTGTTGACTCCTTTACTATCAAGATTGCCGGCAGCACCTTGCAATGGACTGATCTTGCCGGGCGCGGCGGTTTCCGCATCTGCCGCCATCGCGTTTATCGAATCAGAGCCGTTTTCACCCGACGCCTTATCCAAAAGCTCTAAAACTTCGCGCGCCTTCTCTTTTTCAGCTTCCGCGGGTTTCGGCATAGCCGATAAATCGCTCCCTTCGGCTTTTTTGCCTTCAACCGCTTGGTTCTCGGCTTGGTTGCGAGCTCCACCACAGGCAGAGATGCAAACAAACGCTGCAAGAGCAAAAAGCCATGACAACCCTGGCCTGCCTAGAGCCTTTGGCAGGGCAGGCTTGTTTGCCAAGTTGTTTGCCGCTACACTGCGCTTCGTTGCCATAAAAACCTCCTTATCTTTTGAGGGGAGTGTGGACTTTCTAGTCCACACACGTGCATTGCGGACAAGAAAGTCCGCGCTCCAATCATTTGATCGCTGACTTGAGCCAGGTTTTGTTAATGATGTGGAACGTGATGCCCATGAGCGTGACCGTGCGGTTGGAAATGTCGACTTTCTCCACCTTGCCCACGGCTTCAACTTGGTTCTCCAAACCGGGCTCGGCAATCAACTCCGATGATACATCCTCGATTTCCACAGCCAGCATAGTGTCGCTCTTCAGATAAGTGCCGTCCACTTCCACCATGATACCGGGTTTCATATCGGCAAAACTTTTAAAAGCGCCGACTTTTGTCTCGTACTCGGTGTTATTATGAGTTTTGACGGGCAGGAGCAACACTTTGAACTCCTGCCTGGCTTTATCGATATTGCGAGCGACCGCCGTAATGCTCCAGTCGTCCTCGAGAAAATCGCCGGTAAGTATTTTAGCCTCCGTGCACAGAACCGAAAAATCCCTTTGAATGACGCCTTCCAATTGCACCCACTTGCCAGGCTTGATGGCCGCCAGAATCTCCTCCGGAGTCATTTTTGCCCTAGCTTGCGCTTGGGCGGAGCTTATCGTGGCCAACAGTTGAGCAGCCAGTAACACCGCGAAAACATAAAGACGTGACTTCATGATTAACCTCCTTAACTCCCCAAAAAATTATTTTATAACCGCCCTGAGCCGGGTGTTGTCCATGATGTGGAACGTGACACCCATGACCGTAACCGTGCGTCTGGCCTCGTCGATTTTCTCCACTTTGCCCACGGCTTCGATCTCATTTTTTAATTCGGGCTTGTCAACCAAATCCGCTGATTTATCCTCAATTTCCAGAGCGAGAAAAGTGCCATCCTTCTGATAGGTACCGTCTACTTCCACAAGCATGCCACCTTGGAGATTAGCAAAGCTGTTAAAAGTGGTGACAATACTACGTTTCGCCTTGTACTCGGTATTCTCCTGAGTTTTGATGGGCATAAGCAGTATTTTGAACTCCTGTTTGTTCGGATCAATGTTCCGACTAACTGCCTGAATGCTCCAAGCGTCGTCGAGGAAATCGCCGGTGAGCATTTCGACATCCTTGGTTCGAACCGTGAAATCTTTTTGAACGAATCCCTCCATTTTAACCCATTGGCCGACCTTGAGCGCCGCCACAATCTCCGCCGGGGACGTTATCATTCTCATCTGTGCCTGGGCGGAGCTTGCTGTGGTCAACAGCAGCGCAGCCAGCAACGCTGCGAAAATATAAAGACGTGACTTCATGATTAACCTCCTTCTACTAATTGGTTAGTTCAAATTTCAATTTCATCCGAATTTGTCCATCAATCTCCTCGCACTGATTTATTCTATAACAATCATTTGATTCCATTGTCATTGTCTGGTCGGGATATTGTAAAAATCAGGTAAAAAGATTGGCCATGCAGGCTATCCCTTTAACACGGCTACCGGCCGTAAGCGCACAACCGGCTTGGCCAACGATAAAACAATCATAGCCCGAACGACTTGCGCAATATCCTTAAACGAGCTTGGCGCCTGCTCGGCAATATTGTCATCCCGCCTTGCGGGATAACGATATAGCCGGATGTTTTTGTCGCGCATCTCGCTTTCCACCTGCCGTTCCGTGAAATGCGCCAGCGCCTCGGGCTTGTCCATGACGCGGCCGGCGCCGTGATTGACTGAGTAAAAAGTCTCGACCGTTCTTTCATCGGCTATTCCAACATAAGAAGCGTGTCCCATCGAACCGGGAATCGGCACCGGCTGGCCGGTTTTGGAGAACACCGGATGCGCTGCTAATTTTGAGGGCGGCAGCGCGCGGCTGGCACCGTGGCGATGCACCCACAGCTTTCCACCATTCCATGGCTCCAACTGGAGGCTGACGTGGGCGCAGTCGTAAAGCAACGGCAGCGCCAGCGTTTCATCATGAAGCACCTGGCGCACCGCCGCCCGCAAATTTTCAGTGATGGCAATCCGATTGGCAAAACCAAAATTAGAGGCCGCCGATACCGCGCGCGCGTAATTGACACCCTCTTCCGAATCCGCCGGCATCGACCAGAGCGCTCCGCCATTCGTGGCCGGTTGCGCCGGGGCAAAGCGGCGTTCCAAGATTTCCAGATAGGCTTTCATCATTTTGCTGCCGAGATTGCGGGAGCCGGTGTGAAGCATGAAAAAGGCCTTGCCTGCAAATAGTCCCAGCAGGTTCGCTGCCTCACGATCGAGCACTTCGACGATTTCCTGCAGCTCCAGGAAATGATTGCCGTCGCCGAGGGTGCCGAAGCATCGCCGGCCTTTGCTGATTGCTTTCTCCGGTATGCTGGCCAGGATGGCTTCGGCATCTTCCGTGTCCGTCGGCATGGTGGCGCGATTTTCAATGCAATTCAGTTCTTCATCAGACAGGCTGAATTTTTTCCGGCACCACCGGCCGCCGTGCACGAGAATTTCGGCGACCTCCTGTTTGCTGATGACTTCCTGCTCATGCTCCAAAACCGGAATCGTGCGCATGAGTTCGCCAAAAAGCGCGTCGAGCACCCCGCTTTGCGGGGTTAAATCGCGCACCTCAATATCGGTGCGGATCATGCGCATGCCGCAGCAGATTCCGGTGTCCACAGCCCGCGGCACAATGGCATTTTTCGTCGCGACCACCGTGCCGGTCGGGCTCAAGTTGCGGCTTTTGCGGTGAATGTCCGGAAGCACCGCAACGTGGTGCTCGAGGCCCGGCACTTTGGCAAGTTGCTCCAATTGTGCCATGGTCTCAGCGTCCGGCAGCATATCCGACGTCAAAAAAAACCGTATCGGCACGCCGCCGGTTTGGGATATTTTTTCAATGGGAGAGCGCATAGTCGACTCCGGTTTAACAAGAGAACAAAAAAATAACAGCAAAATGATTTGTCAAAAAGAATTAGCCCAACGGATAACAGCGGCCAACGGATAAAACAAGCACTGGCAAAATGATTAGGGCAAAATAATTGTTTAATAAGGATATTAAATTATTTCTCACTATAACATCCGTGCCAATGCTTAAAAAGACCCTTCCAGGGTGACACATTCCTATTATTTTTGCAAACGTCAATATATCTTCATGAAAATCTCCTCAGTTGAAGCATTAACATTGCAATTCATTTTGTTTTATATCCGTTGGCCGCTTTTATCCGTTGGACATAAAACTTTTAGAATTTTTTTCTGCGTTTAATCGTATAAGTGAACCTACTGTCTCTTGCTGATCTTGGGTCCGGCTTCTGGCCTCAGCGGATCGAGAGACACGCCAGGCTGAATCTCCAATTCCCAAAAGTCGTGGAATTTGATTCTGAGCCTGGCGTCGCCGCCATAAAGGATCAGGCGCCGGCTTTTGGGATCATAAATCGCTTGATGGTCAATCCTCGGTTGCGGGCCAGGTGTAATATTGATCCACACCTCGTTGGTGAGATCAAATGCCCATGCGTCATTTAAATACCCTTCGTCGCCAAAACCGCCGCAGATGATAAACCAGTTTCTGGCGGAATCATAAGCCCCGACGGCATGGCGGCGTTTGGGCGGGTGCGATTTTTTGGCTTTGATCTTCTTCCAATATCCCATGGTATCCCCGCTGTCCAGCGGGGCAAAATAGAATGCCCAGGTATCATCCAGATATTCTTTTTTCTCCTTATCCCACCCGCCGTAAATGATCATGCGGTTTTTCAGGCTGTCGAAAACAGCGACGTGATCGGACCGCCCTGAAGGGCGCTGGTTTTCCACCGTCAGATTTTGCCATTTCTCAAACCTTGGCGAGCCGGGATCGAGATCGAGCGCCCAGATTTCATAAAGTTTATCGTTATAATAATCGCGTCCGCCAAAAATGACCATGCGCTTGCCGCGGCTGTCAAAAATGGCCGTATGATCCTCCCGCGCCGGCGCCGTTGAATCCGTCATATCGCGCCAACGCTGGGCCGTCAAATCGAACGACCACGTGTTGTTCCAGGGCGGGCCATTTTCGCCGCCATGCACGATCATCCGGCAACCGATGGGATCATAGATGCCAACATGATCTTCAGAAGGCGGCGGGCTTTCGCCTTCCACCGCGATTTTTTGCCAGACGTTCCGCGCAAGATCGAACGCCCAAACTTCATTCACGTTTTGATTATCATCGTTCTTGCCGCCGAAGAGTACAATGCGATGTTTTACCGGGTCGTAGATCATGGCGCAGTCTTCAGCAACGCTTGGCCACGCCGATGCCGAGCTGATGGTTGGCGTGCGGTCAAACCACTGGCTCAACGTGTTGCCGATGATGCCATTTCCGGCTGCCGGCAAGGCTACGCCCGTCGGGGGCTTTTGAGCCGGAAAAGGCGTTGCGGGCGCTTTGTCAGGCGTCTGCATTTTAGCTTTGCCGGCACAACCCATGACAATGGCGATTATTATTAATGACAGCAATGTACGGAGTAACGCCCTTGTTGGGCTATTACAAGTAAAACCTTTGCAAAAAAAGCACAGCTTTTCACGCAAAGACGCAAAGCCGCCAAGGATCGCAAAGAAAAGCCCTGCGGGCGTTGCCTTTGCGTAATCTTTGCGTCTGCTCTGCGCCTTTGCGTGCGCTTTTTCTTTTTGGTTCCGGCTGGTCCGGGTTGGGTATTCCCTCTTGGCCGGGCATCCGGCCCCTGAAGGGGCTACTACTAACTTTATTTTCATAACATGAACTCCAGTGAATGGGTTGCACCAAGAATATCATTCACGACCGCTTCCACTCCGGCAGAGCGGTCAATACCCAATTCAAAACAGTATACCTGCTCGGCGAAACGGCGCAACACTTCGATGCGATGGCTCGCTTGTCCCACCTTTGGCCAGTGCATATCCAGCGCCGCCGCATACCACCCATAATCATCCAATTCGCGGGTCAGACGATTCATCGCCACCATTTTTTCAGCAGCCAGCTCAGGCGCGATTTGCGTCAAATAGCGCCGTCGCGAAAATTGCGGCAAAAAGAGCAGGGCCGGTTTGATCTTTTCCGGAAGCGTATTCGTCCTGATATGGAACAGCCATTTGTCCTTTAGCCCTTCGGGAAATGCCATGGGGATCAGGCCGTTGGGATTATCCTCCCCCAACATTGCCAAACTCCCCTCGTCGAGCCGGATCGGCTCGTAGCATGGATAGATGAATTCGCCGTCGGTGAAAATGATATTTTCCGCCATCAGCTCGAGCCGTCCCTGGCCTGCGGCAGGGCAGGCGCGCTGCATCAATGCCACACACGTGGTGGTTTTGCCGACGCCGCCAAGCCCTCCGATCATGATGCCACCATACGCACCGGCCAGGGCCGAAGCGTGCAAAACCGTCCAACCCCGGGAATTTTCGAGATACCAAATCAGCGGATAATAGACCAAATAACTCATCAGACTGAAGTATCTTTTGTATTCGTACCCTGGCCTGCCTGGAGCCTTTGGCAGGGCAGGCTCGGGCAGATTTTCGATTTTCTCTTTTTTGGCATGAAACCGGTAAGCAACCTCGAATATCCACTGCCAACGTTCGCGGCGGAAGCGAAGCTGCAGCCCTTTCATTCGCAAGGTATCCAGCCAGATCAGCTCATCGGCGTTGCCCAACATGCGTTTGCCGATAACATTCATGGCCTCGCCGGCAGGAAATGGAGTGGTTTCCGCCTCCCCCTCACCTTCCGACCAATAACATTTCACTTTCAAGTCAGGAGCGGCAGCAGGTGTTTCGACCAAGCCATGGAGATGCTCGGCGGCGTATGCTAATAAAGGCGGATGATCCGTTTCCAGGGTTAAAGCGACGCCGTGCATGCGCACGCCGAGCTGATTCCCGGTTGCCGGCTCAAAAGCCCTTTGGGGTTGCTGGTCTCTCGTTGCTGGTTGATAACTCATCTTTTTGAGCTCCTTGCCTAACCTGGCTCCGTCTCAAACAAATATCCGGCGCCGCGAATGGTTTTGATATAGCGCGGATTTTCGAGATCCGGTTCAATGTGCTTGCGCAGCCTTAGGATATAGTTGTCGATCGTGCGGGTGGTGACATAAACCTCGTACCCCCAAATTTCATCCAACATGCGGTCACGGGAGATCAGCTCGCCGGGGTGCGCAATAAAATACTCCAACAGGCTAAATTCGCGGTTGGTCAGCTCCTGCAGCTCACCGGCTTTATAAATCTCGTGCCGCTTGAAATCCACCACCACGTCACCGAAACTATACTTATCGGATTCGGATTTCGCTTCAGCCTCTTCCCGGCGCAAATGGGCTTTCACCCGGGCCAAAAGCTCGCGCAAACTGAAAGGCTTGGTGACGTAATCATCCGCGCCTAATTCCAGCCCCAACACTTTGTCATCCTCTTCGGCTTTGGCAGTGAGCATGATCACCGGCGTCGTGGCGCCTTCGTCGCGGAGGCGTTTGCAAATTTCCATGCCGCTCATTCCCGGCAACATCAAGTCGAGAATGAGCAAAGCCGGCTGGCATTCCTTGGCGAGACGAAAGCCTTCAGGGCCGGTCTGTGCCGTGTACGTTTCGTACCCTTCACCCTGGAGCGCGCCTTCCAGTCCCAGGACGATGGCAGCATCATCTTCGATGATCAGAACTTTCTTCATGGTTCGGCCTCGACGTAAAGATCGATTCGCGCTGCGTTCTTGGTTTCGCCGTTTGCCGGCGTGGTCACGTGAACAGGCGAAATCGGCAGCGTAAAAATAAAAGTTGAGCCTCTCCCCACTTCGCTGCGCACACTGACCTCGCCGCCGTGCGCCCGGACGATATGCCGCACCAGCGTCAGCCCCAATCCTATTCCGCCTTGTTTCTGCGAGCTCAAGCGTTGATCGACGCGATAAAAGTCCTGAAAAATTTTGGAAATCTCTGCGGCGTCAATGCCGATGCCGCGATCGGCGATTTCGACAACGATCAGGGCGTCCCGCGAAGCGGGATAAGCCCGCACGCGAATTTTCTTCACCTCGTCGCTGTATTTTACGGCGTTGCTCAGCAAATTCAGCATCACCTGCGAAATGGCATCCGCATCCATGCGCACTTCGGGCAGGCCTTCTGCGATCTCCACACTCAACAAAAAGTTGTTGGCTTCGGCGTGGGGACGAAAGGATTCAACCGCCAGGCGCAACACCACCGCCGGATCTTCATATTCAAAATTGTACTGCTTGAAGCCACGTTCGATCTTTGAGAAATCCAACACGTTCTCAATCAGGCGGCCCAGCCGGTCGGACTCCCGGCGAATGACGCTCAAGTATTGTTCCGTTTTTTCCTGGCAATTCTCCAAAGGATAAGCGAGACGCCCCCGCAGTTGCATTTCCATCAGCTCCGCCAGCATCTTGATCGAGGCCAACGGCGTGCGCAATTCGTGCGAGACGTTGGATACGAACGTCGATTTCATTTGCGAGAGATAAGCCTCGCGGCGCGCGCGCCGAATGAAAAGGTACGCACCCGACAAAATGCTCACCAGCAAAAGAGAAATCAGCCAGAGTCCAAGCGTGGCGCGAAAATCCATCCGCCGAGACCGGGTTTGGGCATCACTGAGGTAAACCGCCACCTGCCAAAAATCAAAAGGCTCGGCCAGGGCCTGTGCGGCGATGGGCTGCTCGGCCGGTCTTGCGGTGCCGATGACATAATCGCCTTTTTTGCTGAGAATCGCCAGGGTCACCTGCTCGCTGAATTTTAAATGGCGCAGAATCGCCGGAAACAGTTGTTGCCGGAGCTGTGCCAGATCGATCTGCAACCCCAACAGGCCGGTAACGTAAATGCCGCTCGGGTCCGGCAAAGATTGATACGCCAGCAAATAAGGCTCGCCGTCCGCCTCGTCTGAAACATAGCGAAACTTAGGCTTGTAATGCTTCCGCTTGAACACCATTTCGTTCAACTTCTGGTCTAAAAGCTGCAGAAAATATTTTTGGCTGATGCGCTTTTTATTTTGCTCTGCCAGCGCATTAAACCGGACCTGGTAATCGGCGCGGCCTGTCAACTCCGGAGAGGAGAGAAGCCGCGGCGCCAAAGCTTGAATCAACTCCAGAAAATAGGCGTATTGCTCGGTGCTGATCGCATCACTGCGCTCCAACAAATCCCGATGTAAGCGCAAAAGCGCTGCGATGGCCTCCTGATCGCGCTCCAGGTTTTCAAGGCAAACGGCAATTTGATATTGCGCCAAAAACCGCAAGTCCATGCCATTCAGGTCGCGCCTCTCCGGATGGTTGGCCAGCAAATTCTGAAACGCCGTCAAAGCCGCGGCCCAATCGCCTTTTTTCTGCAAGGCCCGGCCGATGTAACTTGCAGCGATGGCACGCAACTGCGGGTTGGAAACTTTTGACAAGATCTCGCTGTAGCAGGCAATGGCGACGTTCAAATCATAGGCGCGATATTCGTGCTTCTCGCCATGCTCTACCAGTTGGTTGAATATTTCATGCTCGCGGAAATAGGATTCGTTTCCCCCCGGCGCAGATGAAGCGCTCTCTTCGTGCAAACTGAGATCCGGGGGATAGACCACCTTTCCCGGAGCCGCGAGCAAAAAACCCGCAGCAATGAGCGGCTCGCTCTCAACAAGTTCATCCAAATCCTTGACGGTGCGACCCGGCTTGTTCTTCTGGCGAATCTCTTTCACCGCGGCAACCGCACGCTTTTCCACTTTTTCAAGCTCTTCGTCAATCTCGCGGCCGGCGAGACGGGCAAATTGGCGATAGCTCTCCTGCAAGCGTTCGCGCGAGAGCAACTTTTCGCTCTCAAGCGCACGCCAACTGAAATATCCCAACAACCCGCTCGGAACGATGATCAGGCCCAGAAAGATCATCGCCATGCCGATCGCATTCCGCCGCTTCTTGAGCATCTTACCCAACGGAGACCGCGGCAGATTTTCCTTTAGCCGCCGGGGACTAAGCCTCCGCGGCAGTGAAAAATTGCGCATTTTCATAATCTCGCGAACGGTTACGATATTTTTGCACCATTTCCCAGGACGCCCGCCGGCGCAAACGCCGCAGCGCTTGCTCCTTGATCTGGCGCACCCGTTCCCGGGTCAACTGCAAGCGCTCGCCGATCTGTTCCAGCGTGAGCGGCGTGTTGCCATCAAGCCCGAAATACATGCCGACAACTTCGGCTTCGCGAGGCGTCAAAGCGGAAATCAATCGGCCAATCTCGTCCTGCTGCGACTCTTCAAGCAGCGAGGCATCGGGTGAGGCGTGCTGGTCGCTTTCAAGCAGGTTGAGCAAGCTGAGGTTTTCATCATCGCGGCATGGCGCATCAAGCGAAACGTCATGGGTGGAGGCCATGAGGGCATTCAAAGCCTCGGACATCGTTATTTCCGCATCCCGGGCAATCTCTTCAATGCTCGGCTCGCGTTTCAATGATTGCTTCAAGGCGTCGGCCGTGCGCTCGATTTTTCTCATCGTGTTGAGGCGATTCAAGGGCAAGCGCACGATCCGGCCGTGTTCTCCCAATGCCATCATGATGGCTTGCCGTATCCACCAAACGGCATAAGAGACGAATTTAAATCCGCGCGAGGGATCGAATTTCTGCGCCGCCTTGATCAAGCCGAGATTGCCTTCACTGATGAGATCTTGCAGCGGCAAGCCGAATCCTTGATATCTGTTGGCAATGGTCACGACGAAACGCAGGTTGGCCGTGACCAGCTTTTCAAGCGCTTGCGCATCGCCCTTGCGGATCCGCTGCGCCAGATTGATCTCCTCTTTTGCGGAAAGCGGCGTGTAGCCATTGATCGCGTCCAAGTACCGCCGGACTGATTGTAAATCGCTTCGATTGCGCATTGAGCATTTTCTCCCTATTACAATACCGCTTTGTAAGCATCCATCCATTCACGAAACTCGCGTGCGGGCGTCATCGCACTTGCCGTTTGAACGGCATTTTCGCCCAGGCGTTTTCGCAATGCGGGATTTTCAATTAATTCCATAATGGCGCCGGCGATTTCCTCCGCCGAGCCCGGGTTGACCAGCAATCCATTTTCGCGGTCGCGAATAATTTCCGGAATCGCCCCGGTGCGGCTGGCGATCACCGCTTTTCGCATCGCCATCCCTTCAAGCAGGGAAAGCGGACAGCCTTCGGAAAACAGGGAGGGAAATACCAGGATGTCGAAGAGCTGGAGGTAATCGGCCATGCGATCGGGAGGTATCTTTTCGGCGATGATCGTGCGATCGCTTAAGCCGCAATCTTTCACGTATTGCAAATGCGGCTGCCGGTCTTCTTCTTTAAAAAAATCTCCGGCCAACAAAACGGTGTAATCCCGGCGGCCATTCATGCTTGCCAGCGCTTTGAAAAGATAGAGCAATCCCTTTTTATACCGAAACAAGCCGGCGGTGCCGACCACCGTTCCGCGCAGATTCAGTGCGGGCCTGGATTGGGGTTGCAGCCGCATGAGATCGACGGAATTAAGAATCGTTTTTGACAGCCCGGAAATGGGCGTGATGGCGCGGTCGGCAAATTCAAGCAAGTTGGCCGCGACTGAAGTCACGTAATCGGCATTCTCGAGCGCGGCGCGGATAAACGGCAGGCGGAGCGGATCGAAAGCATACTTGCCGATGTCGTTGCCGCGAATCGAAATGATCGTTCTAACGCGATGCAGTTGTCCGACCTGCCCGGCAATAAAACCCGCCGGATAAAGAAAAAAGCCGTGCAACACGTCGTATTGATGGCGCCGCTGAAAATACTCGAGCGCTTGAAACATCTCGCGGTTATAACGCGTCAAAATTTCAGCTTCGGAAAGTGGCGCTTCATTATTATTATTATTCCGGCTTGGATGATAGACTTTGACCCGGTGCACCAACACTTCGCCTTCCCGTGTGCTCGAAAAACTTTCGTCAAAGGGCAAAGGCTCAGGGTGTTTCTGAAAAGCGACAACGTGCACCGAAAGCCCATGCATTGCCAACATATTGGCAACTCGGCGCGCCGAATGCCCGACTCCGCCGACTTGTGGTGGATACTGGTTCGTGATAATGCAGGTTTTTAATTTCATGCTAAATTCTGTTTATTTGATCAGCTTGACGCTGCTTGTTCACCCGCAACGCGTTCGAGCGCAGCAAGACTCGCTTCCAAACGCTGCAAATAGCGGCGGCGCAGAAACAAGAGGTTTTTGATTTTCGCCAGCCGTTGGCGCGGCTCATAGTCGCATTGAACGGTGACTTGCGTCTGGTCCTCAGCAAGTCCTTTGAAATTGAAAACGATTTGATAAAGCTCGGTGTCGCCCTCGACGATTGACATATTGAGAGGCCGCAACCCGAAGCGTTCGCCTTCCAGCCATTCGGTGATCTCAAAATCGATAATTTGATGCAAGCCGCCCCAATCCAAGTTCGCTCGCCATACGCCGCCGAGATTGGCAACCTGGCCGGAAACGCTCTCGGTTTTTTTCACGCCCTCAAACCATTGCGGCGCCTGCTCAAACTGCGAGGCCATACGCCACAACAAAGCGCGTGGCTGTTGCAAAACTTTTTCAGTTGAGAGAATGGTCATGTTTCCATCAATTCATTGGCTATTGCAATAACCCGCCGGGCATTATTTTCCCAGGTTCGCTCTTGCAGAACCCACGTTCTGGCTTTTTCACCGAGGCGGCGGCAAAGCTGCGAATCTTCGACGAGCTTCGCGAGCGCTGCCGCGAGCTGGCCGATGTTTCCAGGTTCAAAAAGCAAGCCGGTTTCGCCGTCCGCAATCACTTCTTCCACCTGACCGATGCTTCCGGCGACCACCGGCTTGCCCATGGCCATATATTCGAATATCTTGATCGGCGAATAGTAAAAATTTTCGTTGGCCACGTAGGGCGCCACCGCAATATCCATGGCCGCAAGATATTGCGGAATGTCGTCGTAAGAAACATTTCCGGTAAAGGTGACGGCGCCGTCGAGGGCGTGCGTGTGCGCATATTTTTCCAATTCCTCCCGTCCTGGCCCGTCGCCGACGATCAGCAAATGAGTGTTCGCGGCGGTCGCATGCAGCCGCCGGAAAGCCTCGAACAAAGTCTCGGTTCCATGCCAGGGCTTGAGGCTGCCAACAAAGCCGATGACGTGTTTGTCCTCGAGCTGATATTGTGCCCGCACCGTTTTGTCCCGCTGCTGCGCAGCGGGACGAAGCGGGGCAAAGCGCTGCGGATCCACGGCGTTCGGCAGAACGTGAATCCGCGATTCCGGCACGCCACGTGAAACCGCATATTCCTGCAAACGCCCGGAGACGGCAATCACCCGATCGCTTTCACAAAAAATGCGGCGCTCCGTCTCGCGCGCGAGCTCTTTCGTCTCCAGCCCGCGCATTTTTTCCTGCTCGTACGCCAGCGGCGCATTCACCTCCAAAATGTGCGGCACCTCGAGCTCGCGAGCCAGACGGATGCCGGCAAAACCGAACAGCGAGTAACGCTCGTAAATAAAATCCACATTGCACAGCAGGAGATAATCCCGCGCCCGCTCGTACAGCGCCAAGTTGTAAGACAAATTGCGCAGCTCCGGCGCGAGACGCGTCTTTTTGCCTAAAAACTTGTCAAGATCGTCGAGCGCTTTGAAGAGCTGGCAGTGCCGTTCCTGCGACGGATGCACGGGGAAAAAAGCTACCTGCGCCTCTTCTCTGATAGCATGGGAGACGCGGAGAGAGGAGGAGTGGGAGAGAGGGAGATGGGGAGAAATTCTCCCTTTCACCCACTCTCCCTCCCTCCCCTTCACCCGCTCACCCAGTCTCTCCATCTCCCTTTCCTCGATCGCCGGCGATATCACCCAAACCGCATGGCCGGCTTGCCGGAGAGCGGCCACCATCTCGCGTACATGGACGGAGGCGCCCTTGTAGCCAAAAATCGGCACGCCAAAATCAGCGCTGATGTAGGCGATGTTCATGGTTAATAAGGCGTAAAACGTTATGCGTGATGCGTAAAACGTGATCCGTAAGTTTTACGGATTACGTTTTACGATTTACTTTTCATCGCAACAATACCATTCGGCGTATTGCAACGTGTTTGTCGAAACCCATGCGATAGAAATAGATTCCGGTCGGCGCCGATCGGCCTCCGTCGTCGAGCCCATCCCACCATACCGAATATCTGCCCGCAGCAGGATGCTGCGTTGCGGCAAAATGGCGAATTTCCTGGCCGACGAGGTTATAGATCGTGAATATCACCTGCCCGCCATGAGGTATCTGAAAGCCAATGTTCGTCGACGCGTTGAAGGGATTGGGATAATTCTGTTCCAGTGAAAATCCGGTTGGCAGGTTCACCGGTTTGTCGTCAACTCCGACCGAGCCAAGGCACTTCTTCAGATAGGTTTGCGCAATATCTTCCCAGTCATAAAGCCGAAAATTCCTTCCAATCGAGTTGTGGCTGATCAGAAAGCCATGAGGAAAATCCGCCGAGATGGGCACGCTGGTCACATCCAGGCCATCGGTTTCCACCGCACCATTCGTCTTGATGGTCGTAATCAGGTTGTGCTGATGGGGATTGCCGGGGGCGCCTTCACGCGGATAAACTTTGACGCTGGTATCACCCTGGTTCGAAACAAGCAGATAACCGGTGCCATCATTGCATTTGTATATCGCGATGCCTTCACGATCGCGGGCAAAACCGTCCCCGGTGGCGAACAAGGCCAACCTCGTATCACCGCGAGCCGGATCGGCATAAAACTTGTGAACGCCGACGGTTTCTTCGGAAGCATAGAGATAGCCAAGCTCGTCATCGGCAACCAAGCCTTCGACCACATCGGTGATATTGCCAAATTCACGGACTTTTGTGCCTCGCACCTTGCCGGTACCGTCGTCTTCAAGCAGCAATTGCCAGAGCTTCTTATTGCCGCTGACATTATTGCTGACAATCGCAAACATCGCCCCATCCGCCGGGCGTTTGTAAAGACAAATTCCATATGGCTCGGAAAACACCGGGATGCCGCCGGCCGTGGTAATGTCCGAGAGCTGGCGCGAAACAGGATCGATCTTGAAGACACGGATCTCGTCGTCATTACGCATGCTGACGACGGCAATGTCAACGAGGCCGGCCTGCAGTCGCATACCGTATCTGACCTCAACATTGTTTGGATGGTCGATGTTAAGGCGTTGGCGCAAGGTGCCATCCATGTTCCAAACAAAAAGGCCGCCATTGGGGAAATCGCCTTTGTCGGTTCCGATTATGATGCTCTTCGAAGGATCAGTTGGATGAATCCAAATCGCCGGGTCATCGGCGTCATCGACGACCGCCGAGGTGGACATCTTCGGGTTCACCACAATGACCGGAGGCACACCTTGGGCAAAAACATGCGGCGCCATCAACAACATGCCAGTCAAAGAATGTTTCAGCAGACAGAGCTTCATGAGTAACTCCTCCTAAGCTGGTTACTGTTATGTTAATTTTGCACGCAACAATTCACCGTCCGGACGCTTTTGTGCGAAAATATCGGTTGTTTGGTGCAACGAGTTTGCTCATATCACGAAGCGTCCGGACGGTTATCTGAACAGCTAATTTTGCATAATACTTTCAAGCCAGCCGCCCATAATTTCTTGTCCGTCTACCTCGAGCCGTTGCAAAGCCTGAAAGTCAAGATTTTTTATGGATGAAAACATCTTGCTGATCAAAAAGGCGCGCGCATACCACCCTATCCGCCGGCGGTCGCAAGACCAGGGCACGAGCGCGGCATAGCTCTCATAAAACAATTTGGCTGCCCTGGCGAGGCGCTGCCGGGAGAGGCCCCGGCTTAATTCGAGATACTGCAAAGAAGCGATGAACTCGGCAACGTCGTAATGCGGATCACCCATCGCCACGGCGTCAAAGTCCACCAACGCCAATTCGGCCCCGCGCATCAACATTTGCTCGACGCGACAGGCGCCGTGAATCGGCGCCGCCGGGATATTCTGCAGCTCGAGGGCGCTCTTCTCCTTCCGCAACCGCTCGAGCGCCGGCATGATGGACCGTTGATATTGTGGCAGCATATAGGCAAACTTCGTCCCGTCTTCTTCCGCCGTATTCATGACCTCGTCCGGATCGGGACCGGGACGAAAGCCGTTGCTCCGGCTGCGGTGCATAGCCGCTACGACCTCGGCAATTCGCGGAAATAACTCTTCCCAATTCTGCTCTTCCATCACCTCGATCAGCGGTTGCCCCGGCCATTCTTCCTGCCAAAAGGTGTTAAAGCCATCCAGATGCAGCAGCGGTTTGGGAATGTTGACTATCGGCGCCCGAGCTGCCAATTGCTCATAAACTGATTTTAACATATCAAAGTGGTAGCGGCTCCAGGCATCATTATAGCTCTTGCTGTAAAAGTTTACTTGCCGGGATTCGCCCGCAGGCCCTGCCATATTGATGTGGAATCGCAAAACACAACGTTTGCCCGGCATATATTTGACCCGATCATAACGTATTTCGGTGCAATGCCACCAGGCTTCCGATCCGCCATCTATCCCGTTTCCGAGCGCCTCCCGCAAGTGGGACAGGTTGGTTTTGATCTGTTGCCGGACAAAACCCGGATCAACCAAATACGGCAAAGCCGCTATTTTGGGGTCTTGCGGGAAAACCCAAACAATCATGTTCAAATCGGGCCAGAAGGAAATGGGAGGCAGATACCGCAAAAAATCATGCGCCACGTAAAAATGTTTGGCCGCGCTGACCGCACGTTCGAGCTGATTAAAGCCCCTGCCCTCGGGACACAAGCGCCCAAAAAACCACTCATCAGCTTCCGAGCCCGCAGGGTGGCGCAGCGTCACACGATAAAGCACCCCGCAATGGTGGCCTTGCCGGTAGTAAACTTTTTCAATGGCGCAACGCACCACTTCCCATTCCAGGCTGGGACAGACGGCGGACAAATGCCGGGCGAATTGGTTCGCCATAGCATGCGCATCCAACGCGGTATCGCGATGCGGAAGCATCGGGTCGTTGAAGATGAATAACATAAAGATTCCTCACTTCGTTCGAATGACCTCCTGATCTCATGAGGCGCCGAACGCCTTGATAGTCAATATGACTTTTCCTTTTAATTTTGCCGGACGGCGCCTTCAATCGAGCCGCATTTTGCCGGATAGAATCGCGATCGCCATATCCAACAAAATGTCAATCATGCTTTCGTAATCACGTTTTGAAACTTTGTTGGCTTTATCCAAACATTTTCCGGCTTCGCGGCCGGCCAAATAGACGGCGATATACCATTCCAAAACTTCGCCGGGCAAGCCTTGATATGCTTTTTCGCGATAAGCTTGACAAAATCGCCGCACCGCCGAGCGCGCTTGGGCTTGCGTGATCAATCCTTTCAGCGGCAGATAGAGCAGATGCGCGAGAAAACTCCCGACATCCGAAATCGGATTTCCCATCACAAAGCCGTCAAGGTCAACGAGGGCAAGCTTGCCTTCCACCAACAGCAATTGCGTCAAACGGAAAGCGCCGTGAATCGGGGCCGGGCTGAGGGTGGCAAGACTTGAAAATCTTTTGCGCAACTCGCCATCAATAAAATCCAGCTTCGGGTTGTAAGCCGAATCCCGGGCCGCCAGGATTTTTTTGACTTTGGCGAACTTGAGCAATTCGTCATCCAGCGGACGATCTTCCAAGCCTTCCAAAGAACATTGATGCAGCTCGGCGAGAACGGCGCCGATCTTGGCCGCGGCCTCGTCCAGATCGATTTTATTCAATTGCAAATCCAAATTTTGCCCATGCAAGCCGCGCTGAAACCCGGCATTGATCTCATGATCAAAAAAGAGCGGCTCGGGAACGAGCAGCGCGCCGGACTGGCACACGGGCGTATTCCGGACACTTTGGACGATTTTGAAAAACGGCTCGCCGTCGGTTTTGTCATCATGAATCTTGCTGTACACCACGACTTCGCCGGCGCTGCTGTCCCGCTCGCGGGATTTTTGCAGCTCCAGCACGTGCCGAAACGTGCAACGATGCTGCGGGACATATTTCACCATGTTCGTGGCAACGTCGCGCAGCGTGATTTCAGGACCAATCCGCAGGCGCTCCCAATATTTTTCGATGAGCGCGCGAAAGCGGGTTTTATCGATCAAAGCCGGCAGGCGCTTGATCGCGGGATCATTGGGGAATCCCCAAAGCACCATGTTCAAGTCCGGCAGGAAATACGCGGCCGGCCCGAACACCGGCGGAAAATTCGCCTCCCGCTTCGCCTTGGCAAAACTCGCTTCGGCTTCACCGTTGGGCGCCATGACGCCGAGAAGAAGCTGCGAGGCGCCGGCGCCCTGCGCCACATCATGCAAGCTCAGCTCATAACAAATACTGCACTTTCGTCCGGGCTTATAATCAAATCTTTCGATATCGACTTCATCGATCTTCCAGCGGCCTTCCGCAAATTCCGGCAGCCGGCTTTGAAACGCCTCTTGCATGGCTGAGAGATTCGTCGCCAATTGCAAATGGGGTAGTCTCTCATCTTCAGGCAATGTTGCAATTCGAGTCATAAGCGTTTAATGAATCGTTTAAAGGATTTCAATGCTTCGCGTTCTCTCTGCATGCAAAGAAATAACATCATGTCTCCTTGCCTTCGTGAACTTCGCGTCCTTCATGCCGGGCGGAGGGCATCGGCAATTTCCAGAAGCTTGCTCATCAATCGTGGGTTCATGCGCTTGACCGACTTGTAAACTTCGCTTCTCATTAAGTGGCTCGCCGCAAACCAATCGATGCGTTCCTGCGGCACGGGTGAAAGGGCAGCGCGATTGTATGAGGCACAAAAGTTCATGACGGTCTGCTCCGCCAGCTCCGGAGCGATCTTCTCTCCGGCTGCCATGCTGTAAACATGCGCAATGAAGCGGCCAAGATCATAGCCGGGGTCGCCCATATTGGCGCCATCAAAATCGATGAACGCAATGCCTCTCGCGGTGGCAAAAATGTGGCTGAATTTGAAAGAAGCATGTACCGGCGTCAACGGGCCGGGGCCTAACCGCGCAGCGGCATCCGACAGTTTTTGGCCCATAACCGAACAAGCCTGAGCATAATCCGGGAAAATCTCACTGATCGTTGCCACCACCTCGCGCACCCTGTCAACCTTGAAGTTTAGCGTCATCTCCTGCGGCAGTTGCAAAGGCGTACCATGAAATGCCGCCAAGCACACACCAATCTCTTTTACCATTTCCGGCAAATCCGGCAGATTTTTTAAATCGCCAAAAGGTTGACCCGTGAGTGCCTCCTGCCAGATAATTTCAGTTTTTGGATCATACCAATATGGTCGAGGGATTTTGAAAGCGCCTTTCTGGCAAGCCGCACTTTCCCAAATTTGTTTCATAATCCAATAGGCTTCTTCGCCTTTCCCTTTGCTATAGGCTTTACCGTAAATTGCCTGGGAACCATTCGCCTCTTGGGAATTGGAAGGGGCCTCCGGGCGATAAATAAAGCCGCAGCGCTTGCCAGGCACGTATTTGGTCATTGTGGCGCGGAGCGCTGCCGGTGGATGATTCAAGCCGAATTTTTCCGGCGCTGCTCTTATCAATGCCAGTATTTTGTCGGCGTCGAACATCAGGGGCAGGCCGGGCAAATTCGGGTCATTCGGATAAGCCCACAGCACCATCTCCCATTCCGGTACGTAAGTCACGGCCGGGCCAAACTTCGGTTGCGTTAAATCTTCATGATTGATGGAATCAAGAGCTTTCTTCGCCGCGCTTTGAGAGTGAAAAAGCTTGCCAAAGAAAATTTGCCGGTCACTTTCACTGTTGTTTTGACGATGAAGTTTTGTTGTCAACACCATCCGGCAGTTGACACCGGGTTTGTAGTACAAATCGTCGACCGCACATTCATCAACTTGTATTTCATCTGAGATGGAGGATGGCGCCAAGTAGTGTTCGAGCATCGGCGCCAGCTTCTCCGGATCGGCGATGTCGTACAATTGCGGGAACTCGCAATTTTCCCACTTGCGTTTGGTCATATCGATCATCTGATAATCTCCTCCGGGCTCACAGCCACCAGTTTGCCATTATCGCCAATGTCATCCATGGCCTCTGTCGTGTATTCAAGCGGCCGACTCGTTAAGGGCCCTTTCGGGCCAAGCTGCAACTCATAAAGCTCGTAATACTCCCGATTCGTTCGCAGCAACTCCTCGTGTGTGCCACAAGCCGCGAGCTTGCCTTCTTCCAACACCAGAATTTTGTCGGCATGCGCGAGGGTCGAGAACTTATGCGCAATGATAAAAGCCGTTTTTCCTCGCGCCAGCTCGCGCAAAGCGGCCTGGATTTGGGCTTCACTTTTGGCATCCAAGGCGGTGGCCGGCTCATCCAAAATCACGATCGGCGTATTGCGAATGATGGCGCGCGCGATATTGAGGCGCTGCCGCTGGCCGCCGGAAAGATTCTCGCCGCCCTCGTCAATCATCGTGTCATAACCTTCCGGCATCTGCACGATGAAATCGTGCGCCTGCGCCAGTTTGGCCGCCTGGAGAATCTCTTCCTCGGTCGCATCGATTTTGCCAAAGCCAATATTGTCGCGCACCGTCTTGTTGAACAGCCTGGCCTCTTGCATCACCACCGTGATCTGGTCCCGCAAGGATTGGAGTGTGAATTCGCGGATATCACGGCCATCGATCAAAATTTGCCCGGCTCGGGGATCGTAAAAGCGCAGGAGCAAACTGATGAGCGTCGATTTGCCGGCGCCGCTGTGTCCAACCAGCGCCACCGTTTCGCCAGGCGCAGCGACGAAATTGAGATTCTTTAAAACTTGCACGCCCTTTTTATAGCCAAAGCTGACATGACGGTATTCGATGCGGCCCTTAAACCTGGGCGCCGGAATTGCATGTGAGGCGTCCTGCATAACCATATCGCATTCGAGCAGCTCCAACAGGCGCTCGCCGGAAATCTGGGCTTTTGCCACATTCAGCATCATCTCGGCAAATTTATCCAGCGGGTTATAAAGCTTTTTCAGATAGGCAACGAACAGCACGATCGTCCCGGGCAAAATCGCCTTATCCAGGGCCAGGCTGCCGCCAAAATAAACCACCGCGCCGGTACCAACCGCGACCAAAACCGTCATCATGCGTCTGAAGGTTTTAGAAAGCCGCATGGCGGCAAGCCCGGATTCCAGGCTTTCGCGATTTTCCAGCTCGAAACGGTCCTGCTGCAGGTTTTCGCGGCCATACGCCTGCACCAGCGCCATGGCCGTGACATTCTCGGCAATAAGCGCGCTGACTTCGCTCTCCTTGCTTTTCTTCGTTCTGGTCGCGCTTTGCAGTTTGACGCCCAGGCGCCGGTGGCAATAATACAGCAACGGAATCACGCTGAAAGCGATCAAGGCCAGACGCCATTCCAAAACCAGCATCAAGCCGGCGTGCGAGAAGATCATCGCCAGGCGATAAACAAAATTCTGCGGCGCGTCGATCAAGATGGGTTTGAGGTCATTAACGTCCGCAGTCAACCGGTACACGAGATCGCCGGAGCGAGCCGTCTCGTGAAAAGACAGTGAAAGCCTTTGGAGATGGGCAAAAATGCGCTCACGAATGTCCGTCACGATGTTCTCGCCGAGGCTCATCATCTCCACTTTGCTCATATAGGTGACCAGGCTTTCGGAAACCTGAATGACAATGTAGGCGCAAGCCAGCGCCGCCAGCAACAACGCCCAATCATTCCCGAACCACTGGCTCAGGACGCCGGCGGCTTCCGGCAGCGGGTTTTGCAAGATCACGTGATCCAAAATGAGCTTCAACGGCCACGGCGTAAGCAGAGCGATAAGAATCGAAAACAGCAAGCCGGCATAGGCCGCGGCCATAAGCCGCCAATGCTTTTTGTAGTGCCGTCCAAAAGCTTTGTATAACCGAATCAACGTTCGATAACTGAGGCGCTCCTGCTTTTGCTTCGGTGCTGAAGAATTGAATTTGTTTCGATTCCTGTTGCTCATCTTATGCCTCAACAATCTTGCTCATGCCGAGAATAACTTTCTCAGGATCAATTTTCCCATTGGTTCCATCGGATTCCACATCCACTGTCTCTATTTGTCGTTGCTGCCCGCATTGCAATTCATAAAGCTCGCGATACAGCGCGCTCCGCTGCAGCAATTGCTCGTGTGTGCCTTGATGCGCCAGTTGCCCTTCTTCCAACAGGAGAATCTTATCGGCGCCGGCGATGGTTGAAAATTTGTGGGCAATAATAAATGTGGTCTTGCCGCGAGTGAGCCGCCGGATCGCGACATTGATTTTGGCCTCGGCTTTTGCATCCAGGCCTGTGGCCGGCTCGTCAAGAATCACGAGCGGGGTGTTACGAATAATGGCGCGGGCGATATTGATGCGCTGCTTCTGGCCGCCGGAGAGATTCTCGCCGCCTTCATACATCACGGTATCGTAACCTTCCGGCATCTGCATGATGAAATCGTGCGCCTCTGCCAGCCTGGCCGCTTCAATGATCTCTTCTTCGGTCGCGCCGATTTTGCCAAAAGCGATGTTTTCGCGAACGGTCTGCCGGAATAACTTCGCATCCTGCAAGAGAATTGTTATCTGATCGCGCAAAGATTTGAGGGTAAATTGGCGTATATCCCGGCGATCGATCAGGATTTTTCCTTGCTGCGGATCGTAAAAGCGCAACAATAAACTGACGAGGGTGGATTTGCCGGCGCCGCTATGGCCAACCAGCGCGACGGTTTCGCCGGGCTTGACGAAAAAATTCAGGTTCTTTAAAACCGCTTTGCCTCTTTTGTAGGCAAAGCTGACATTTTTGAATTCGATCCGGCCCTGCAGCGGCGGCGCCGGTCTCGCCTGCGGGCTATCCTGTACGACCATGTCATTTTCGACCAGCTCGCGCAGACGTTCGGCGGAGGCTTGCGCTTTGGCCAGGCTGATAAACACGCCGCTAAACTTTTCCGCCGAGCCATAAATGTCCCGCAAATAGGCGACGAACAGCACCAGGGTTCCGGGCAAGATCTCGCCGCCGAGCGCATAGCGGCCGCCCAAATAAAGCACGCCGGCCGTGCTGAGGGTGATCAGAAAATCGGCGACGCGACTGTAGGTTTTTTCCAGCCGCAGCGCGCGCAGTTGCGCTTCAAGGCTTTCCCGGTTTTCGGCGCGAAAGCGCGCGCGCTCGGATTTTTCGCGTCCATAAGCCTGAACCACGGCCATCAACGTGACATTTTCAGCAATGATGGAGGCGACTTCGCTTTCTTGCGCTCTTTTAATCATGGCGGCTTTTTTCAGGCCGAGGCCGAAATGCCGGGTAAAAAGATAAAACACCGGCGCAATACTGATGGCGATGAGGGCCAAGCGCCAATCCAACACCAGCATCAAAACCGCGTAAGCGCCGAACAAGCCCAAACGATGGATAAAATCCTGCGGAAAGTTGATGAGAATTTCCTTCATCTTCTGCACGTCCGCGGTCAACAGATAAACGAGATTGCCGGAGCGGGCAGAATCGTGAAAGGACAAGGACAGCCTTTGCAGGTGCGCAAAAACCCGGCCGCGGATATCCGCATTGATCCGCTCGCCGGTGCTCGAAACCCAAAATTTATTTATGTATGAAAAGAACGCCTCCAGAAACGCCGCGAGAACAATGGCGCCCGCCAGCAAGAGCAAAAGCAGCTCGGGGCGATGGCCTACCCACGGATTCAGAAAAGCAAAAGTTTCCGGCAGCGGTTGCGCGAGAATAACGTAATCCAAAATGAGCTTGAGCGGCCACGGCGCGAGCACGGTGGCGCCGATGGCAGCGAATAAACTCAAATAGGCCACGGCCAAAACTTTCCAATATTTTTTGTAGTGCCGGCCAAAAACTTTGTAGGTTTTCAACAAGCCGCCGGGATCAAGCCTGGCTTTCTCCTGATTTTTGCCCATCCGGCGCAATTTGGACAGGTCGTCGATGAATTTCATCCTTGGCATCCTCGCAACAGTTTAGTCAGTTAAAGTCAGATTTGTGCTAGGCAAAGATTTTTTAAGAGGTATCCGGATTTGCCGAATCGCCCGGATAAAGCTTTTGGTTTTAATCCGGGCGATTCGGGAAATCCGGATACCAAAGAAACTTTTTCCTGTTTGGTTGTCCCGCTTGCGGGATCTACGTTGGGAAATTTCTCAGAGTCTCAAGTTGAGCCAGCTTGAAGCGCGGCATTGCTTCTTTCAAGAAGCTGCCGCACTTGTTGCCGCCATTCCGGCGCAGTTTTCCAACGAAAGCAGATCATGGCGCGCCGCAAATAGGTCAAAGCGTGATAGATTCGGAGACCGGCAAGTTTCTCCGGAGATTGACTTTCCAAATAGGTTTGGAGAAAGGCCTCGGCCAAAGCGCCGCTCTGCAGCTCGAAATGAACTTTAAGCGCGACCAAAAAATTGCTGAGGTCCAATGCCGCATGTGAAAGACAAAAGCCGTCAAAGTCGATGAAAAAAGCCCGGTCATCGCCGACAAAAATTTGCGACAATCCCAGATCGCCATGCACGGGACACACCGGCGCCGTTTGTAACGTTTTGTCGGCGGCCGCCAAGCCGTTCAGTATGCTTTCGACGAGCGGCCTCAGCTCCGGGCACACTTCGCCCAAGACTTCCGGCCCGGGATGGCAATATTTTTTTATATGATCGGTCAAATCCTTTTTCTCGGATACGGAAACCGCCAAGCCGTGCAACGTGGCGAGATTTCTGGCGACGCGACGGACAGCCTGCGGCAAATAATGCTCGGTGGTGAACCTGCTGAGTTGCCGGCCCGGCACAACGTCTTGAATGATCATTCCCAGTTCCGACAAGTAAGCCAGGGGCTGAGGCATGCCAAAAACCGTTTCCCGATGATTTGGGCTGTGGACAGCGTTCCACAACGCGCGCAAATTTGCAAAAATTTTTTCGCCACGATTGAAGCGGTACATTTTGCCAATCACCCGCCGCTCCTGGCGCGAACTTCCGTCCAGCTCAAGCCAATACTGGATGACACAACGCTTGCCCGGCGTGTGCTTCAAAACGAGATGTCGAAGCTGGCGGATTTCCCGGCCACTGAAGGGACCTTCAGGCCTTCCCGTATACCGGGCCAAATGCAAGGAGAAGAGGCTTCGCATCTCCTCATTATTCAGGGCGCGCGCCAACTCCGGGAGCTTATGATCGTTCATGGCGATATCCAAATTGAGTAGAGGCTGCGTCAGCCCGATTTCTTTTCGTTTACACAAAGTCTTCAACTTCTTCCATCGGCTCGTGAAAATTCAGCGCATTGCCATAGTTCAAGCCGTGACGGCCGGCGAAGCGATCGATGCAGGCGACGCCTTGTTCAATCATGCGCGTGGCGCGGCGTTCCCAACCTTGTTCCTGCAAGCGGAGGGATTTGCAGGCGCGACGCAGATGGGTCAGCGCTTCGTAGAGCGGAATTCTTTGAGCGATGTCCGGCTCCATGACTGAAAAGTATTCATCTAAAAAGGCCTGGATCAATTCGGAGAGGTTAGGAATTTCTCTGGCTTTGCCTTTTAAAAAAACCAGCACATTTCCCAAATCAGCCGCCGGGTCGCCATAACCCATGGCGTCAAAATCAATCAGCCAGGTACGGCCCCTTTCGAGATGCACTTGCCCCATGTGAAAATCGCCGTGAATCGGGGTGAAATTAATTTTGCCCAAAGCGGCTTCGATCTTGAACGCGTTATCGACAATATAATCGATCTTGGTGCTCAGCGCCGGACAAGCCAGGGACAAGAATTGGTGCGTGGGGTGGCAACGCTGAAGATGATCTGCCACCGTCATCATGTTATCCGGCGTTAAAGGGCTTTGATGCAACTTGGCGAGGGTGCGCGCCAAACGCCGAACGAAAAACGCCTCGGGGGATTGTTTGAGCAAAGTTTTCACCGGCAATCCCGGCACTTCTTCTTGAAAAAGCATGCAGAGAAAGGACGAGAAGTCAAGCGGTTCGGGAATGCTGATGCCATCCGGGGCGTGGCGAGAGAAGCCATCTTCCCAAAGCTGCAGCATGGACCTAAAAACGCGCTCACCCCGATTGGCTTTATAAACCTTGCCGATCACCCGCCATTCGATCGACCGCCGCTTTTTTGTATCGACGGCTTCGACGCGATAGCGGATGACGCAACGCTGATTGCGGCGACGCATAACTTCTATGCCAAGATGGCGCACCTCGATATTTTCGCCCAAGTGCATACGCGCCAGCGAGGCGAAAACGTCTCGCATCTGCCGGTTGTCGAGAGCGATATTGAGCGTATACAGCTTATCCGCGACCAACGACTTCAAGCTTGCTGATGCCATGATATCACCGATCCTGGGTTCAAGAAATTTGTCGATGTTGGTTAATTCGTTGCCGACAACCACAATCCCGCCTTTGGCGGGACGTGTGCCTTTGAACCGTCCATCGCGATCCAGTATCTGCAATACGCGGGAGGTGGTCGTCGATGACGGCGCCGTGCTTGCCAGCGCAGCTCGCAGGAGCTTGCCGATTTTTTTCACATTCCGGGTGACGTCAAAATCGCGTTCCACTTTCGCCCTTCCAGCCATGGCGAAGCGCCGCGCCATTTCAGGATCGCGCAGCAAGGTTGATATGGCCTCTGCCAATGCAGAAGGATCGCTTTCTTTCACCAACAAACCACTGCCGCCGTTTTCGATCAATTCCGGAATGCCCGAGACCGCAGTGGAGACGACCGGAATTTCCATGGCCATGGCCTCGACCAAAACATTGGGAATGCCGTCGCGATCGCCATCGCTCTGAATCTCACATGGCAGAACCAAGAGATCGGCTTGACGATAATGTGCAAGCAATTCGATCTGGGACTTTGGCGGCAGGATTTTAACCCAATAACGCAGGTTCAGGCGTGCCACCAAATTTTCCAGCTCGCGCCGCCTGGGCCCCTCGCCGATGATGTAACAGCGGTAATGCTTCCCCTCCTGCTTTAATTGATGCAGGGCGCGCAGCAGGGTGGTAAAACCTTTCTTTGGCACCAAGCGGCCGATGGAGAGGATAACCGGACACAAATAATTGGACGGCCTTGTCGGCGCCGGCTTGAAAGTTTTAAGATCAACGCCATGATACGAGCGAAAAACCGCCGCATCATTTCCAGCCAGACGTAAAAGATAATCACGATTAAAATCAGTGCAGGTAACGACGAATTTGGCCCACCAAATCTTCTTTCGCAGAAAATCGTGTTCCTCAAGGTAAATATCCTTGGCGTGGGCGCTAAAGCTATAGCTCAGCTCCGTCAGCCAGCCGGCGAAATAAGCCACAGTGGTCGGATCGTGGCTAAAATGCGCGTGCAAATGCGCCACACCGGTGCCCGGAAGCCCCCTTTCTACCAGATACGCCGCCTGGGCAAACCGTTTCATCGTGGAAAAATTTCTCAGCGCTAAACTGCGCAGCACGGCAAAACGAAACGCCTGCCAGTACAAAATGGGGCGGCGCCAACACAAGCGCATATTGGCAATCAAGAAAGAAAAAAGGAACCTCCAGAAGTAGTCCGGAATATAAGTCACCGCCGCCCGCACTTGGCGCACGCTCTCATGAACTTTGGCTTCGCCCGGATTGCGCAAGGCAAAGACATGCAGCTTATAGCCGAGCGCTTCCAGCAGCAGAATCTCATTGACAATAAAAGTCTCCGAGAGACGGGGATAGCCTTTGAGGATAAAGCCGATGACTTTGTCTGGTGTCTGAGTCATGATAATTGTTTTATCGCTGCTCAAAATCCTTTAACTGATATTGACCGGTCGCTTGAATCGTTTGTACATTAGAAACCGATTCAGTTTCAGCGACCGGTCAATAAATTTTTTAGAAGATCAAAATCCTTCGATGGCGGTCTTTTCATTAACCACAACCGTGAAGCCGGTCACTTCCAAAGTCTTCTGCGCCCGATCAATTTTGTCGATGGCGCCGTGCAATTCATCGACGTTGAAGCCCATGGTTTCCTTGAGGATAATTTTCTCCGGCATCAGCCCGTTTGACGCCGAATACTTTCCCTTGAGCTTTACCACGTCCCCAGTCTTGAGCTCTTTCAAGTCGATAAGGTTGTGTTGGAGTCCCTTGACTTGAATATCGCCCGGCAAGGCAAAATCGCGATTGAAAATTCGCAGGGTATTTTTCTGATGATCGAGGCGCTGAATCACGCCCTCGATTTTTGCCTGATCGGCGCGGTTTTTTATGCTGATCTCCCCCGCCACAAAGGTGCTGTCTTCCGACGGCTTTCCTTTCACCTTTACTCTTTGCCCAGCCTTGAGGCAATCAAATCCGATGAATTGACTCATGGTGTTTTTCTCCATCAAATCGGAATGCCGTGAGTACTCCTCAACAGCTTTGTCCCGAAGGGACATGTGACAATAGCCCACCAATTCATTGGTGGGAGAGCATAATTCATCACCACGCCATCCAGTCCCGAAGGGACGAATGAAAACGGCATGTTCGCAATATCACAATCATTCTTTCTCAATCGTCCCTACGGGACTTGAGGGTTGAGGTGTCTCCTCTTTTCCCACAGATGAATCTGTGGGCTATTTTCATTTGTCCCTTCGGGACAGAATATCTTTCCACCAGATGGTAACGCTTAACCTTAATGATAGTGAGTAATCAGCATCAAGCGGCCAGCATCAAAGAGGCCGCGGTCGAGGCGCCGTTCAAGTTTGGAAGCCTCGCTTCATTTATGCCGTTGCCGTTGTGAAGTTTCTGCCAAATCAGCTCGGACAGATTTTCAGCGGTCAAGTGCTGCGGGTGAATGGTGCTAAACAGGCCGCGCTCAGACATGATGCGGGTACGCATCGTTTGCTCGGCGCTCGGGCCGGGGCGCGGCACCACGATGGCGTTCTTGCGAAAGTGCATAATCTCACTGATGGTGTTGTAGCCGGCCATTGAGATCATCAAGTCTGCGCGTCGCAAGTAACGAATGCTGTCTTCTCCTTTTTGGCTTACGACGATGGGCAGATTTCGCACTCTTTGACGCAACCCCTCGCGCCGGTCTTTGGGCATGAACGGACCCGTGGTGATAAACGCATGGAAAGCGAGGTCCGGATGCAACAAGCGGGCGGCGCCAATAAACTGGTCCATGAAGAAGGAAGCGTCGGCGCCTCCGCCACCCGTTACCAAAATAAACTTGCCGTCGTTCTTTCCGCTGGAAGGATAAGGCGCGGCGCTGACGCGGTCGGGAAGCGCCGCGGAAGAATCCTCCCGGCAAACGTAACCACAGTAATGAGTCTTGTTGGTCAAGGCGGGAGGGAATCCATATTCCGCCAACACATCGAAAACCTCGGCGCAACCGTAAACACAAATGGAATCGTAAAAAGCCTCTGCCGCTGCGTAAGCGCCTTCCTGTTGCCACTGCCGGCAAATGACCGGCGGGGCGCCCAAAATATCCCGAATGCCCAAGATCACTTTGGTGTGTGGACTGGATTTCTTCAAAGCCGCCAAAGGCCCGACCAGCTCTCCCAGCGCGCCGTGCGGCATGTGATCGACCAAAAAAACGTCGGGCTGGAAGCTCGTGGCAACGTTCTGAATGATCTCCGTACGAATGTTTAACAACTCGCGTTGGCTCACGGACAAATGATCCGACCGCCAAACCCCCGCGTCAACTTTGACAATGGTTGGAATCTTGACAAAATCGCAATGCGGCGGCAGCTTAAAGAAGGGCGCTGCCGGAGAATCGGCAATGATCAAGCACGAAGCCTGAGGGCAACGCTTTTTTATCTGAAGACAGATGTTTAAATTGCGCCGCAAATGTCCGAGGCCGAAGCCGTCCTGAGAGTAAATTAAAATCTTCATGGTTGATCTATGCACCTTAGTTTTGCAGAGGGCAGAGGGCAGACATACCATACCCTCTGCTCTATGCCCTCTGCGCCTTGCGCTACGCTGCCAAAGTTGCCGGTATCATTTCAATGGGCTGGTACTCTTCGGGCGCAGCCCGTCCGGTTAGCAATCGAACTCTTTCCGGAATCCTAACCAATCCGTCCAGATCAATTCCATCGTACCGGGATTTCCGCAAGAGGCGCAGACCACCACCCAGGAATTGTGAGATCAACGCTTGCAAAGCCCGGGGGTGAAACGCGCCCGGCTGCATGACCGTTGCCAAACCGCGTTCTTGAAAAAGATGGGCGCGGCAAACATTATCGGGTTGTTCCGTCAAGCTCGGGACCACGATCGCGGTTTTGCGATGGGCGAGGATCTCACACATCATATTGTATCCCCCGTTGCATATCACCAGGTCGGCGTATCTGACGTAGTGCAGGAGGTGTTTGCCAAAACGGTGAAAGACCACGTTCGGCAATTTTTTAGCGCGGCCGGCGAGGTGGCGTTTTTCCTGCGATCCGATGGCCGGGCCGGCAACGATAAAACTGCGAACTGCGGGGCTGTCGGTGCCGCTCTCCAGGAAGCGCAAATAGGCATCAAGCATAGCAAAATCGTGAGAGCTGCCTTCGGTGGCGAGGACGACCATAGGCAAAGCTTGATTCGTTTGTGAGATCGCGACCTCGACTCGATGCGGCGGCATCACCCGGCGCGCCAAATAGCCGGTATAAACAAGTTTTTGCGCGATGCGGTCGGGCACCCGATAGGCCTTTGCAGCATCGAATATCTGGCGCGCTCCAAAAACAAATATCTCGTCCGCAAAGCGATCAAGCAATGTCAGCACTTCATTTCTTGCCCATTGCCGGATCACCACTTTGGGATCACCCAAAGTATCGGACAACCCCCATACGATTTTGGCATTCGGCAATTCCTGGGCAAGGCCGGAAACGATTTTTTGCGTGTCGTACGCGTGCGGAACGTCGAGCAAACTATCGTCAAGCATGACGAGGTCGGGATGAAAAGTTTTGATCGCGCTTTCCGCAATCTTGCGCCGCATTTTCAACGTGTTGCCATATTCGATATTCAACCCCGGCGACGAAAAGCTTTGTTGGTCCCTGCCGTTGAGAGCCGGAAGATGAATGTAATCGACTCTATTGGCAAGCTTGAAGCGCCCAATGGTGGCGAGATCAGTCAGCACCAGAATCGAGCATTCATCCAATGCTTTGCACAGAGAGGCGGCGATATCGAGAGTGCGCAAAGTATGCCACCATCCGTGGCTGTCATTGCAGCATATCAGTATGCGTAATGAAGAAGACATGAACCATCCTTGGGATTTGCCGGCTACGGGCGTCGGGGCTGCGCCCGTAGGGTGAATTGAACTATAGACCACCCTTGCATCGAATTTTGAAATTCGATTATATCGTCACCACAAAAAGGGTAACTATAACAGTGAAAAATATCAATCGGACAAAGCCTCTTTCTTCTGTCAGAACTTCGCTATTCGGCGCGGGCAACAATCCTACAAACGTGTCAAGTTTTTTTCTGAGAGCGCTTCATGCTCCGGCTCCGCCGTACGGGCTTTCAAATCAAAAACGAATTTGCCGGCGAGCGAAGAGCTGACGTATTTCTCCCCCGACGCAATTTTTCGTATGGCGGTGAGCAATTCCTCCGGGGCGCGTTCTTTGGCCAAATAGCCGGAAGCGCCTTCTTTTAAAGCCCGCACGGCATATTGCTCTTCGGGATAGGCGCCCAAGACCAGAACGTTAAGATCAGGTTTTTCACGCTTCACCCACCGCAAAATATCCGTCCCGCTTCTGTCGGGCAGGGAGCTGTCCAGCAAAATCAGGTCGTAATCGGTTTTCGATATTGCCTTTAGCACTTCCATTCCATTGCTTGCCTCACCGGCGACGACAATCTCGCCGGTTTCCTGGAGAAGCTCTTGCAATCCTTGACGAATAATGGGATGAGCCTCTGCGATGAGCACTTTAATCATGGAATTTTTCCTTGACTTTTCATAGTTTAAGATAATTGCAACGGCTAGAATTCGCAATCGGACGAAAGCCATTTCACGTGTCAGACTTTTGCAGTTCCGTTTGTCAGAGCTCGCCTCAAGCAATCGTACAAATCGCGACGCCTCTGTAGGCACGACGGAGCATGTGCTTTATGCTTGCCGGCTGCACCCGTGGAGAAATTCTGATTAACAAAAGCGGCTTGACTTTCTAACAAAATGTTTGTACCATAAACTTGTAAATATGTCTATAGCCCAAGGCTGTCCTGGATGTTCGGCTTTGTCATCTGACCTTGGAAATGCACGAAACCACAGCCGCCTGATGAACTCATTTGCAGCCTTGTTCGGAAGGCTATGCCCGTGGGTTGCCCTTGCAGACTCCACAACAAAACAAGCGTCTATCGTCTGATGGGCGTCAAAAAGATTCGTCTATAGCAGATCTTTTGGATGTCCACTACAAGACGATCATCAAAGCCATCTTCGATGGCCGCGTCGTCCCTTTTCTTGGCGCGGGCGTCAACTTGCTCGGCCGGCCGGCAGACCAACAGTGGCGAAAAGGCCAAACCGCCTATTTGCCGAGCAACAGTGAGCTCGCCATGCATTTGGCGGAAAATTTCGGCTGCCCGCCCGACGATAAACACGACCTGGTGCGGGTGTCGCAATACGTCGCCACCACCGCCGGCTTCGGCCCCCTCTACGATGCACTGCACGACCTCTTCGCCGGTGACTATCCTCCTACACCCGTACACCGGTTCTTCGCAAGTCTCCCGGCGGTCTTCCGGGCGCATGGCTACCCCTCTCGCCATCAACTTATCGTGACGACCAACTATGACGACTTGTTGGAACGCGCTTTCCTTGGAGCAAACCAACCATTCGACGTGGTCTCGTACGTGGCAGAAGGCGAGCACCGCGGCAAGTTCCTGCATCGGCCGCCCGCAGGGGAAGCGCTTCTGATCGAAAGGCCGAACGAATATCGGGGCCTGTCGCTGGAACAGCGCCCCGTCATTCTCAAAATCCACGGCGCCGTTGATCGCGACGTTCCGGAACGGGACAGCTTTGTCATCACCGAAGATCACTACATCAATTTTTTGACCCGAACGGATATTTCCAACCTGATACCGGTAACTCTGGCGGCAAAATTGCGCAAGAGCCACTTTTTATTTTTGGGCTATAGCCTGCGTGATTGGAACCTGCGCGTTATTCTGCATCGGATTTGGGGCGAGCAAAAACTCGCCTATAAGTCGTGGGTGATTCAAGCGAGCCAGCAGGAGCTCGATCAGAAATTGTGGATGCAGCGCGACGTGGAAATACTCAACGTGTCCCTGGAAGATTACCTCGCCGAGCTTAACGCACGAGTGCAGGGACTGATACCCTCCGGAGGTGGGTTATGAACCAAGCAGACAAACATCTAACCGATACTCCCTACAAGGGGTTGATGCCCTATTCCGTAGATGACGCGCCTTTCTTTTTCGGACGTGAAGCGGATGAGGAGATTATCACCGCCAACTTGATGGCCCACAGATTGACGCTGCTTTACGGTCCGAGTGGCGTCGGTAAAAGCTCGGTCTTGCACGCCGGCGTCGCCTACCATCTGCACCAGCTCGCGCAGCAGAATATAACCGAGCAGGGAACGCCCGAGCACGTCGTCGTGGTGTTCAACGCCTGGCGCGACGATCCACTGATGGGTTTGGTAAATTCCATCAGAGATGCCATCGCCCAGGTGTCGAACCACGAAATGCCTGAGTCCCGCATGGCGGGATCGCCATCGCCGGGTTCCATCGCCAAGATATTGCAGGCATGGACGGAGCGCGTGAATAGCGAATTGATTATCGTCCTCGATCAATTCGAGGAGTATTTTCTGTATCACCCGCACGAAGACGGTCCTGGCACGTTTGCGTTTGAGTTTCCGGCGGCAGTCAATCACCCTTTTTTGCGCGCCAGTTTTCTGATTTCCATCCGCGATGATGCGCTTGCCAAGCTCGATCGCTTCAAGGGGCGCATCTCCAATCTGTTCGATAATTATTTGCGCATCGAGCATCTGGATCGCGAGGCCGCGCGCGCGGCGATTGAAAAACCTCTCGAACGATACAACAACCTTCTGCACGCAAAGAACGGGGATAAAATCTCCATCGAGCCGCTGTTGGTCGAGGCGGTTTTAGACCAAGTCAAAACCGGCCAGGTGGCTCTGAGCGAAACCGGGCGAGGTGTTATTGGCACCAACCAGATGCCGATCAGAGTACGAATCGAGACTCCCTATTTGCAACTGGTCATGACCCGGCTGTGGAATGAGGAAAGGCAGAGAGGATCGCACGCCCTGCAGCTCGAGACCTTGCAGCGTCTCGGCGGCGCCGAACGCATCGTGCGAACCCACCTGGATGCCGCCATAAGCACACTGACGCCAAGTGAGGAGGAGGCTGCGGCGCGCGCCTTCCATTATCTGGTCACGCCATCCGGCACTAAAATCGCACACACGGTTCCCGACTTGGCGGAATTTGCACGATTGCCGCAGGAGCAGCTTACCCCCATACTCGACAAGCTTTCCGCGTCGAATCTGCGCATTCTGCGGCCGGTGGCTCCGCCACCTGATCGGCCGGAGGCGGTGTGCTATGAAATTTTCCACGATGTGCTGGCCCCGGCCATTCTTGACTGGCGGACACGTCGCATTCAGGCCCAAGAACGGGCCGAAGCAGAACGCCGTGCGGAAGAACTTAGGCGGCAAGCTGAGGAGAAAGCGAAAACGGCGGTGCGCCTACGCCGCTTGGTTGCAGCCTTGGCGTTGGTCTCTCTCGTGGTTGTGGGAGCCGCCATATTTGCGTGGATGCAGCGCCGCCAAGCCATACTCAGTGAGCGGGAAGCGGTGGCTGCAAAGCTTGTGGCTGAACGGCATGCTCGTCTCGCCGACAGTCTGAGAGCGGCTGAGCTTGCCGCACTCGATACCGCGGAAGTGCGGCGAATGCAAGCGGAAAGCGCGAAAATTCAATCCGCACGGCTGCGGTCGCGGGAATTGGCCGCAGAGGCGAACAGCAATTTGGATATGGATCCGGAATTGAGCATTTTATTGGCCCTCCACGCCGTGTCGATGACTTACTCTCTTGACCGAACCGTTACGCCCGAAGCTCATGATGCGCTCAATCGCGCGGCGCAAGCTTCGCATATCCGCTTCACCTTGTCCGGCCACACCAACTGGGTTCGAGGCGTGAGCTTTAGCTCGGATGGCACCCGCTTGGCGACAGCCAGTATGGACGGAACCGCGATAATATGGGAGGCCGTCTCGGGCCGGAAATTGTTCGTCCTTTCAGATCCGGCGGTTGCACTCTATGGGCTTGCCTTTAGTCCGGATGGCACTCGCTTAGCTACAGCCGGGGTTAATGGAACGGCGAAAGTGTGGGACGTTGCTGCAAAAAAAGTATTGCTCACTCTTTCCGGACACAGCCAAACCGTCAATAGCATCGCCTACAGCCCGGATGGAAAGCATCTGGCTACGGCCAGCACTGATGGCAAGGCCAAAGTCTGGGAGGCTTCCTCCGGCCAAGCTTTGCTCACACTCTCCGGCCATACCGGTGAAGTTAATAACGTCGCTTTCAGCCCGGATGGCAAGCGCTTGGCTACAACCAGTGCGGACGGCAAGGTGAAAGTGTGGGACGCTCTTTCCGGCGCGGAATTGCGTACCATTTCCAGTCACACCGCGACAGTCTATGGCGTGGCCTTTAGCCCGGATGGGAAGCGCCTTGCCACTGTCAGTGCTGATTGGAGGTCAAAAATAAAAGTTTGGGATGCCAATTCCGGCCAGGATTTGTTAACCATGTCCGGCCATACCGGGCTGGTCAATAGTGTTGCTTTCAGTCCGGATGGGAAAATTTTAGCCACGGCTGGCAGCGATGGCAAAGTGAAAATATGGTCTGCCATTTCCGGCCAGGAATTGCTCACCTTATCCGGCCATAAGGCAGCAGTGCTCGGCGTCACTTTCAGCTCGAAGGGGGAGCGCCTAGCTACCGCCGGTGCTGACAAAAAAGTAAAAATATGGGACATTTCTGCCGGGGAAGAATTATTCGTGCTTTCCGGCCATAGCGCTGCGGTTAATAGCGTCACTTTTAGCCCGGATCGGAAGCGTCTCGCCACCGCGAGCGCGGATAAGACAGCAAAAATATGGGACGCGGCTTCCGGCCGGGAGGTGCTCACATTGTCCGGCCATTTGGAAGCAGTCAATGACATTGCCTTTAGCGTGAATGGAGGAGGCTACATCGCTACGGCTAGTGTTGACAATACGGCACGGGTCTGGGAGGCGGCTGGCGGCAAGGAAGGCGCTCGCATGGTACACGAGGGTGACGTGAGGGCCGTGGCTTTTTCGCCAAATGGAGAATTTCTCGCCACAGCAAGTTTTGATCGATCCGCAAGAATATGGAATGCTGCTTCCGGGCAGCTTTTGCTCACCTTTTCCGGCCATCGAAACTTGATCAATGATATCGCCTTTAGCCCGGATGGAAAGCGCCTCGCGACAGCCAGCGAGGATGGCACCGTGAAATTGTGGGAGGTCGCTTCCGGCCGGGAATTGTTCACCCTTTCAAACAAAAATAATGCTGCTTTTCATGCCCTCGCCTTCAACTCGGATGGAAGTCGCTTGGCTACGGCCGGCGCGGATGGAATCGTGAAAGTTTGGGCCGTCCCGCAAGGGCAGCGATTTTTTTGACATAGTTTATTTGACTCGTTGGATTAAACTGATTTTGACATCCGAAGCCGCGGGCAATAATTAGTCTAATAGAATATGGCGGTAT
>JAKEEU010000212.1 GCA_022616415.1 Candidatus Zhuqueibacterota bacterium | reverse complement strand
GGAGGAATTTATGGCGTGGGCCTTGATCATCGTTTCGGCCTGGGAGCGCACGCGGCTCGCGTGCGGGCATTCTCAACAAGACTACGTACGCTTTTACTGAGAATGCCCGCACGCGAGCCGCGTGCGCTCCCAGGCCGAAACGATGATCAAGGCCCTGGCGTGTATGCCGGAGCCAAAATGGAATACTGGAAAAAGCCAGCATAAATTCTCTAGAAGAAAAAGGACCATGGCATGAAGAACAAATATCTGCTTGTCGTTGCTTTGATGCTCTTGGTGTCATTGTTGGTCTTTGCGCAAAAGCCCAATCCGTACGTCAATGTTTTTCCTTAAGGGACCATCATTCACAATAACGTTCCTTATAGCAACGATGCTGACCCCAGACACTTGTTAGACCTCTATTTGCCGGCGAATGCGAACGGCAAGGTACCCTTGGTAATTTTTGTTCACGGCGGCGGTTGGATTTCCAACGATAAATATGCCGATATGGGCTACATGAAAAAAACCATTGCTGAAATCGTCAGCAGCGGTTTTGCATTGGCTTCGATCGACTATCGGCTTGCCACACAAGCCGCGTTCCCGGCGCTTATTCAGGATTGCAATCGGGCAACTTCGTTTCTATACGACAACGCCAATAAGTACGGGTTAGATCGAGCGCGTTTTGCCGTCATGGGGTTTTCGGCAGGCGGACACCTGGCTTCCTTGATGGGGTTGGCAAAGAACAATAACGTAGCTGCTTTTTTCATGCCCAATACAACGAAAGCGTTTAGCTTTAAGGCGGTGGTGGATTTTTACGGCCCCTCAGAATTGACCTCCTTGAAAAGCAGCGAAGACCCCAAATCTCCCGAAGCGGTTTTGCTCGGAGCCGCTCCCATGGCGCGACCTGACCTAGCCAAAGTTGCCAGCCCGGTCACGTATGTTGATAAAAATGATCCTCCCTTTCTGATCATTCACGGAGAAAAAGACAACATCGTTCCCAACCAGCAATCGAAATTACTACACGGTTGGCTTGATGTGGCCGGCGTTCCGAATGAGTTAATCATTGTGAAAGATGCGCCTCACTTTGGCGCGATGTATGACGTGGATGAGGTCAGAAATAAAGTCATCGGATTTTTGAAAAAACACCTAATGTGGAATGAAAAGAATACCGCGAGTAACTAAGGGGAAAACTTATGATCAAGTTGAAAGTAAACGGTAAGAACCAACAGTTTGACGGTGACCCAGAGATGCCGCTGCTCTGGGTGTTGCGGGATGAACTCGATCTCAAAGGCACGAAGTTCGGTTGCGGCATGGGCTTGTGTGGCGCCTGTACTGTGCATGTGAATGGACAGCCGACGCACGCCTGCTTTACGCCTGTGTCGGCGGTGGCGAATAAGTCCATCACGACGATTGAAGGCATTTCGCCTGATGGTTCGCATCCGGTGCAAGCCGCGTGGCAGGAACTCGACGTGCCGCAATGCGGTTATTGCCAAGCTGGACAGATCATGTCGGCCTGCGCCTTGCTCGCCAAAACGCCCAAGCCGACTGACGCCGATATTGATTCAGCGATGAACGGCAACCTGTGCCGCTGTGGCACATACTTGCGTGTGCGCGCCGCCATTCATAAAGCCGCAGAACTGACGGCTTCAACTACTGCCAAACCTGCGAAGCCAAGCGCGAAGCCTTCAGGCGCAGGAGCAAACCAATCACCCCGCAAAGGCGGCAAAAAGTAAAGAGGAATTATGGCAATGACAAAGATCCATCGTCGCTCGTTTCTTCAGGTAACCGCGCTGGCAGGAGGAGGCTTTATGCTGGGCCTGTATCCAAAGGCAGCGGCGCTGGCACAAGGCAGACGCCCGGCGCCGGCTCCCTTGGTTCCATCGAATTTCATCAGCATTGCGCCCAACGGCATCGTTACTCTCACCGCGAAAAATACGGAGATCGGGCAAAACGTTCTCAATACGCTGCCGATGCTGATTGCCGAAGCACTGGATGTGGACTGGAAAGATGTCAAAATCGTCCGCGCCGATGCGGATAACAAATACGGGCCACAATTCACGGGTGGTAGTTCGGCAACGCCGATGAACTGGGATCCCATGCGGCAGGTGGGCGCAGCAGGGCGTCAAATGCTGATTGCGGCGGCGGCAAACACGTGGGGCGTAGCCGAATCCGAATGCTCGACGGCTTCCGGTCGCGTGCGTCACAAGGCATCCAATCGCTCGCTCGGTTATGGCGAGCTTGCATCCAAAGCTGCGACAATGCCCGTGCCAGAGTTGCGATCCGTCAAACTCAAAGACCCGAAAGATTACAAAATCATCGGCACGTCCACGATCAGTGTGGAGACCAAAGACATTCTGACGGGCAAACCGATTTTCGGGATTGATGTGAAAGTGCCGGGGATGCTCTACGCCGTGTTTCAAAGAACCCCGGTACTGGGCGGCAAGGCGGTAAGCGCCAACCTCGATGCGATCAAAGCTCTGAAAGGCGTAAAACATGCCTTTATTGTCGAAGGCCGACCGCTTCGTAATGATTACCCCAATTACCTGTTTGAAGACGCTGGTTTTGAATCCGGCGTTGCCATCGTCGCGGACAGTTGGTGGGCAGCGCAGTCTGCGCGGGAAAAGCTCGAAGTGAAATGGGACTTCGGCAAATGGGGCGCGCAAGACAGCGCAGAGAATGCCAAAAAAGCCGTAGAGCTTTCCCAACAAGCTGCGCAACGTACGTTGCGTAAAGACGGCGATGCCGAAGCGGTTTTCAAACGCAATGACATCAAAGTTGTCGAGAGTCCATACGTGTTTCCTTTTATCGCGCACGGCACGATGGAGCCGCAAAATTGCACGGCGCATTACAAGGACGGCAAAGTCGAACTCTGGGCTGCCGGACAGATACCGCAAACCGGACGCACGATGGTGGCTCAGTTACTCAATCTGCCTGAAAGTAATGTGACGGTTCACCTGGTACGCGGTGGTGGCGGATTTGGGCGGCGTGCTTACAACGATTACATGTTAGATGCCGCGTGGATTTCCAAACAGGTCGGCGCGCCCGTCAAGTTAGTCTGGTCACGCGAAGACGACATCCAACACGATCATTATCGTTGTGGCGGCTTCCAGTTTATGAAAGGCGCGGTGGACAAAGACGGCAAGCTGGTCGCGTGGCACGATCACTTCGTCGGTTACGGTGAAGGAAATGCCTTTGCCCACGATGGCGGTTTTAATGCGAACGAATTTCCCGCACGGTTTGTCCCAAATTTTGTGGTGCAGTCTTCGGTGATGCCGCTAGGACTCAAAACCGGAGCCTTGCGTGCGCCGGGTTCCAACAGCGCCGCGTGGGTGCTTCAATCGTTCTTGGACGAACTCGCGCACGCGGCAGGCAAAGACCCAGTGCAATTTCGGTTGGATTTATTGTCAGCGCCGCAGCTTCCACAGACCGCGCCTACTGGCCGTGGGCCGGGATTTGATCCTGCGCGAATGATTTCCGTAGTGAAATTAGTCGCGGAGAAATCCGGCTGGGGCAAACGCCAGTTGCCAAAAGGCACTGCGATGGGCGTCGCGTTTCATTTCAGCCATCGCGGTTACTTTGCCGAAGTCGCCGAAGTCACCGTCAACGCCAACAAAAAAATCAAAGTGAATAAAGTGTGGGTTGCGGGCGACATTGGCAGCCACATCATCAATCCCAGTTCCGCCGAAACGCAGGCGCAAGGCGCGGTCATAGATGGCCTGAGCGAGTTAATGCAGGAAATCACCTTGAAAAACGGGCGCGTCGTGCAGTCGAACTATCACGAGCATCCAATGTTGCGGATGTCGCAAGCGCCGCCGCAAATCGAAGTCCATTTCCTGAAATCCAACAATCCGCCGACTGGTTTGGGCGAACCGGCTTTGCCGCCGATTCTGCCCGCGATAGCTAACGCGGTTTTCACGGCCACAGGCGAACGCATTCGGATGTTACCGATCACGAAGCAGGGCTTCAGCTTCGCATGAAAGCCAACATCACCTAGCTCAACCCAAACAGCCGCAACGCATTTTCCTTGAGGATCAACGGGCGGACTTCGTCGCGGATGGCGATCTTCTCGAAATCCGCCAGCCCGCGCCAGTCTTCTGGCCTTCGTTTACTTGAATAGCTGCGGCGCAAATTCCGTCAGGTAATTGCGCCAGTTAATCCAGGTATGCCCGCCCGCAGTTTCCTGATAAACGGGGTTGAAGCCGTGTATTTTCAGCAGGTCCAGCGTGCCCTTGGTTACGCCCAGCAGGAAGTCTTCCTTGCCCGTGGCGAACCAGAGCAGTTTCAGGCCTTTTTTCAAATTCGCATCATCGAGTTTGGCCTGATGTTGCTTGACCCAGGCTTCGCCCGCCGGGGTGATTGCCGGAATGGCTTCCGGCGCTGGACGCGGAGCGCCGGGTTGCCGCGCGCGCATAAAGGCGCTGAACAAACCGGAACTGTAGACGCCGATGTAGGCGAACTTTTCCAGATGCGGCAACGCGATATTCAACGTTTGGTTACCGCCGATCGAAAGCCCCGCAATCGCGCGGCTGTTGCGGTCCGTCAGGACGCGGTAATGCTTTTCGACATAAGGCATGATGTCCGTGACGAAATCCTGCACGAACTCATCGGGCGGCGGCGCTCCGCCACTGCCGGGCGCCGGCGGCGTGAAGCGCATGTTCTGGCGCGTATGTCCGGCGGGCATCACGATCACCATCGGTTTGGCAAGGCCTGCGGCGATCAGGTTGTCGATGATGAAGCCGGCGCGCCCGACTGAAGACCACGAATCATCGCAATCGCCTGCGCCGTGCAGCAGGTAAAAGACCGGAAATTTGCCCTTGCCGGATTCGTAACCGGGCGGCGTGTAAACGCGCATGCGCCGGAATTTGCCGAGCGCGGTCGAATAGTACGTCACTGCGCTGAGGGCTCCGTGCGGGACGTTTTTCGTGTCCTGAAATTCGGAGCCGGGGACATGCGCCATGCTCCAGACGTTGCCGTTGGATTCGCTGACCGAAGGATTTCGCGGATCAATCACCGCCACGCCGCCCAGGTCGAACCTGTAGCGATAGGTTCCGGGTTCGACGGGGCCAATCGTGATTTCCCAAATTCCTTTGTCATCTTTCGTCATATCCTTGCCCCCGCCCATGCCGGGAATATCCGAACCGGTCAGACGCGCGCTTTCCGCTTTGGGCGCCAGCAGGCGAAAGGTGATTTTGCGGTCCGCCTGCACTTCCGGCGAAGTGACTTGCGGCGGCGCGTTCGGCGCTTGCGCCAGCGCGGGAACTGCCAACGCCACAAAGGCGATTGCGGCGATAATTGCGGCGATAAAAGCTGCGAACAGTTTCTTGTGCTTCATCTTTGTTCCTCTCTGACTCCACTTTATCCATTTTTCGAAGGCGTATATTGGCTTTTCGAAGGCGTATATTGGCTTTTCGAAGGCGTATATTGGCCGTATTTCCGTCGTTTTTGACGATGTTCTGTAACTGTCCAGGTCACTCTTCGTCCCGTAGGGACGGTTTGATTTTAGGCAGGTCATTTATGGCCTGCATGTGACGTGAAGAAATATCCGCGTCCCGTAGGGACGATTGAATCTGGTTCCACGCATCATTCAATCGTCCCTACGGGACGCGAGCATTGCGCCCCATCGAATGCAGGCCATAAATGACCTGCCTAAAATCAAACCGTCCCT
>JAKEEU010000211.1 GCA_022616415.1 Candidatus Zhuqueibacterota bacterium | reverse complement strand
CGAGGCGCTTTTTGCCGAAGCAATCTCTTGATTTTCAAAGGATTGCTTCGCTGAAAAACGCTCGCAATGACGTTACAAAATAACCCGTAACGAGTATAAAATAACTTACTCATTTTGCTCGCACAAACTGTCGTTATTTATAACCTGGTGAAATTTAAATGCCCCATTTATTAAATCTCACCCCCTTAGCCATCGTTTGGGGCCATGCGACGCATCTGGGCTTGAAGCGCCCCGATAACCAGGATACTTACGGCAAGTTTCCGCGCGCGAGCTTGGCGCTTTCGGCTCCCCACGGCCAGCTTTTCATCGTCGCCGACGGCATGGGCGGTCACGCCGGCGGCAAGGAAGCGAGCGCGATGGCCGTCAACATCGTGCAGCATGTTTATTTCGGCGATTCGAGCAACGACGTCACGCAAAGCTTGCAGCGCGCAATGGAGGAGGCCAATGCCCGAATCTACCAACGCGCGAGTAGCAACCCCGACCTGCAGGGCATGGGCACGACCTGCACGGCTTTGGTTTTCAAGGATGATCGCATTTACGTGGCGCATGTGGGGGATAGCCGAGCGTATCGGATCACCAAATCCCAAATCGAGCAGCTCACGCAAGATCATTCGAAAGTCGCCGAGATGCAACGTTTGGGCATTTTAACGGCGGAAGAAGCCAGGCGCCATCCCCAAAAATCGCAATTGGCGCGCGCTTTGGGCATCGCGCCGGCCGTGCAAGCCGATATCATCGCGAACCTCCCGCGGCTGCATGAGGGCGAACGATTTCTGTTGTGCACGGACGGTATTGTCAAAGTCGAAGCGGACGAGATCAAGCGCCTCGTCATGTCCAATCCCCCGGCCGCGGCTTGCCGGGCATTAATTGATTTAGCCAATGCGCGCGGCGGCAGCGACAACGCGACGGTGCAGGTGATTGCGATAGTCAACGCGGCTTCATGGCGAGAGAAAGTCGCCTCGACTTGGCGGCGGTTGCGGAAACGAAATTGACCGCTCACTAGTTAAAAAATAGATTTTTTTAATTAATGCGATGATGATTCCGATCGGTTCAAAAATTTCCCATTATCAAATCATCGAGCTGCTCGGCCAGGGCGGGATGGGCGAGGTTTATTTGGCCGAAGACCTCAACCTGCGCCGCCGAGCCGCGCTCAAGGTTTTGGCGCCCAAATATACCGCGGATCCGAGCTTCCAAGAGCGGTTCAAGCGTGAGGCGCAGGCGGCGGCGAACTTGAATCATCCGAACATCGTCACGATTTACGAGATCGGCGAATACGAGGGCCGCTCGTTTATCGCGATGGAATACGTCCCCGGCGAGTCGCTGCGCGGCCGGCTCATCAGCGAAAAATTGCCGGTTCGGCAAGTGATTGATTTCGTTCTGCAAATTTGCGACGGCATGGCCGCAGCGCATCGCGCCGGCATCGTGCATCGCGATCTGAAACCGGCCAACATTTTGATCGACGCCGACGACAAAGTGAAAATCGTCGATTTTGGCCTGGCCAAAGTGCAAGGCGTTTCCAAGCTGACCAAATCGGGAATCATGATGGGGACGCTGCCTTACATGTCGCCGGAACAGGTTCGCGGCGAAGAGCTTGACCGCCGCTCGGATATTTTTTCCATGGGCGTCGTGTTGTACGAGCTGCTGACACGGGATTTGCCGTTTCAGGGCGAAACCGAGTTCGTCATGATGAGCGCGATCGTCGGCCAGGAGCCGCGACCGCTTTCCGTTTACGATCTCGACCTTCCCCAGGGCTTGCAGGATATCATCAACACGGCGCTGGCGAAAGATTTGAGA
The DNA here is from genome assembly GCA_022616415.1 of Candidatus Zhuqueibacterota bacterium. Lineage (GTDB taxonomy): Bacteria > Zhuqueibacterota > Zhuqueibacteria > Zhuqueibacterales > Zhuqueibacteraceae > Zhuqueibacter. Next base: position 30,470 of record JAKEEU010000211.1, on the reverse strand, counting down.
AAGCGCTATCAGCAAATCGAAGAGCTGGCGGCGGCGCTCAAAAACGTGGAGGTGACGGAGACGACGTTCAAAAATTACCGGCTACTCAAAAAACTCGGCGCCGGCGGCATGGGCGAAGTTTATTTGGCCGAAGACATGGAATTGGGCCGCAAAGTGGCGCTCAAGTTTTTGTCGGAGCAATACACCGCCAATCCGGAGTTCAAAGCCCGGTTCAAGCGCGAAGCGCAGTTGGCGGCGAAATTGAATCATCCGAATATCGTCACCATTTACGAAGTGGGCGAGCATCAGCATCGTTCCTATATCGCGATGGAATACGTCGAGGGCGAGGCGCTCAAGGATCGCATCGCCCGCGCCAAACTGCCGCTCAAAGAAGCGCTCGACTTGATGGCGCAAATCTGCGCCGGAATCAGCAAGGCTCATCGCGCCGGCATCACGCATCGCGACATCAAGCCGGCCAACATTCTGATCAATCTCGACGGCCAGGCGAAAATTCTCGACTTCGGCTTGGCCAAAATGCAAGGCGTATCCGGGCTGACGAAATCCGGCGCGATGATGGGGACATTGTCTTATATGTCGCCGGAGCAGGTGAAAGGCGAGGAGATCGACTCGCGCTCGGACATCTTTTCAACCGGCGTGATTTTGTACGAGCTGCTGACCGGCGAGCTTCCATTCAAAGGCAACACCGAATTTACCGTGATGAGCGCGATTGCGACCCAGGAACCGCCGGCGCTCGCGCGTTACAAGCTCGGCATTCCCGCCGCTTTGCAAAACTGCATCGACAAAGCTTTGGCAAAAGACCGCCAGGCGCGCTACCAACACATTAACGAGCTGCAAGCCGATTTGAAGCGGGCCATGGGGCTGCCATCGGATTTGCCGCCGTCAGGCCCGCGGGATTCTACCGAAACGGTGGCGATTTATAAGAAAAAAATGACGCTCCTCACCAGCCGCATGGCGCGCGTTTGGAGCGCGGTTTTAGCTTTGCTCGCTCTCGCATCGGCGCTGATTTTCGTGATGCGTCAAGGCAAAGTGAGTAAAAGTGTGCCGGCGAGTAAAAGTGCGCCGGCGAGTGCGTGGCTATCCGTCACGACGCAGCCGGACGGCGCGACAATTTTTCTGAACGACGACTCGCTTGGGGTGACGCCGTTGAATGTCCCGCTCGCGCAGGAAGGGCGAATCAAGCTGAGCTTCCGCAAACGGAATTACTTGGCGGTCGACACTTCGCTGGTTATCCAAAAAGGGCAAACGTATGAATTGTCGCCGTCGCTGGCGCCGGCAGCCCGCGTCGCCATTTTCGTCGAACCGCCGGACGCCGAAGTGAGAATAGACGAGACGCTGATCGCTGCATCCCGCTTGGCGAACTTGCAATTGCCGGCGGGCGGCCATCAAATCAGCATTTCGCGGCCGGGATACGATTCCAAGCAGGAGCAATTTAGCTTGCAGCCCGGCGACAATGACCCGCGCCGTTATGCATTGGCGAAGCAAATTGGCGGCGAGCTCTTGGGCGGCGCGCAGATTGAGTCGCAGCCGCCGGGCGCTTTGGTCACGCTCGACGGCAAATCCGCCGGTAGCACACCTTATCGAAATTCCAATCTAAGCCCTGGCCGCCATCAACTGGTGTTGCGCCTGGAAGGCTATGAAAATTACTCGACTACAATCGTAGTCAGCGCCGGCAAAATCACGCCGGTGACGGCGCCGCTTAAAAAAGCGGCGGCGGTGAGTCAGCTCAGCGTCAACTCCACTCCGGACGGCGCGACCCTTTTATTGGATGGTCAGGAGATTGGAACGACGCCATACCAAAGCAATAACGTTGCCGTCGGTGCGCATCAAATCGTTCTGCGCAAAACCGGGTATCGGGATTATTCCGCTTCAGTTACAGTGTCACCGCAACAACCGAGCGCCGTCGAAGCCAAGCTCGTGCTTCAACTTGGCGCGCTGAGGGTCCTCGTTAAACCTTATGGCTCGATTTATGTGGATGGTATTCTGCAAAAAACCGATACCAATGTTTTGTTTACGATGAATCTTCCGGCCGGATCACATAAGCTGAAAGCGATTCACCCGAGCTATGGCGCGTATGAAAAAACCGTGAATATCGAAGCCGATGTCCCCTTCGATATGACCATTGATTTCAACCGGAAGCTGACGGTTACGGTCACCTCTGCCGATGAATCCGATCAATTTGTCTGGGGACATATTTACGTTGATGGGGACTCCACCGGCTATACCACACAAAAACAACTGACGCTCCGGCTGGGCGCGCATGTCATTGAAGTCAAGCGCAAGGGATATATTTCGCTTGACGGACCGCTGTCCATTCTTTTGGAAGGAGATGTCACGAAACCGTTGAAGTTTCGTTTGAAGAAATTGTAATGAAGCTGGTTGCTTCAAGATGAGCAATGAGCGACAAGTAACACCTTAATTTTGCACATATAAAAGTCAAACCCCGATTTTCCTTTAGTTGCTAAAACCCATTGGGTTGCAGTTTCGACCATACAATGCAAAATCGGGGTAACACGCAATTCGAAATTATTCTTTTTAAGGAGGCTTTATGTTGGCGCACAAAAATTTTACGCGAGTGTTTTGGCTCACTTTTTTGACGACCGGCATGGCGTTCTTGCCGCTGTTCTCGGATGAGGCGTTCGCCCAGGAAAATTGCCAGGCCCAGCTGGCGCAAGCCGAGAAAGAGTACACCAATGGTCGTTTTGACGAGGCGGTCACCTTGCTGACGCCTTGTGTGAACAAGGGCAAGCTCAGCGCCGCCGACGAGCAGCGGGCTTACAAGCTCTTGGGCCTGGCTTACCTCGGCAAAGATTATGTCGATCAAGCGAAGAACGCCATCCGGAAATTGCTCGAATTGGTGCCGGGGTATGAGCCTGATCCGGACCAAGATCCACCGCCGTATACCAATATGGTGAGAGAAGTTAAAAAAGAGCTGCAAGCGAAGCAGCCGGAAAAAAAGCCGGAGACCCCAACGCCAGTACAGAAAGAGCCGGAGATTAAGCAAAAGAAAGGCGGCGGCACGAAATGGATTTTGATCGGCGGCGGTGTCGTCGTCGCCGGCGTCGGCGCGGCATTGGCTTTGGGAGGTGGAGGTGGCGGCGGCACGCAGAGACCCCCTCTTCAACAACTCCCGACGCCTCCGTCGCTGCCGTGAATACACCACGAGGCGTGTGGTGACAATCAAAATTTTCGATCTCGTCGGACACGAGATTGTGACGTTGTTGGATCGCATTGAATTACCCGCGGGCCGGCATGAAAGCCTATGGAATGGCCGCGACGCGCAAGGAAAGGCGGTGGTGAGTAGGATTTATTTTTATCAGTTGCGTGCTGGGAGTTTCTCTAAAACGTTGAAGCTCTTGCTGGCAAAATAATGAGGTGACAAAATGAAGGGTGCGATTATTTTTTTATCGGTGTTGCTGCTTGGGCAGAGCAATTTAATGGCTGATGATTTTTACGTCGATGCCGCCAAGGGCAGCAACACCACCGGCACCGGCTCGCAGGAAAAGCCGTGGTTCACGATTTCCTTTGCGTTGTCGAGAATAACAGGAAACGGACATATCATCCACGTTGCGCCGGGAACTTATGATACCGTCATGGACGGCGTCTTTCCCGAGATTTTCCCTTTGCTTATCCGCAGCGGCATTTCTTTGATCGGGGCTGGCGCCGACAGCACGATCATCGATGCCAAAGCATCCAACACGGTAATGCGATATGAAAACACAGGCAGCGCCCAGATCAAAATCGAAGGATTCACGACTCGAATTGGGAAAGGCGCGGATGGCGGCGGTTTGGCCTTGCTCAATTCGAATGTGATCATCCAAAACAATGTTTTCGATCGCAATACGGACGGAGGCGCCATAGATTTAAGTGGCGGCACGGTCACGATGACTAGAAATTCCTTCAACACCAATAGAGCGGTCTTTCGGGGAGGCGCCATTGCATCAGCTCAGCAAGGCCTCATGGAGTTGCCCTGATGCCGGCACGATCAGCGCCGGCAAATACGCCGACATCATCGCCGTGCGCGGCGATGTGCTGCGGTATATCAACTTGCTGCAGGATGTGGATTTGGTGATGAAGCGGGGGGGTGAGGTATAAATAAAACTGTTTAACCTGAAACCTGCATGATCATTATTTGTAACAATGAAGGAATCCTTGGAAATCAAGACAAAAATTATAAATTGGGCAATGGACGTAAAGCCTACCAAAGGTAGGTTTTACGTCTATAGCCTGAATCAACATTTCCACTACGATTTTCAATATTTCTATTTGCCAGTCAAAACAAGAATCACGCAGGTTTCAGGTTTAAAACAGCATTATTTTAAAACTGGCTTGCCAAATTATTTTAATATTTGTATATTGCACAATCATGCTAAACCTCCATACCGAGCGCGCGGGCGCATGGGGTTTGGCACTTCGACTTTGACGCGAGCCCCTTTTATTCTCTGTCTTGAGAATGGGTCACCAGCTCAAGATGGACGACCGAACGACCTAAATCAAGTGAAAATTTTTGCAAAATAAGCGAGATAAAAGCCGCTTTTTTAGTGTCTATTTATGCAGGTGCTGCCGGCTAGCCAATTTGAATTGAAGCAACCCAGCCGGCGCGCCGATTTTACAACCATCAACCGATGACAAAGGGTGTCATGAGCAAAAATATAAAGGCCTCGATTTTATTGGTCGTCTTATTGCCGCTTTCGAGCGGCGTCGATCTCACTCAGCCCGGAATGAGCCTCGCTTTAAATTGGGAAAGCACCGTCTATGCTCAAACCACCGCCAAGTATCCGTATAAAACCTACGGCAACAGAAAAGAAGGAATCATCAAATCGCGGCAACTGGTAGCCGGAGAGCAGATCGTCCTGGTGGGAGCGAGCATTGAAAACAACGAACCGGCACCACAGCCGGAAGGCGCTGATTACAAGCTGGCATTTTATTTGGAAGGCGCTTCCGGCGTTGAAATCGTGGTGCGGGAATTTGAGAAACTCTACAAGATGGCGCCATTGCGCACGGAATATCCCGCCGGCCTCAGCACGTTTGCGTGGCCCTCGGAAATTCCCCGCTATTATGGCATCGCCATTCCCCATCTTTTTCCTTTGGCAACCGTTGCCGGAACGGACGGCGAGAGAATTGTGCCGGTGATGTTGTTCTGTGCCGCACCGAAAGATACGGCGCTGATTTATCGTTTTTGTTTTGTGCCCCTGAAAACCGTCAGCGTGCTGCAATACAAAATCTATTTCACCGGCTCGCTCCAGCCGGCCTTTTCCGGAACGCTCCGGGATTTGGAGGCGGACCGGCAAGCTTATTTGCGTTGGGCCGGCAAAGATCAGAACAGCCGGCCCGTGCGCAATGGTTTGTACACTTTAGTCCTTGAACCGACGTTCAAGCCGCTGCCGGGTGAGCAGGCGGTAAAAGTGACTTCAACTTACGAATTTTATCATTATGCGGAAATTTTAAAGAGCAATTCTGCAGTGCGCCAATGAACTGCGGAGTTAATTCTTACGAGCAGCATCTTCTCAACGGATTTTAAAAAAACACGGAAATCTTCCGGTGCGCCACTCATGCCGAAATCCAACTACCAAAACTTTGATCTGGAGTTTTACGAATCCGGCGGGCTTTATCACGTCAAAGCGCGTTCTTTTAACGGCGAGGCGAGGCATCGTTTCGCGCTTCCTTTTGCACTTGACGAAGCGCAGGCGACGATTCTGGCGGTTGAAAAATCACTCTCCGATCATCAGCTCGATCTCGAGGTGATAAAAAAATTCGGCGGCAGCTTGTTCGAGGCGGTTTTTCAAAATGAAGTCCGTGCGATTTACAAAAGCAGTTTGGATTTGGCTCGTGCGCAAGGCGGGGAGGGATTGCGCCTGCGGCTGCATTTGCAAGACGCGCCGGCGCTGGCGCATTTGCCGTGGGAGTATTTGTATGACGCCGCCGCCAACCAGTTCTTGTGCTTTAATCGCCAAACGCCGGTGGTGCGCTATCTTGACCTGCCCAAGGCCATCCTGCCTTTGCAAATCAAGCCGCCGCTCCGCATACTCGTGATGATCTCTAATCCGCTCGCTTCGTTTTATCTCAACGTTGACGAGGAAAAAGCGAAATTGCAGCAAGCGCTCGCGGATTTGGAAAAACGCGGATTGGTGCAGATACACTGGTTGGAAACGGCCACTGTCAACGCACTGCAGAAAACGCTGCGCCGCGCCGAGTTTCATGTGTTTCATTTCATCGGCCACGGTGATTTTGAGGCGGCTGCCAATCAAGGCTGGCTGGCGTTTGAAGACGAGACGGAAGCCGTTGATCGCGTGAGTGCGGAGCAGTTGGGGGCGCTGCTCAACAATCACCCGTCGCTGCGCCTCGTGGTGTTGAACAGTTGCAAAGGCGCGCGAGCTGCTCTCGCCAATCCGTTTGCCGGCACGGCGAGCACGCTCGTGCAGCTTGGCATTCCGGCGGTGGCGGCCATGCAATTCGCCATCTCCGATGCCGCGGCGATTCAATTTGCTGAGACGTTTTATGGCGCCGTTGCCGATCGCCTGCCGGCGGATGTGGCCACCACCGAGGCGCGGGTAGCCCTGTTCACCGGCGATCATCATCCGGAGTGGGGCACGCCGGTTTTGTTCATGCGCTCGTCGGATGGCGCGCTCTTTGTTGACGGGAAAAAAACTCCTGCGCCGCCACGGGTCGGCCGTACCGGGCTTATTTATGCGCTGGCGACCTTGCTCTTTGCCGCCGTCACTTTTCTCATCCTCGCGGTCTTGCCGAAAAGCACGCTGCTCGACGTCACCGTCTTTGCGAAAGATGCCGGCTTTGCTTTGCCGGCAGCAGAGAGCGAGGAAAAAGTGGCGTTGCTGCATTCCGGTTTGTTGACCGGCGCCATCAGTATTGCCAAATTTAAGCCGCTGAAATTGACGCTGCTTTCTCTTCATTCGAAGAGCGGCAGCCAAGTTTTTAAGAATCCGGTGACGATTACGCCCGATCCGTTCAACAGCAAGATGGCTTTTCTTTCTCCTGTCGCCGATATTTCGCTGCAAGAGGTCGTTGCCGCGGCCGGCGGTCAAGTGAATTTGCAGCACCACGGTGATGGCTTCAATCTCACGATTCAGCATAGCCCGGAGACGCTCTACTTGACGCTGAGCTTGGAAGAAGCTCGCCTGTTGTTGCAGGCCTGCACCGTCACCGATGGCGCGGGACGTGATTTGACCCCATTTTTTAATGACACCGTGCGTGTGAAGCTGCACGAAATTGCCCGCGCGCCGCGCGTGAAGGGGCAAAACGGCGAGCTTGAGATCAGCGTCAAAAAGAGCACAATGAGAACGAAGGAGAGAGCACAGTTTCTCCTCGAGCAGCCGGTGGAGAATTTGGATTTCTCGAAAAATGTTTTTCAAGGCACCATAGTTTTGCTCCAATCCACGATTGACAGCATTTGGGTGAGCCGCAATTTTCCGTTGGACAGCGTCAGCTTCAAAGCGCGTGACCCGGGCGATCTCGAGCTAGCCGCGGAACCGAACCGTTTCGTGATTTACGATCTTGCCGAGACGGCGAACGGCTTCAAAGTACGCGCCCAGGGCCGCCTGCATAGCATGACGGTTGGTCGCGGGGATTTGTGGCACGAGCTGGTGCCCAAATACTTAGCTTTGATCACGCAAAATCGAACGCTGTCTGTATTTATTACGTGGATGGGATGGCTGATGACCGTTCTTATTCCCTTCATCTTAAAACTTAAATCCAAAAACAAAAGCGAGGGCGCAGATGATTAAGAAAAATTCTCGTATCGTACCGTGGTTGGTTGCGCTGGCGCTGGGTTTTATATTTTTTAGCCGGGTAACGAGCCAAGCCCAAACGCGGTCGGCGTCAATCAAGAAAGAAGCGCTGCCGGACATGCCGGCGAAGGTTTATGAAAAAGTCGCGCCGGCGACAGTCAAAATTTTTTGCGACCAAGGTAGAAAAACCGGTAGCGGCGTCATCATTGGCGTAACCGAGAAAGGCCGCGTGTTGATTCTCACCGCCTGCCATGTGGTGGCGACGAATTTTGGCGAGACCGATCCGGATATCGGCTTAGAGTTTTATAAGGACATCGTCATCAAAACCAATACCGACGTCAAGCCCGTTCGCGCCGGTGTCCTACCGAGTTTTGTGGATCGCACCAATGATCTTGCACTCCTGACCACGACTGAGCCGGTTGCTGTGAAAAAGGTCATCAGCTACAACCGTACTGACAAAATAAATCCTGGCGCAAAGGTGGCGGCGTTTGGCTATCCACAGAGCGATAAGCTTTCGCAGACAGTCGGCCGAATTACCCGCCTCGAATCAAAATATTTGGTATTCGACGCCAAAATATCGCCGGGCAACTCCGGCGGGCCTTTGGTTGATAAACATGGACGCATGATTGGCGTGTCCACTTTTGTGGAAGGAGGAAAGGATGGATATGCGGTCAATATAGATCTTGTCTTATCCGTGGTTGAGAAATGGTTTAGAGGTGTTAAGCTGAAAGCGAGGTGGGAATATCAAAAATATGGCACAACGACGGAGAGAATTTATAAGGATTGGCGCTTCATTGCCGGAGAAACCCTCCTTGTTGGCGGAGGCCTTTTCGCATCTGGTGTTCTTGCAAATAATAAAGATGGAACAACGAATGCTGATTTATTCCCTAAGCCACAGGGAAGGCCAGATGGAAACTAAAAGCTTTATCAAGGGGATTATTGGCATCAGATTTTTATTTGTTTCGTGCCCTTTGTTATAACTGTTTGTCAATTCTGTGCGCTTGCGGTTCTCAAGCGCATTGTCATAAGGAGCATAAACTATGCATATCTTTAGCAAAAATTTCCATTCAAGGAACTTCACCAAAGAAGTCGCTTGCATCATACAGGTTGCGGCGACTTTGATTATTCTCATGCTTTTTACGGCCAATGGGCTCTCCCAGACTTTCACGGAAGTCTCTGCTACATTGGTTGGCATCCAGTATGGAGGATCAGTTGCATGGGGTGATTATGACGATGACAATGATTTAGATATTTTATTAGTTGGCCGTGGATCAGCCTCGGAGCCGTACGTTGCGAAACTTTATCGCAATGATGGAGGCAGATTTGTGGAAGTGACGGTACCCTTTTCTCCTGTTTATAATAGTTCAGTGGCGTGGGGTGATTATGATAACGATGGCGATTTGGATGTTTTATTAACAGGCGGTGCAAACGTCGGAAGTGTAACCAAAGTGTATCGCAATGAAAAGGGTAATTTTGTCGATATCTCTGCGGCATTGCCCGGAACTTTCGGCAGTTGGGTGGAATGGGGTGATTTTGACAATGATGGCGATTTGGACATTCTCTTAACGGGCGCTGTTAGCGATACAAACGTAGTCGCTAGAATATATCGCAATCAGCAAGGACTTTTTGAAGACATTTCCGCCGGCTTGCAAGGAGTTGGAGGCCTTTGTTCTGCAACCTGGGGCGATTATGATAACGACGGCGATCTTGATATTCTAATAACCGGTTCGACACGCCGAGGCAGCATTACCAAAATTTATCGGAACGACGATGGCAGATTTATAGATGTTAATGCGCCATTACTCGCCCTCGATGAAGGCAATGCTGTTTGGGGAGATTTTGACAATGATGGCGATCAGGATATTTTGTTGACGGGTTTTACCGGTTCAAATAACGTAACAAAAGTCTACCGCAATGACGCCGGAAATTTTGTTGATATCCTTGCCGGTGTTCTAATTGGGGCCAGAAGTAGTAGAGCGGCATGGGGTGATTTTGACAATAATGGTTTCCTCGATATTTTGTTGACCGGCTTTAATCTAGGCTCTGTTACTAAAATCTACAAAAATCAAGATGGCCATTTTCAGGATATTAATGCGCAACTGGTGCAAGTAAGCTCTGGGGCAGTGGCCACAGGCGATTTTGATAAGGACGGCGATTTGGATATTTTGTTAGTGGGATCCTCAACCGGGGGACCAGTTGCAAAAGTTTATCAGAATAATTCAACCATTGCTAATACAGTGCCCATAACACCGCAAAATTTAGCCGCCACGGTAAGCGGGAACACGGTTATCTTGAGGTGGAGCAAATCGCTCGATAACCAAACTGCGCAAGATGCGTTGAGCTATAATTTGAGAGTCGGCATTACACCCGGCGGGAGCGAGATTGTTTCGCCGATGGCAAATCCCACGACTGGGTATCGAAAAATCCCCAAAATCGGAAATACAAATAATCGGAATAGTTGGACGCTCAAGAATTTGCCAGTTGGAAAGTATTATTGGAGCGTTCAAGCTATCGACCATGCGTATGCCGGCTCCACATTTGCTCCCGAGCAAGCATTTAGAATTGGAAACCAGTTGCCAACTGTTGCCAATCCCATTATGGACATGACACTTACCATCGGAGCTGCGTCTTTTACACGAAATTTGAACTTGGTCTTTACTGATGCGGATGGTGACGCGTTGTCTTTTGCCGCCAATTCCAGTTCACCTAATATTGCTGATGCCTCTATTTCAAATAACATTATTACTATTACGCCGAAAGCCGCTGGCATTACGACGATTTCGGTTCAGGCGACAGATGGGTTCTCTAATCCTATCACCGTATCTTTTGTGGTGTCTGTAAACCGACCTCCAGTTGTTGCGAACGCTATCTCCAATCAAAAGATTGATGTTGATGGTGAACCGCGTGTTATTAATTTAGATTCAGCGCCAGCGGTTTTTACTGATCCGGATGGCGACCGGCTCAGCTATACTGCAAGTTCCAGCAACACTAATGTAGCAACGGCAATGATTGCTACGAGTTCGCTTATTATCAGCCCAAAGGCCTTGGGTAACAGTTCAATTACAGTCACTGCCGATGATAATAAGGGCGGCATCAAATCTGCTTCTTTTGCTGTAATCGTTGATGTTCCCAACTACCCGTCAACTCTTCCTTTGTTACATTCCATTGAGTTCCCATCCCATCCAAAAGCCTCAGAATTTCAGGTTACGGATTACCAAATCGTGGGTTTACCTGGGGCAAGCGAACTTGGTATCAATGAGGTTCTCGCTGGGAGTCATCGCATCAACTGGCAGGCTTATTGGGATGATGGCTCTGTCGACTCACCAGACAAGTTTCTCATTGAATTTAACGGCAGTCCGATATTCAGATTTTCCGCAGGACGAGCCTTCTGGATTATTCGGAAAGGCAATTTGGAAATTAACACAACAGTCAACCCAGCTCCGCTCAATAACAATTCCGAGGCAGAAATTGTCGACCTTCATTCCGGTTGGAATCTCATTACAAATCCCTTTTGGAAAGCAATTTACTGGCCGGCAGTTATGTCATATAACAATGTCAATAATCCTAACCCCATTTGGGAATACAAGGGGGTATCTGGCTTTTCAAAATCGGACTCTCTTAAGCCTTATGTTGGATATTATTGGAATAACAGTGACGGCATCGATACGATCAGAGTGCCTTACCGCTTTTTGTTTCCATCTTCTGCAAGTAATGTAAAAGTAGAAGATATGGTCTGGAAAGTGAATATCAACTTAATTTTAGGCGCTTATTCCGACAACGTAACAGCCTTTGGTGTATCTGTCGACGCAAGCCGCGGTTTTGACAAATTTGATTATAGTAAGCCCAGGATGCTAACTACTGTCTTGCCACAGGTATACTTTGAACGCCCGAAATGGAGTTCTACTTATACAAGTTTTGCTACTGACATTCGTCCCGAGTTTGAAGAGCAAGAGAGTTGGGATTTCGACGTGCAGTCCGAGCAAGGCGAGCCTGTGAAACTGACATTCTCCGGCATCAATCGGATTCCGTCGCATTTTGCCGTCTATCTCATTGATCCTGCGAGAGCAAGTTCTCTCAACTTGCGGGAAGATTCTCTCTACAATTTTACGCCGGCGACTGACATAACCAAATTCACGGTGCGCGTCGGCAAAGCCGAAGCGCTGCAAGAAGATTTGGACGCGCTCATTCCCAGAAAATTTGCTTTGGAGCAAAATTTTCCTAATCCATTTAATCCGACAACGGCGATTCCGATCACCGTACCCACGACGACCGAAGTGAAACTCAAAATCTACAATCTTCTCGGCAAAGAAGTGAAGACGCTCTACAGCGGCCGTCTTGATCCGGGCCGGCATTTCTTCAACTGGGACGGCCGTGACGAAATCGGCAATGCGCTGGGGACTGGCGTTTATTTCTATCGGGTGACGACGAACACGGGGTTTACGTTCACTAAAAAAATGTTATTAGTCAAATAAGGCCTTAGCGCGGCTTTGGCCGCAACCAAACCTTACCACAAAGACACAAAGGACACAAAGAAAAAACCTTTGTGAACTTTGTGCCTTTGTGGTGCAATAAAATCTTCGCGGTCATGATAGTTTTTCAGGGTAATACTATAACACTAGCAGAGTCGTTTTCACCTACTGCCTGACGCTTGCATTGACCGAGCAGTTTTTTTTGAAAGCACGACAAGCGCAACTCTGTGATCATAACAGTATCAAGCCACGCCGCCAGCATCAAGCAACCACCAACCAGAAATCACCCAAACGGGTTATTGACTTTTCCCCACCCTCAGCACTAACTTTCCAAATTAAACGGAAGCGCCCGGCGATGGTCTATTCAGATGGACGCTTTCTTTTCCAGTGTCCGAAAATTTGCGCAACGAAGTTGATCGTCCGGGCCGTAAGCTCCCGAGTTTCTCTCATGCACGAACAGCAGTCTATTTTTTGAAGTAACGGCCCGGACGGTGACATTTCCCGACTGACACGAATTAAGGTGCTGACGCATGTTACGGCTTACAACCCTCCTGCTGATCATTCTGTGCCTGGCCGCTGCTCTTCCCGCCCAAAATGATGAAATGAAATTCGAGCGCATTTCGCTCGAACAGGGGCTGTCGCAATGTTCGATCACCGCGATTATTCAGGATCATCACGGGTTTTTGTGGTTCGGCACTGAGGATGGCGTGAACCGCTACGATGGCTATGGCTTTACGATTTTCAAATACGATCCTTACAATCCCAACGCCCTGTCGGATAATTTAGTCACAGCCGTGTACGAAGATCGAACGGGCACAATTTGGGTCGGCACTCATGCCGGCGGCCTCAATAAGTACAATCCCGGAAATAAAACCTTTATACATTACCAACACGATCCTCAAAATCCGGCTTCGTTGAGCCACGATTTCGTCACGGCCATTTGCGAAGACCGGTTCGGCGCGCTTTGGGTGGGAACACGAGGGGGAGGGCTGAATGAATTTGACCGCGAAAAAAATGTTTTCCATCGCTACTTCCCCAACATGGCTGATAAGGCTGCTTTGAACGATAGTTTTGTCACCGCCATCTATGAAGACCGTTCGGGTACGTTGTGGATCGGAACGGCGTCCGGCGGCCTCAATCGTTTTGAGCGAGAAAAGAAAACTTTTGCACGTTACTGCCACGATCCCGAGCAGGCCGGTTCTCTAAGCGACGACTATGTGACGGCGATTTGCGAAACGGACGACGAGCCCGGAAGCGCCTTATGGATTGGAACGCTCGAGTGCGGCCTCAATAAACTCGACCGCCGGACCGGCAGGTTTAGCCATTACATGGCCAACATGGCTGATCCCGGCAGCCTAAGCTCGAATTTCATTCTCAAGCTTTACAAAACGCTCGAACACGGCAACAGCGTGCTTTGGATTGGAACGGCAAACGGTCTCGATAAACTCAACATCCGCAGCAATACTTTCACGCACGTGCGGAACGCCCCGAACGATCCGCATTCGTTGAGCAACAATTCCGTCTCGGCAATTTGCCAGGATCGCTCCGGCATTCTATGGGTTGGAACCGATGGCGGCGGCTTGAATAAATTTGACCGCAAGAAAAAACGGTTCAACCATTTTGCCAATGATCCCAATAAGAAGAACAGCCTGGGTGAAAATTCCATCTGGGCATTATGTGAAGATCCGGGCGCGGCCGGGCGTATTCTTTGGATCGGCGCCGGCAATAGCGGCCTGGTTAAGTTCGATCGCCAAGCCAATACTTTCAAGCATTATAGGCACGACCCCGCCAACCTCAACAGCTTGAGCCACAATGCGGTTTTCGAAATTTACGCGGATCCCGATGATGCCGGGAAAGTTCTTTGGATTGGCACCGATAACGGACTGAATAAATTCGATACTCGCCAGGAACGTTTTACGCTTTACCGGCGCGATCCGAATAATCCACATAGCTTGAGTGCGAATGGCATCAGAGTCATCTATAAAGATCGTTTCGGCATGTTGTGGATCGGCACGACGAACGGGCTGAACATGCTCGATCGCAAGACCGGACGCTTCACACGGTATGTTCACGATCCGGATAATCCCAGGAGCTTGGGCAATAACCGCGCGCTGTGCTTTGGCGAAGACCGTTGGGGCCGGCTTTGGATCGGAACGCGCAATGGGCTTTATCTATTCGACCGGGAAAGCGAGACCTTCACCCCATACCGGCACGATCCCATGAATTCGAACAGCTTGAGCCGTGATATGGTAGATGCTATTTTTAGCGATTCGACCGGCAATCTCTGGTTGGGAACTTATGGCGGCGGGCTTAACCGGTTGACGTCGCCGGCGCCGGGCTCTGCCGCTTCGGAAAGCGGTAACGCGAAAGCCGTTTTCACCTGCTTTACCGAAAAAAACGGCCTCGCCAACAACGTCGTCTATAGCATTTTGCCGGATGCCAGGGGCAATCTCTGGTTGAGCACCAATCGCGGCTTGTCGAAATTCAATCCACGCACGGAATCTTTCAAGAACTATGATCCCACCGACGGGCTGCAGAGTTACGAGTTTAATGCCTCCGCGTATCACCGCGGGCCGCGCGGCGAAATGTTTTTCGGCGGCAACAACGGCTTTAATTGTTTTTTCCCGGAAAACATCAAAGACAATGAACACGCTCCGGCGGTGGTGATTACCGCTTTCAAAAAGTTCGATCGAGTCGTGGAGTTCGATCGCGACATCGCCGATCTCGATGCAATGATTTTGTCCGCGGACGACGATTTCATCGCCTTTGAGTTCGTGGCTCTCGACTATACGAATCCGCAAAACAACAAGTACGCTTACCAGCTCGACGGGTTCGACGAAACCTGGATTTATTGCGGCGCCCGGCGCTATGCCAGTTACACGAATTTGAATCCGGGCAAATACGTCTTTCGCGTCAAAGCTTCCAACAACGACGGCGTCTGGAATGAAGTGGGCTATGCGGTTACGATCACCATCAAGCCGCCGTTTTGGCAAACTTGGTGGTTTGCACTGCTTTCCACCGGCTCGTTGATAGGCGCGGCGGTCGTGTTCTACAAATACAAGATGAAATACCAAATCCGGCGCGCGTTGGAGATGGAGGGCGTGCGCACGCTCGAGAACGAACGGGTGCGCAAGCAGGTGGCGGATGATTTTCACGACGAGCTGGGGCAGAAGCTGACCAACATGACGCTGTTTGCGGAAATTCTCAAACGCAACTTGAACGGTATCGCCAAGGAAAACGCCAACTATTTGGACAAGATTCGTGAGACGTCGGCGACGCTGTCGATCGGTGTAAGAAATTTTATTTGGGCGCTGGATCCGGAGCAAGACTCGTTGTATGACCTGGCGATTTATTTGAAAGATTCCGGCGACGAGATTTTTGACAAGACCGGCATTCACTTTCGCGCGCGCGGCATCTTGCCGGAGCTGGAGCGCGTGAAACTGCCGATGAACTGGCGCCGGCACCTGACGCTCATTTTCAAGGAGGGAATGAACAACATTCTCAAACACGCCGCTTGCAAAAATGTGACTTTGGAAATCGCCTTGAAACACGACAGCCTGATCATTGCACTTTCCGATGATGGCAAGGGATTCAAAGGCAACGGACAGAACGGCGCCAACGGCGAATCCGGGCGGGGGTTGAACAGCATGTCCAATCGCGCCGCCAAGCTGCAAGGCGAAATCAGAGTGATCACTTATCTCGGACGGGGCACGACGATTCAATTCAGAGGGAAAATGCCCCAAGTGGGTTATGGACATTCGGTTGCCAGCAGACTAATTTAGACAAGATGGTTAGCCTGTTTGCTGGTTAGCGAGTTAGCCGGTTAGAAGCCGATTAGAACCGGTAAACAGGCCAACTGGCTAACGGGCTAACCGGCCAACGTTTTTACAACACGCGAGAGGCAAATCATGATCACCGTTTCCATTGTTGAAGACGACGCCGATATTCGGGAGAGCCTGGCGCTCCTGATTAATGGCACCCCGGGTTTTGGGTGCATCAGCACCTACGGCAATTGCGAAGCCGCGATTGCCGCCATGGAAGAAGATCCACCGGATGTGGTGTTGATGGATCTCGGGCTGCCGGGAATGTCGGGAATCGAAGGGATTCGCGTTTTAAAGGACCGCTTGGCCGGGCTTAACCTCGTGGTGTTGACGGTACACGGGGAAAGCAAATTGGTCTTCGAGGCGCTTTGCGCCGGCGCCTGTGGCTATCTTTTGAAAGACACGCCGCCGGCCAAACTGCTCGAGGCAATCAAAGAAACTTACGAAGGCGGGGCGCCGATGAGCACCCAAATCGCCCGCATGGTCGTCGGCTCGTTTCGGACCAGCCCGCATTCTGCTTTGACTCAGCGCGAGACCGAGGTGCTGACCCAACTGTGCAAAGGCAAGAGCTATAAAATGATCGCCGACACGCTGTTCATCAGCGAAGAGACAGTGCGGCGGCACATCAAAAACATTTACAAGAAGCTTCAGGTTGGCTCAAAGTCCGAGGCAGTGGCGAAGGCGTTGAAGGAAAAATTGGTGTATACGTAACCCAGTCGGCCCGACTGGGCTTTTCAACTGTTAAAATTGGTGTATACGTAACCCAGTCGGCCCGACTGGGCTTTTCAACTGTTAAAAATAGACCAACGGATAAGAAAGCGGCCAACGGATGAAGCAAGTTTTTCAGCATTCATTAGCGATATAGTTCTTTACTTCCGGTACAAAGCTCTCGAATGTAACTGTTCTGGGGTCAACGCCAATACTATCCAAATACAACTTGTGCTCGTATTGTCCGGCCCAATCAATGAATTCAATTTCGCACTCGAATTCTCCGGCTTTGTATTTCCGCCAAAATTCTTCAGAGGTCATTTGGTATTTCATTTCGTACTCATCGAGGAAATCTTGAACCGACTTCTCTGGCGGAATGTCTTGAGTATAAATAGAATGGGGCGCCGCAACGGGGCTATCGACACGGAGCATGGCATGATCGGAATCCATTTCAATGATCGACTCCGCTCCGGGCCGGCCACCGAGGTGTTGAATCACTTCGGCAGGAATGATGGCCTGGCCATCGTTCTGAATTCTCACAGAGGCTTGCATAAGTTTATCACCTTGTTTTGTATAATATAAAAAATTACGGAGCAATTTGCAATATTTTCTACGAAAAAATTCCCTCCCCCATTCGTGTCACATCTCTCTTCAGACACCCTCTGAACCCACGCTCAAAATACCCCGTCCAGGTTATGGAATAAGCCCGCCTAAATCCGTAATATGTGTCCAGAGCTTTCATCTGTGAATCTACATCAAACTTAAACATCGGGTGTATGAATGAACCATTTGCTCATCATCGAGGATGACCCAAACACCCTGTCAGGCCTGCAAGACCTGCTCCGCCAAGAGGGTTACCGGGTCCACGGAGTCACGCGAGGACGCCAAGCCATTCAGCTCATTCTGGCCGAATCAATCGATATCGTGATTTGTGATTACAGCTTGCCGGATATGGACGGGTTGCAAGTGTGCCGCGAACTCAAGCGCTTGCAGCCGGGACTTATGATTTTTCTGGTGACCGCCCACAGCAATGCCGAAATCGTCAAAGCGGCGAAAGAGTGCCGCATCGCCAGGATTTTTCACAAGCCGCTGGATTTGGATGAACTGTTGGAGAAACTGGCGGCGATGTCGTCTTGGCTGAGCCGGGACGAGGAGAGGTTTGCTTTGGCGTGATGATCAACGCGGCAATGTGAATTTGTTGCAAGCACTCATGAGCTTTAAAAAATCGCAGCCCAACGGATGAATTAAGACCAACGGATAAAGAACTAAATTCTCAAAACGCATCAAAGTATATGAGATCTCTTTTTCCCCACGGATTGAAGAACCCCACTGATTTTTTAATGGGCTATCGGTGGGATTCTTCAATCCGTGGGGAATTTAAAAAACATTTTTAAATCCGTTGGTCGTTTTTCCATCCGTTGGCCACTTAACGATTTTCAAAATTTATTCTGCATTTACCAGGCTAATCAATCTTTTCATTTTCATACTCTTCAAACCAATTCAAGGAGGGTTGTACATGCACTTCAAAACCAAAAAAGCTCTGCCACTTATTTTGATATTGGTGGCAGGGCTGATGAGTTGTGCCGACGTCCCCTCGACCGGGCCGCAGCCTCCGAACCTGATCGCGCAGTTTCGCTTTGTGCATGCGGCCGGAGATCTCGGCAACGTCGGGGTCGCGGTTGACGGCGCGGCCATCGGCAACTTCGCTTTCAAAGCCGCGCTGCCGCACACGGAGTTTCCGGCAGGCTCGCGGGTGGTGGTGTTGAGCAGCGGCGATACGCTGCGCATCGCCATGGAGTCCTATAGTCGCGGCACCGTGGTGATTTTGCCGAAAGCGAGCCCGGTGAGGGAAATTATCAAACTTTCGGAACGGCGCGTTTTTGATCCCGTCAACACCGGCGAAGCATGGTTGCGGGTCGTACATGCGGCGGCGGCGCCGAATCTGTTTGTGAAGATCGTCGGCCCGGACACCGTGCGATTGAGCGATACGGCGTTCGAGAGCGCGACAGGCTATTTGCAGCTTCCTGTCGGAAATTATACAATTTCGGTGGCGACGACCGCGGATACCACAACGATTCTGGCGTCTGCCACGATCAATGCCGTCAACAAGCGCCAAACCAGCGTGATTTTGGGAAGCGCCAATGCATTAGAGCTCGTCAATCTCACGGATGATTGAGTTGTTTAGTGGAACACTATTTTCGGGAGATTATTCTATGAAAAGAAACTTTCTTGCCTTCTTGCTCGTGGCGCTGCTCGTGCCGGCGCTGCTGCTGGCCGGAACGACCGGAAAAATCAAAGGCAAAGTGACGGATCGCGAGAGCGGCGAACCGTTGCCGGGCGCCAATGTTTTGATCTTGGGAACGACTTTCGGCGCGGCCTCGGATTTCAACGGAGAATTTGTGATTCTCAACGTTCCGCCGGGCTTGTACACGGTCAAATCGACATTTATCGGCTATCAAGAAGTGAGCATTCTCAACATTCGCGTCAACGCCGATTTGACGACGGAAGCCAATTTCAAGATGCCGACCACCGCGGTGGAAGTGGGCGAAGTCAGCATCGTGGCTGAGCGGCCCCTGGTGAATAAGAATGCCACCAACGCGGTTCGCATTCAGAGCGCCGAAGATATTCAAAACCTGCCGGTGCGCGGCGTCGGCGCGGCGATTGCCCTGCAACCCGGCATCGTGGTGCAAAACGGACTGTTGTACATTCGCGGTGGCCGCAATGACGAAGTCGGATTTTACCTCGAAGGCGCCAGCGCGCGGGATGCCAACACCGGCAGCAACGCCGTGACCGTGATCCCGGAAGCGTTGGAAGAGTTGCAAATTCAAGCCGGTGGCTTCAACGCCGAGTTTGGCGGCGCCAACGCCGGCATCATACGCCAGACGCTGAAATCCGGCAGCCGGGAATACCATTTCTCTTTTCAGGGTGAAACCGATAATCTCGTCAAGGCGGGTAATCAGTTCCTGGACACGTATTCTTATGGACATACGGACTACACCATGACGTTCAGCGGTCCGGTGCCGAAGACCAACAACAAGCTGCGTTTTTTCATGGCGGGACAAAATGTGTTTGACCGCGACCGCATCGCGCAATTCTGGGAAGGCTTTGATTTCAATCATGCGCCGGCTTATGTGGACGGGCATAATTTTCCGCTCGTTTTCACCACCATTAGCGGCACGCCGCTGGAAGCTTTTGTCCAGCAGCAAGGCCTTCACATGCGCGACGGCATCATTCCGGCGGCGGCGCGTAATTTGTGGATCGGGAACGGCACGCTGGTGTTCGATGCCAATCCCTTCATCGTCCGGCTGGGCGGCTCATTCTCGTTTCAACGCCAGGATGGGATCGGCGGTTTTCCAAACTACGTTGCGAACATGTTCAATCGTGACCGCACGCGGGTGGATGATTTGAGCACGGGTTTGGTCAATTTGAAATTCACCCATTTGCTCGGCACGCGCTCGTTCTACGAAATCAACTTGAATTACTTCGACCGGCGCCAGGCGGTTTATGATCCCATTTTCAAACACAATATTTGGGCTTATTGGGATAGCGTTGCCAGCGCGGAGAAGGGCATTACGTTTTTCAGTTGGGAAGAACCCACTTTGTGGCGTGGCGGCAATTCTTTTGACATTCATGGATTCGACTTTTTTGCCCCAGGTGCGCCTTCAGGCGGGCAGGGCCTTTCCGGATTTGGCGGTGTTGCTTATGGCAAAAACAAACGCGGCTATTTCGGCGGCTCACTGGCTTTTACCACTCAGTATCGCGCGCATGAAGTGAAACTGGGCGCTTCTTACGAACGGTGGACGTCGCGAAGCTTCGGGGCCGTGCCGCGCACGCTGCTGACTTCGGCGCGCGTGTCCCCGGATATTCTGCGCGGCGCGTGGGCTGGCAATCCGAGCGACCTCCTCGCCTTTGCCTCCAAAGCCGGCACCCAGCAAAGGTTCACATACGGCTACGATGCTTTTGGCAATGAAACCAATAACGAGGGGCCGGATGGGCCGAGACATCCGGCGTATTTTTCCGGCTACCTGCAGGACCGGTTCGAAATTTCCGATTTGGTGATCAACGCCGGCTTGCGTCTCGACGTGATCGACAACGATGATTTCGTCTTTGCCGATCCCTCCAATCCGCCATGGGATCGCACCAATCACGGCTTGTTGGTTGACCAACTGGTTGAAAAGAAAGCCGAGGTTGAATTTAGCCCGCGCCTGGGCCTGGCGTTTCCGGTTACGGATCGCACCGTGTTCCATTTGCAGTACGGCAAGTTCGTGCAGGCGCCGGCGTTTGGGAATATTTACAACGGCTCCACCTGGTACGACGGCCTTTTTGCCGGCGGCACCTCCTTTCAAGCGTCTCTGGTCGGCCTCGGGCTGAAACCGGAAAAAACCATTCAGTATGAAATCGGCTTCAACCAACAGTTTGCCGACAATGCGGCTTTTGACGTCACCTTGTTTTACAAAAATATCGCCGGCCAATTGCAAGCGGCCAAGATTCGCACCGACCCCACGTCCCCGGCATTTGCTTACAATGTTTTGGTCAACGGTGATTTTGCCACCACCTCCGGCATGGAGCTCTCGCTGACGTTGCGGCGCACCAATCGGGTGTCGGCGCAATTGAATTATACGTTCTCGCGCTCGCTCGGCACCGGCTCGGTCAACAACAGCGCCATTGCCGGCATCGAGCTGGGCCAGGAACTGCCGACGGTCATTTCGCCGTTGGATTTCCACCGGCCGCATCGGGGCTCGATCAATTTCGATTATCGTTTTGGCAAAGGCGACGGCGGCCGCCTGCTGGAGCGCACCGGGCTGAATCTGCTCTTCACCTTCACCAGCGGCCATCCTTATACATTGGCCAAAGGCGATTTCGGCCAGCAAGACGCTTCTTTTGCCGGCGAAATTACCGATCCGCGCGCGCGCGAGCCGATGGAAAATGTGAATGCGTCGCTGACGCCCTGGAACACGCAGCTCAACCTTCGTCTCGATCGCACCGTTGCGCTCGGACCGGTTGAAACCAATATTTATTTCTACGTGCAAAACCTGACCAATCGCATGAATGCGATCAATGTCTACGACCGCACCGGCAATCCGTTTAACGACGGCTTTTTGGATAATGCGGCGCTGAGCGGCGGCATCGTTCAAGCCAACGGCGGCCCGGCCTACGAAGCGCTGCACCGTGCCATCAATCTGAACGGCAATGGCACAAATTATTCTCGCAATACCGGCCTGGCCTTGCTCGGCCAGCCGCGCACCGTTCGCGTCGGCGCGAGGATTCAGTTTTAAGTTTGTAGTTGCCCCTTATGAAGTTTGACGATCAAAATCGGTAAAGGGTAAATTAGAACTCATCCCCTAAATCCCCTTCTCTTAAAAAGAGGAGGGACTTTCAAAGCTTCAAACCTGCTTTTCCCCCTTCTCTTCCCAAGAGAAGGGGGCAGGGGGATGAGTTCAGGCTGAAGAACATTACCGAACTTGAAAATCAAAACGCATTTGGGTCATTGTTGCAGGAACGAGGCAAGCGGAGTGCGAAGCTTTAGCTTCGCACTCCGCTTGTGAAATGCGATACACTTAAACGAACGATCATTTCACGGAGGTTTGAGAAATGAGAAAAAAATCATTCCTTCTTCTCTGCATATTTTTAACGGCGGCGCTGTTCATCTCTCGTGAACGGGCGCGCGCCGTTGAGGGAGGCAATCGCAAGCCGGCGCAACGGCTGGCCAAAACCACTGCTGACTCCACCACCAATCGCACCCTGGTCAACATCGGCAATGTGGCGATGTGGATTGTTTCCGACGGCAGATCGGCCACCAACCCGACGACCAACGCGCCGGGGTTGTATTTCCCGCGCGGCACCAACCCGCTGGTGGCAACGATTTTTCAAGACGGCTTTATCTGGGGCGGTCAAGTCAATGATGGCAACGCCAGAAGGGTTCGGGTCGGCGGCCAGGATTTCAACATTGGCACCGTGCCCGGGGCGATTATCTCGCGCGGTGTCGCTGAAAATGCCAATGATGGCAGGATGGTCGATCGGGTTTGGCGCGTGCGCCGGGATTTTGCCACGGCCAATTTGCGCCAGGACGCCGCGGAGTTTTTTCTGACCACGGCCGCCCAAGTTACCGAAGCGCAGATCCAACAGGTGCGCGATCTTTATCGCCGGGACTGGATCGATTGGCCGGCTTACAAAGGCGCGCCATTTTACGACGCCGATGGCGACGGCCAGTATGCGCCGCAATTCAACGACGATGGCACGCCCAAGCTTGTTCCGCGCGCCGGCGAAGCTTATGACCCGGCGAAGCATGCGGATGAGCCGGGCTATGCCGACGGCGATCAAGTCCTTTGGCTGGTGGCGAACGATTTGAATGCCGGGACCGCGGAACTGTTTTCGGGATCACCCCCGATCGGCATTGAAATGCAGCTCACGCTCTGGGCCTATCGTCGCGCCGATGCGCTGGGCAACGTCATCTTCAAGCAATTTCGCATCATTTACAAAGGCACGGCCATCACACCCGCCAACGCCACGATTGACAGCATGTATTTCTGCCAATTTGTGGATCCGGACCTTGGCAGCTTTGGCGACGATTACGTCGGCTGTGATACCACGTTGAGCTTGGGCTACGTTTATAACTCGCAAGCGGTTGACGGCAATTATGCGGCCATTGGGCTGCCGCCGCCGGCGGCGGGTTATGATTTCTTTGCCGGGCCGCTGGTGCCGGCTCCGAACGACGTGGCCATTTTCGGCCTGAAAGAGCGTCCGGGCTTTCGCAATTTGCCGATGACCTCGTTTGCTTATTTTGCCGCCGGCCAAGAGGATAGCGATCCGGACACCGGCGAGAACAATTATCTCAGCACGCTGCAATGGTATAACTTGTTGCGCGGCTTCCGGCCCCGGCCGGAAAGCCCGCCGGACCCGTGGCGCGATCCCGCCCGCAAGGTGACGAAGTTTCGCGTTCCCGGCGATCCCATTTCCAATTCCGGCTGGCTTGACTCGGTCACCGGTGATCGGCGTTTGCTCCAATCGACCGGGCCCTTTACGATGGCGCTGGGCGACACCCAGGAAACCGTGATCGCTTCGATTTCTGCGCTCGGCTCCGACCGGCTTTCGAGCATCGCGGTGTTGAAATTCTTCGACCGTTTCGCGCAAGATGCTTTTGACAATCTCTTTCAACTGCCCAAGCCCCCGGCTCTCCCGAACCCGATTGCCTCCGAATATGACGGGCAAATTTTTCTCAACTGGGCCTCGAATCCGGCCGGCGTGGCTGCCACCGAGAACGAAACGATCAAGGGATATGCGTTCGAAGGATACAATGTTTATCAGTTGCCGACCGCCGGGGCCTCGGTTGAGCAAGGCATCAAATTGGCGACTTTCGACGTCAACAATTCCATCCGCACGATCTCGCAAGAAACCTTCGATCCCAGATCCGGGCTGATTCTCAATCTGCCCGTGCAATTCGGCAACGATACCGGCATCTCACGAACTTTCCTTGTTGACCGCGATCGCCTGCGCGATGCGCCGCTGATCAACGGACAACCGTATTATTTTGGCGTCACCGCGTATAGCTATAACGCGGATCCGAATGTGGCGTCAAAAACTCTGGAAAGTCCGCCGGCGATCGTGACCGTCGTTCCGCAAACCACCAAACCGGGTGTGCGTTTGGCCTCGACCCCCGGTGATTCCCTAACCGTTCGGCACGAGGGGCCAAGCGATGGCACGGCGGTCGCGCTCGTGCTCGATCCGCTCAAGGCAAACGGACATGATTATGAAGTGACTTTTTCGGATGATGGTCATGGCGGCTTCGTTTGGGCCTTGGCGAACAAGACGGCCAGCAAAATCGTGCTCTCCAGTCAATCCAATCAAAGCGGCGACGGCAATTACTTGCTCACCGATGGTCTGCAAGTCAAAGTCGTCGGACCGCCGCCGGGCATGAAGGAGTTTCAAATTCCTTCCGGCGCGCGGCGCTGGACTTTTGCCGGCGCCGATGGTTTCCACCTTGAAGGCTTGTCCGGTGCGGTCGGCATGGCATTCAATCAATGGTTCAGCAGCTCGACGATCACCCCGCCACAACTGCACAATGTGTTGATCAAATTAGCCGGCACGGATACCGACGGCCAAGTTCTCGATCCTAACGATCCGAATCAGTCGTATGGTTATCGTTATCTGCGCCGCGCCGACCAGCCGGCGGAAGATACCGCCTTCACGCCGTTCATCATTAATCCCAGCGCGGGCTATGCTTATCAAGATTATGTCAAAAACGTGCCGTTTGCGGCTTACGATATGGAAACCAATCCGCCGACCCGCTTAATGGTCGGTTATCTGGAAAACAATGATGCCGGCGGTCGCGTCGATGGCAGGTATTGGCCGCCGTATAGCGATGAAGGCGTCGACAATGTCGCTCTGACGCGCGAGTGGTTCTTTGTCTTTGCCGTTCCGTATGGCGAAACGCCCGACCCTGCACTGCAGGCGGATATTTTGAACGCGACCCTGCCTCTCATGTGGTGGGGTACGCCGAACCGTCGTGGCGGCAATATCGCTTTTCAAGCGACGGATGAATTTCTTATTGTGGCCAATCGTGTCAACTCCGCAGCGGATAAATTCACCTTTACCAGCAGGGCCCCGCGCATTGACCGGAATGTTGCCAAGCAAGACATTGCGAAATTGGTCAAGGCGTTCCCGAATCCTTATCGCGGCTTCAACCGGTTCGAGCAGAACAATTTCACCCGCTTCATCACGTTTTCGCATTTGCCGGACAAAGCCATCATTCGCATCTTCAACCTTGCCGGCGTGCTGGTGCGCACGCTGACCAAAGGACTCAACGCGCCGGACAATGCGCAGTTCCTGCGCTGGAATTTGCAGAACGAGGCCGGCCTGCCCGTGGCCAGCGGCATTTACATCGCGCGCCTCGAATTTCCGGATTTGGGCATGACGAAAGATTTGAAGATCGCCATCGTGCAAGAGCAGCAATTCTTGCGGAATTTCTGAGCTTTATTTTTGGCTCACGGAATCGGAACTCTCACGGAATTGAATCTTGAAGAATATTTTCCGTGAGAGTTCTTTTCCGTGAGCGAAAATTTTTATTTGTCGATTTGAACTGAAAGCTTTACTGGAGAAATTTTATGAAAAAATTTATCAATAAATCTTCGATTTTGACGCTGGCCGTTTTCCTGCTCGCCGGCGGCGACACCAGTGCTCAGGAAAACCGCACCGGCACCAACGCCGCCTCGGAGTTGTTGATCCCGGTCGGCGGCCGTTATATCGGCATGGGCGGCGCTTCCATTGCCTCCGTGCAGGGCATCGAAGCGATTTACTGGAATCCGGCCGGTCTCAATCGCTCGAACTATTCCGCCAACGCCATGTTTTCCTACATGCGCCACCTCTCGGATATTAACGTCAACTACGTGGCGGTCAGCGCGAATTTTGGCGGCTTCGGCACTCTCGGCTTCAGCCTCAAATCTTTGAACATCGGTGATATCGAAGTGACTACCGAAGATGCGCCGGATGGGACCGGCGCCGTCATCAGCCCGCAATTCATCACCACGGGATTGACTTACTCGCGGGCGCTGAGTGACCGCGTGAATGTCGGCGCGACTTTGAACGTGGTCAGTGAGAACATCGATCGCGTCGGCGCCACCGGCTTTGCCATCGATGCCGGCGTGCAGTACAGCAACCTCGGCAAGATCGACGGCTTGAGCATCGGCGTCGCCGTCAAGAACATCGGGCCGGCCATGCAATATGGCGGTGCCGGCTTAAATCGCAATTCGCAACCGACGAACTCCGACCGCGGCCCTTCACCGTATCAAATTGTGGCGCAAAAAGACGAGTTGCCGACCACGTTGGAGCTCGGCTTGTCCTATGCGCTGCCGATAGGAGGGAAAGATGAATTGCTATTGACCTCGCTGTTTCAAGACAACAACTTTCAGGAAAATGTCGGCCGTTTCGGCGCGGAATACAATTTCAGAGACCTGTTTTTCCTGCGCGGCGGTTACAGCCTTTCGCCGGATACGCCCGATGACGCCGTCGGCGAAGGCGCTTACATTTACGGCTTGACGCTCGGCGCCGGCCTGCACTATGATTTCACCGGCCTCGGCATCGACATCAACTATGCCTATCGCGATCTCGCGTTCTTCAGTTCCAGCAACGTGCTCTCCGTTTCGCTGGGATTTTAAGTGAAGCCCGGACTTGCGCCTCGGTTTCTCCATCCCACGTGACCCGTCCAGCGCAAGTCCGGCTTCGCCAGGATTTGCGGATTAATACCTTGTTGCTGTAGGAACGAAGGGTTGGGAGATTTGGGCTCCCAGCCCTTCGTTACTTCTGTCATTCCGCCAGGAATCTTGTTTGTTTTAAAGAGAGATTTAAAGAATGCGCCAACTGATTGAAAACCTCACTGATAAAGTTTTTTATCTGTGGGATTCTTCAATCCGTGGGGAAAATTTTCCGTGTGAGTTTTTGATCCGTGTGGAAGAAATTAATTTTATCGGATAGCAATTATGCCTAAAATTTTCACTTTTATTTCCCGGCCTCTTGGCGTAATCATCTTATGGCAGATCATCTTATCCTTCATTGTCTGCCACGCGCAGCCTCGCCTCAAACCCAACCTCGATGCGGCGCAATTTCAGGATAAAGCCGGACAAGCTTATCTGGAAATTTATTACTCTCTTCCAGAGGCCGCGATCACGTATGTCTCCGGCGCGAACGAGGCCGCTGCCTGCCGGCTTTTGCTCGCCTTGCAAATTTACCACGATCGCAAGTTGTGGGCCTCGAAAAGCTGGAAGATTGAAAAATCTTTCGCCGGCGCGTCGGGGCTGAAAAATACGCAACATCTGGTCGATGCATTGAGCTATCTCGTCGACACGCCGGGACGATACTGCATTTCGTTGCAAGTGAGGGATTTGCATCGGCCCGACCGCGCCGATAGCGCCAGCGCTGAAATCGAGGTGCGCCGTTTTTCCCCGGAAAAATTGGAACTCAGCGATCTTGAATTGGCCTCGGCCATTCGCCCGAGCGCCGCTTCAAGCCCGGCAGTTTTTACCAAACATGCGCAAGAAGTTATACCCAATGCTATGACTTTGTTCGGCGAAGGCGCGCCGGAATTGTATTATTATTTTGAAGCCTATCATTTGCTGCAAAACGTGCCCGGGCGAAAATATAAAACCTTGTGCCGCATTCATGATGCTGAAGGTGAAATCGTCGAAAACCTCGGCAGCACGTTTCGCACGAAAATAAAACGCTTCGACGCCAGCGTTGAAATCGGCATGATGAATATCGCCGGCCTGCCTTCCGGAAAATATCGTTTGACCTACGGCATTGCGGATTCCGCCGAAACCGCGCTGGCGAGCCGCGAGAAAATGTTTTTTATCTACAACCCGTCCGTACAAAAGGCTCAAAACGTGAACGGCGCGGCGTTGCCCAAAATCGCCTCCGGTCCCTTGCTCGATTTGGACGAAAAAGCGCTCGACGAAGAATTTAGCCGGATGTTTTTCCTGACCACGCCGAACGACAAAAAATTTTATAAAAGTCTCGCGAACGTCCAGGCCAAACGCGAGTATATCGCCTCGCTTTGGCAATCAACCCGCCCGGATGAGGCGCAGACCGGCCTGGCTTATCGACAGCTTTATTTGTTGCGCGCCGAAGACGCAGGGAAGCGCTTTAAATCGCCGAGTCGCCCCGGCTGGAAAACCGATCGCGGGCGTGTGTTCATTCTTTACGGCGCGCCGAGCCATATCGATCGCACGCCCAGCAGCACCACGTCCTTGCCTTACGAAACCTGGACGTATGATAATTTGAAAGGGCAGGGGGGAGTCGTTTTTGTTTTTGCGGATCGCATGGGCTTCAGCAATTACGAGCAAATTCATTCGACGCTGCAAGGCGAGCTGCAAGACCCGAATTGGCAACAGTTGATCACCCGCAGCTGCAGCGGCAAAAATCGCATCATTGAGGTGCAATAAAAAAAGTTCGTAGTCGTTTGTAGTGACGCCTTATGAAATTTGATGATCAAAAGCGGTAATGTGCAAATCATAACTCATCCCCTAAAGCCCCTTCTCTTAAAAAGAGAAGGGGACTTTTAGAGCTTCAAGCCCGCTTCTCCCCCTTCTCTTCCCAAGAGAAGGGGGCAGGGGGATGAGTTCTGGCCGAAGAACATTACCGAACTTGAAAGTCAAAATTCATCAGACGTTAAGATTCCCTGCAAACCTCCATTTCCATAACTATTGGATACCGGATCAGACGCAGTGAAATTCGATTTTATTTGAAAGCCATTCCAAGCTTTAGCGAGCGGTAGATTCAACTGCTCGTTTTTATTTTTTGGCAACAAACGGCTGGAGTTTGAACGAAAAAACCACGCACGTTGTCTTAATTCATAAGCATTTAAAAGCATTCTCAAAAAATTTGAAGGTGGATGCCAAGCGCCGGACGCTTTGGGTGTGCAGCACCGTGACGCCGCAAATGGCCGGTTTTCAGAAAGAGCAGGAGGGGCTTTCCAGCGTTTTCAAATTCGACCTGAAAAGCGGAAAATTAGTCAAGCGCTACAACTTGCCCAACCAGCCGCAACCGCATTGGCTCGGCGATCTCGTCGTCAATTCGCGCGGCGATGTCTTCATCACCGAACGGCATTCGCCCGCATCGGCTCAGCCAATTTTTTCTAAACCAAAGTTTGGATCGCATCGAGCGCGCCGAAATTATCGAAGCCAACAATCCGTTGTTCAACGAGCCGACGCTCGGCGTTTTGGAGCGCGATACTTTTTACTACGTCGCCAACAGCCAGTGGGGCAGCTTCAATAAAGACGAAACGATCTTTCCATTAGAAAAACTGCAAGAGCCGATTATCATGCGGGTCAAAATACGGTAACCCAGTCGGCCCGACTGGATCGTGCGTAATTTTACAGACCGGTGATCTGGGTTACGACTTTTTGCGAATGATTTATCTATCCGGTGGTGAATTTTTTTAATCGTCTTTACAGCGACAGAGCAACAATCGCAACTTTCGCGCGTACAAAAATGACACGCGAGATCTGCAGATCGATAGCAATCGTCACAGCTTGTCATCAAAAGGAGCGGCGCGATGGCGCTCGAGATGAAAAGCGCTTGCGAGCAATGCGGCAAATCGCTTGCGGACGGCCATCTGGCTTTTATTTGCACGTATGAATGCACGTTTTGTCCATACGGCGCCGCGGCTTTGGAGTGGCGATGTCCGATCTGCCGAGGCGAGCTGGTGCGCCGCCCTGGGCGAGTGCCGCCTGCCGAAACTGCGCTGAGCGCAACCGAGACCGCGGGAGCTTTAAATAGCGGCGTCGGGTAGCAAAGCAATTTGAAGTTTTGCCGCCATGGCGCCAGGACGCCAAGTACACTGTTAGATTAATTTTTGTAGTCTCGCCCCCTTGTGGGGCGTTGTAGGAATAGCAAAGCGTCGTATTTGAACAACCGGCCACAAGAGACGGGGACTACAAAATTCATGGTTACAGTGTACTTGTCTCAAGGAAATATTTTTTGGAGTGACAGTACATGGAGATGTTGGATCGCTTGGAAAGCGAAGACCGTCAGTTGAAATTGAGCAAAAAGGACCGCGCGGTGGTAATCGAAACTCTCTCCGGTTATCTTCACGACAAAAGCAGCAAGGTGAGAATGTTTTCCATGCAAGCGTTGGCGAATTTGGCGATGGAAGAGGCGAGGTTGCGTCCGCAGGTCATCACCTTGTTGGAGGAATCGCTCAAAACCGGCACGGCCACGACGAGAAATCGCGGCCGCAAGCT
>JAKEEU010000210.1 GCA_022616415.1 Candidatus Zhuqueibacterota bacterium | reverse complement strand
ATGGCAGGCTGATCACCGTCGCGTCGATTTCGGAAACCACGGTGATGGCATTGATCGCTTCAACCGTGCCGACGGCTTCGAATGGATCGGTCACTGTGCTTTGCTTGACGCTCGCCGTTTCCACCGGCATCGGCGGCATCGAAAAACCTCCTTGCGCTTGCTGTTGCGAACAGCCGGCGGCAAAGAGAGAAAGAGAGATAAACCCTATTATGAATAAGGAACCACTCTTTGCGTTCAATCTGAGAGTATGTGTCATGCTGCGTTATATCCTTTCCTGTTGGAGGTGAGTTGGTGGTATATGTTTAAGCTCGTTGCAAAAACCCTTCTAAAAATTTCGACAAAGTCATCCCGCCTTGCAAAGAAATTTGCTTTGCACCATTTCCAAAAAGTCACAAGCACGTCAGTGAGCTCTAATCGGAAGGCGATTTAATCTTCCCTCACAACTACCTGGCAGGCTTGGCTAATTATGTAAGTATACATTGGTTTTTCAGTTACTTGATCAAGCATGAGGACTTCAATATGAGATGGCAGCGCTATATTTTTGCATAAAATGCTCAACAATATACTACTCTGAATTAGAATAGTTTCGAAGGTCAAAAAATTTTTGTTCTGAAATCTTCTCTAATCAATGCACTTTGCACAACGCCGGAATAACGAGCAGGGCGCACGAGAAGATGTTGAACATTTTAAAAATCATTCCTCGCTGGCGCCCGCCTCCGGTTGATGCGTTGTCAGCCACCGGACGGCGTGTGGGCACCGGGGCCATGACCGCCTACAATCATCATGATGCCAATCAGCAGGGTCAGAACGATGACAATAATGCCAAAGACCTTTACCCAGCGTGGTGTGCTCGCTGCCGACATTAGGGGAGACCCCAAATTGACCCCGCCCTGTTCGCGCCGCTTGCGTATCCCGTGCCACGTCATGCCCGCCGGTTTGTATATCGCCAGTGCGGTAGCCGTAAGCAACACCAATAGACCACCTGCGGCATGAACCATTAGGGAAGTTCGCAGCCCGATGAGATCGGCATTGGAAAATGTTGTCTCTGCCGCCATATCGGCCAGGTAGCTGATCGGCCCTAATTTCAGCAGCAAGACGATGGTGGCAACGGCAGTCAGCAAAAGTTTAAAAAGAATCCAATAGTGCCGAAACAAACCCCACGCCGTGCCCAGAGATTGGACAAGCCCGGTGATCAGTGTGGCGAGAGCCAGCGGCATGATCACGAACCAAGCGGTTATGCTCATCGCGAGAGATACGGCGCGCACCATCTGCTCGTCCTGGCTCATCAAACTCGCGAGGGCATGAGCCAGAAAAACCGCAAGCGCGCCGAGCCAGCCAACCGACGCGGTGACATGGGCGGTGAGCGTGAGCTTGCGAAGAGGAGGCGTCAAAGACCGGTTCATATTTTTCTCTGAAAGTAATCAATAAAAACACATTCAGTGTTTAATTGCT
>JAKEEU010000209.1 GCA_022616415.1 Candidatus Zhuqueibacterota bacterium | reverse complement strand
GAACTATACGATTTATCCAACAGGTTATGTGTGGAATACAAAATCAACTTCATCAAAAAAATAGGCTGCGCAAAATTCCAAGTTATTTTTGCGCAGAGACTTAGCCAGTTCCAACCGGTAAAGCGGATTTGATGGATCTTTATCAATAGCCTTTTCCAAATTATATACGACGCATTGCTTATAGTCAGAACTTTTTATCACCAATTCTTTGGAAATTTGGCTCAGTAAATAACGGGCACGGGCAACCGTAATGCCATCTTGCGTTTCTCCTATAACCTCATTGCAAATTCTTTGTGCAACTTCATACTCGCCTTCTCTAAAAGCTTTTTCGGCTTTCGCCAACATGTTCTGTGATTGGCTAAAGGCAGATTGGCTTAAAGTCCAAAGCAAAAACGTTGAGAGCAAAATTTGAATATTACATTTCATATCAAATGCTGAATTGAGATGATCGCAGAATGGGTCAAAAGTGAATTGCTTTGTCAACGCAAGAATACATGAAGAAAATTCTTTTCAACCTGTAAAAAGATAAAGAATTACTGGAAGGAAAGCAAGGGGGATTTCAACTGCGGCACCTTCAAAGGCGACCTGTTTAAATCAAGCCTGCCCTTTATACAGTGCGGCCAACCCCTATTCACTCGCCGGCGTCTGCAAAAAGTACCGCACGGGCAGCCGCGCAAAATCGATGGTGGACGGGAGAGAATAGGGTGCGAACCACGGCTTCACCGGCTCCAACGAAGCATAAATGAATCCGCTCTTAATCTCGAATGTGATTTGCCTCACGTTCCAGCGCGTTTTGAGCAACAGCCGCATGTTTTGAATGCCTTTGTCTGCGCCGTTCGGGTCGAGCAATTGCAAAAGATTCGACGCCACCTTGTTCTCAATTTTGGTAATGTTCAATCCACCCTCCAAATTGTTCACCACCTCTTCGAGCTTTTCCGGAGTAATGCCCAGCCCGCTCAACGAAAAATTCGCTGACAGCCGCGACCCCTTGCCAAGCTCCGCCCTGAGCCGGCGAAAGTATGAGATGTCGATCGAGGCAAGCTGCATCGAAGTCGAGTAGCTGATGGAATCGGAATGGCCGCTGCCCAGCCCAACCAGCAGATTCCCCGCCAAATTTCCGCCGAAAAGCTTCATGCTGAATTTGGGAATATCCAAGCGGCGGTTTCCAATCGCCAAATCGGCAACGACGTCGGAAATCTGGTAGCCGAGTACGTTGACCTGCCCAATCGTAATTCGAGACGGCCCACTCACGTTTTCGCGCATCACACCTTTACGAGTTACGTCATCACGCATTACGCCTTTACGCATTACGTCACCCAAAATATCATACATCAACAACGCTTCACCCGCTTCGGCGAACACGACCGGCGGCACCTCTTGCGACGGTTTCAATGTCAAATCGAGCAAATCAAATTCCTGATCGAAACGGCAATTGGCCTTGAGATCGTGCAAGCTCAACAAAGTGTCAACAGTGACATCGAGTCCGTCGATTTGCAGTTGCCCAACGAAACGCGCCGGTTGCGGCTCGTCAAGAGCATCAGGAAGATATTGATCGAAAACAAAACGCGTTTGCAAATCACCGCTCAAGCTGAGGCCGTGGTCAACGACGATCGTTTCGGGCGCGTGCAAGCCGAGATCGACCGTTGTCTTCACCTGCATCCCTTTCTCGCGAAATTCCCCATCCACTCGATACGCGCCGGCGGCATGCCAATCCGGAATATCGATCTTTCCCTCCGTAATGGTGAAGGTTTTCCCGTCAATCGTCATTTTGCCGGAAGCGGTGGTTCGCGGCACCGGCTGTTGCAAATAGTCGGGCATTTTTGGCGCTGGGCAAACGAGGTTGAATAAACCGGTCGTTGTTTGCGCCGTCACCAGCCACTGGCTGTCGATCTGCAAGCGCTCGGCCTGCAGACCGAGCGCCAAATCGCGATAAGACGCATTATCCGTTTGCAGCACAAAATCGCCCTGGTAGTCGAGACTGTCCGAGCCAATCAACTGCGCTTTCAGCCACCCGTTCGCGTTTGCCGCGCCGGCGATTTGCATCGTGATCATCCCTTTGAATGGATCCTCGACGCCTTTGAAGAGTGTGTCGGGTAACGCATTAACCACGTGCGCCAAGTTGATCGCCGCCTCCGTCAGATCAAAGCGAAAAGCGTTTTTGTTTATTTCGTAATTGGCGCGAAAGCGTGCCGTGCTCGGGACGCGCGCGGTATCGGGTTTGAATTGCAGCAAACCATCCTCGAATGCAAACCGAGTTAGCGCCGGATCGATTGTTGTCTTGGCGGAGGCCGAAAGCGCGTAGGGAGGAATCTTGGCGTCATATTCTTCCGTTTTATAAAACAGCGGCGCGTTGTGCAAATCAAAAGTCAGCTTCAATTCGTCGAGCCGCTTGCCGGTCAATGCGAGCTTGCCATTGACTTTGCCGTTTACGGCATTTGCCATGAGCGTGGAAAGCTCGACCGAGTCCGCACGGATTTCCACCTCGCCGGGCAAGCGTGAGAGCCACGAGCCGCGCTTCGGCGGATTGCTCGCCGGCCCGATGATGGCATGGCCGCTCAATTTCCCGCCGGAAAAATTCTGCCAATTGAGATTCAGTTCACCTCGCCGCGGCAGAAAATCTTTTGCGAGCGCGAGATTGATTGCCATCTCTCCCGGCCCGGTTGGCAACACCGTTTGCGTGTCGAGGGGAACATCGAATGTTCCAAATTCCAAATGCGCCTCGAGATTCATCGTGCTGTCCGCATTCGTGATCCAATCGGCTCGCAACTGGCCCTCGGCAAATGTCAGCTTGCTGGCAGGATCAGCATAAGCCAAATCACGGCCGCGCAACGCCACTTGATAGCGCATGCCGTTTTGATCGCTTTGCAGCTCACTGCCGGAAAATTCCAAAGTGCCGGAACACGCCAGCCCTTGCAAGAATATGTGAATATCGCCGCTCGTGTGGGTTCGCGCCAAAGCCAACAATTGTCCGAGGTCGAGCACGCCGCGATTAACTAGCAGCTCGAGCGCCGTGATGCTGTCCGAAGCCGCCATTGCGAAGCGCGCGGCGATCAGCTCTTGGCCGGCGAGAGAAAAATGCAGATCGTGGGTTTGCAATTGCGCGGAGATGAGATTGTAACGAGCCTCGGCGCGCAGGCTCAATCGCGGTGGGGAAACTGAATTGCTCTCGCCCCAATACACCCCGTTGTTGTCGGCGGCCAGCTCGATTTTTGCCGCAACCGAGTCGCCATGCATTTCGCCGCCAATTTCTGCCTGAATTCTGGTCAGCAAGCGAAACGTTGCGCCTTGCCCAATCGGCGTCGAAATGTAACTCAAGTTTGCCGGATCGCATCGCAGCTTGATATTGCCGCTGAAATTGGCTTGGCGATCAATTTCAATCTGGTCGACTGCCAAATTGAGCGGGCCAAGCGCAACCTGCTGCGTATCCACCACCGAAGCGAGTATGATGTTGATCTTGAGTCCATTCACGCGCAAGGTTTTCAGATGAATCGAAATCGGCAAGCCAGCGGCGGCGGTGTCGCCCGGCGTCGCAGTGGTATCCGCGAATGCCGCAAGAATCGCATCAAGATTGGAGGAGCTGTCCGGCGCTTGGCGATAAATGAAGCTGGGCTGCTCGAATGTGACGTCGTCAATATCGAGACGGCGCGACAGCAGCGAACGCCAACGATAGGAAAAATTGATTTTCTCAACCGTCAACGGAAAGCCGCCCCATTCCGGCGCCAGCATGCTATCGTGGCTCGTCCCACCAATGGCGATTTTGTTCAGCTCGAAGCCGGAGAACAAATTGAAATCGAGGCGCTCGATCTGCGCGCGGACGCCGTATTCATCGGCCAAATAGGAAATCAACAACGCCTTGAGCCGTTCCGGCGGATACTTGGCTTTAACGTAGAGCGTCAGCCCAATCACAGCCAATATGAACACCAATAAAACGGCGAGAAGAATTTTTGCGAAGCGTTTCACTCCGAGAATCCGTTAATAACACACGGATCAAAAACGCACACGGAAAAGGTTTGAAAAAATCCGTGTGAGTTTTTGATCCGCGTGGAAAACTTTTTGCTGGAAAAACTGACAACCCAGACTGGCAGTCTGGGTTACCGCAGGCGATCACGCTGGAGATTCCATCTCACCCAGTCGCTGTTTTCGTCGCGGTCGGTTCTCTTGAAATTGCCGACGGATTTGACCTGCTTGTTGGCGCCGATGGTGATTTGTTGATACGAGCGCACGAGATAAACCCACTCCTCCATTGTGATCCGCGTCGGGCCAGGCACCTGCGTCGGGCCTGGCACTTGCGACGGCCGGATGGTTTGCGGCGTCAAGTCGCTCATCTTTTCCGGCACGTTGCTGATCTTCACCTCGCCGGTATAAACTTTCAACTGCGTCTCCTGACTTGCCGAATCTTGGTGCACGCGGAAAACCGTGCCGGTGATCGCCGCGCCAGCGATGTCCGACGACACTTCAAAGCTCGAGTTGGCGTCCACGGATTTCACCTTGCCCCAAATATCGCCGTCCTTAACTTTGATCTGCGTGGCAATTTTTTTCTCTTTGGTTTCCTCGTAAAGCTTCACAATATCGATCGTCGTTTGCGGCGCCAGGCGAATGAGATCCAATTGCGACAGCTTCATCTCCGCGCGCGACTGCAAGAGCGTGCGCACACGATCGCCGCCGAGCACGTCAGTCTGCACCTGTGCGCGAATCCATTCCGGATCCTGCACTTGTTTCTTCTTGACGCTCCCTTCGACGACGGTAAACAACCCCTTTTTAGCACCGTCAGTTTTCGGACTGCTCCCAGCTTGTTGCGGCGTCCAAGACCTGGCCGCCAACGAAACACCGACGAGCAAGGCAATA
This sequence comes from Candidatus Zhuqueibacterota bacterium, assembly GCA_022616415.1. Taxonomy (GTDB): domain Bacteria; phylum Zhuqueibacterota; class Zhuqueibacteria; order Zhuqueibacterales; family Zhuqueibacteraceae; genus Zhuqueibacter. The sequence continues at coordinate 5,227 of JAKEEU010000209.1, read as the reverse complement.
AATAACATGTGGCCTTTTCTGTTCATGGTTGCTTCCTCACACAAAAACTTATTTACAAACCAAGTTGTACTTTAATCGCTCGTTCTATTTTGCGCACGTCTGCACGCGATAGTTTGCCGGTAAAATTGAGTAAGCGTTGTTTGCTTACGGTTGTCAACTGATCCGCCATGGCTTTGCTCTGCTTTCCATCTATTGTTACATAAGCTTCACTGGGAAATAAGCGATCGACATTGGTTGTTAAGGGAACAACTTGGACTCGATTCAAAAACTTATTTGAGGCGTCATTGCTGATAATGACCGCCGGCCTTCTTTTCTGAATTTCTCCCCCACGCGAGGGCTCAAAGTCAACCCACCAAACTTCGCTGCGGTTCATCGCTTATGTCTCCAATCAATGCTTCCGACCATTCTAACGCTTCGGCCTCACGTTGCCGGTCTTGGGCCATTTCCTTATAGGCAGCTTCCAGATTACGATTTAAAACATGAGGGCGCACCAAGTCCTCAATAAACTGGCTTATGCGCCGGCGTCCTACAAACTTATATAATCCTTCATAGACTACCTCGTCTATGGTAATGGTTAATTTCTTTTGCATGGTTTCTCCTTTATACGTGTTCAATACGTATAATAAAAAATCTTAAGCAGAAAAACAAGCAAAATACCAAATCTAAAGGAGGTTCACACCCGACTCAAAAAATTTTCCAATACAAAAATCTTACGCCGGTGAAATGGCAGCGGACTTTCCACCAGCGCAATGGCTTTCAAATTTTCCATGCCGGAGACGAACCAGGGGGTTTTGCAGGCCGGAACTTTTTGCAGCCATTCCGGCGATTCAATGCCGATCTCGTCACATAAATATTCCACCGTAGAAGCCAGTAGCGCATCCCATCTCTCATTCGTCAACTGCAATGGTTCGGCAATGGCAGAGGCGTTTTTATAGTAACGGAAATCGTCCACAAAATCCATCAAGTAAGCCGCCCAATTTTTCGGATCGGCGACGATTTGTTGTTTTGTCTCTTGGAGAGTTGACATTTTCAACGCATGAATAGCGGTTTGAATTTTTCGGGTATAATTGCGCTGCTGGCATTCAAACGATCTGCACTGAATCATGCCGCTTGAGGTTGCCGCAAAGAATCCGCAAAGTCAACGACCTTTCTTGCTCGCTCCTCGTCAAGCTCACTCATGATCGAAACCAGTTGTTGCAAAACCTGCCTTTTTTGTTTCGTATTCGCTTGATAAACAACGGATATTTTGTCAAGCGGCAATGCACAAAGAGCAAGCGTTTGTCCATCTTCGTCGACAAACTCGATTTCATATTCTCCATCAGGGTAACACTCCACAACTGTGCCTTGCGCTCCTCGCTCCAAGCCCAATTCGGGCAGGTCACTTTGCAGTTCGACCACGTCAAATAAATCGGGTTTATTCATGATTTTTTCCTCACGATGAGAGTTGTTAAACGCGCTTCTTTCAAACCAGGTGGAACGATCCAGCACGTCCGGACCACGACTTCATTTCCCGAAGGCCCCTTGATGGGAATTTCAATAACATATCTTTGGCCATGTTTATCGGCGAATCCTTCGGTGGCTTCTGCATCCAAAACTTGAGATTCAATTTGCGATTTAAGGCCTTCATAGTTTTGTATGCCATAGCCCAAAGCGCTCCTGAAAACCTTCGCTTTGTGACCGCCTCGCGGATGGCTGGGATTCAAAGCATATTCCGTAAGTTTTCGCGGATCGATATAAATTCGATTCACGATGTCATGAAATTTCATTGAAGGCAAATGATGTTTCCAGAGCTTTTCTTTCCGGCAACGGCAATTGGCTCAATCTTCTTTTCAGAACCGGCTTTGAGTGCTGATCCAATTTTCTATCCTCGTGCGGAAAATCCCATAAAAGCTTTTCCACGATTTTTGTGAGATTATTCATGGCCGCTTGTTCTTTTTTTTTAATCTGCGCTTCTGTTTGCGCTTTAAGCTCATCGACAAAAGCCGCCAGCGCCGCTTCGTCAATATCGGTCAAAGTCAAAACTTTCCCTGATATGCCCTCCACGTTTATGGTCAACAAATTCTCATAGGCCACCGGCACTCTTTTGGTATCGGCAATCCTGAATAGTTCATCCCATGAAAGCTTTTTGGTGATAAAAAAGAGGTCGATGATGTCTTTCATCTCGGCGCGGTCTTCAAAGGCGGAAATCTTGTTCGCACCGATGTCTTCAAGATTGTTAACGTAAATTCCCTTGTCGGTTTTGATTAGCTTGCCGTAGAGATTGAATTCTCGCACAAACTCTATCTTTAATTTGAGGCCTTTCTCTTCGGCAAAAATCCTGGCGAAGTAAACGTCCAGCTTGTCGATCTCAGGAGCCAACCCGTTCGCTTGCAGTCTGGCGACGAAATCATTGGCGATGAGCTTCAAATCGTCGGTCGTGGTGAAGAAATCCAAATCGTCCGAAAGCCGATGCTGAAAATAGAACCTCGACAAAGCCGTGCCGCCGGTGAGATAAAGCTTGTCATCGTAAACTTTGGCGACCTCAAAGACCTTGACCTGCAAAGCGTAAAGGCTTTGCTCATAGCGCTCGCGCTCTTCGGAGGTGGCTTCGCGGTAGAAATTTTTAAGCTGTTGTACCATCGTCTTTATCGAGTTTGATTTGCGTCAAAGCCGCTTTCAGCTTTTGGGCGTTTTTGGCCAGCATCGTGCTGCCAAAGTTGCCGCCATATTCGCCAATGGCACGGTCAATAGCTTTGCCAACAAGGCTTTCGTCGATCATTTGCGCCAGTCGCATCATCACAAACGCATCCATCACTTTTTCGGGTATGCTCACGCCACTGGCATTCACATGATCCGCACTTCTCTCGCCATCATCATCAACGGCCCAGCCGGCTTCGTCCCAGCCATCGTAGCCGTCTGCCACCCAGATGTGGAGATTATCTCCGTCGCTCCACAAATAATAGTTGCCGCGCATGTAGGCCATGATTTTCTCCTTTGAACGGCTTTGATGGGTTTCACGGCGTCGATGCTGTCGTCGAGGCGAGAAATCCCAAAACGTTTGCAATGCTTTGCTCGACCATAGTGAAATCGCCGGTTGATAATTTGCCAAGTTTGCGCACAACATCAGCCTTGTCCACCGTCGCCAAAACCCCACGCACTGCCGATGGTTTGAGCAAACCCGCGGCATTCCAATCTTTAAGCAGAGTATCGCCAGGACGAAAAGGAGGCGACACGTTGCTCGTTATAGCCGCTACAATGAGTTTGATGCCCGCAGTATTGAAAGCGTCTGAGCTGATCACTACCGCAGGCCGGCGTTTGCGGCCTACCGCGCCGCTAAACGCGATTTCAACGAAAATAACGTCGCCTCGATCATAAGTTGTCATAAACTGCATCTTCCTCGTTGTCCCAGACTTCGGCCAGCGACCGGCTTGATGCCTGCAGCCAATCAGAAACCAGCGCGGCATCCGTTTCACTGCGATCAGACAGGTCGAGCAGCGCCGCGCCCAAGACACGCCAGTTTTTGCCAATTTTTATGCCATATACCCGCTGTGATTGCAATAGCCGCAAAACGGCCTGTCGAGACACGCGAAGCAACCCCGCCGTTTCTTCAAGCGTGTAATAAACATTCGGCTGAATAGCGAGTGATTCGAATTTGTTCATGGTTTCTACCCACGGTTATTTGTTATAAGGACTTGCTCATTCTAATTTAACCGCTGCAAACGCATTCAGGCCGTAACAATGTTTCGTTCTTGTTTGATTGGTGCCGCCCGCCCTTCAAGCCATTGCTTAAACGAACGCTGGCTTTCACCCGAAGGTTTGCCCGAAATCACATTCTCAACGCTGATGTCTTCGTCGAGATCGGGCCAATGAATTCCTTCACCTTCACCGATCAGACGCCAGTTGTTGCGCTCCTCGGCTTTGCCACGCAACAAGCGAGGATACCAAGCAAGAGGGACCGCAATAGAGCGTCCATCAGACAAGTTAACCGTTAGTGTATCGTCAGTGACCATAACATGATGTGCCCTCGGGACCTGTATAGCAACCGTTAAAGTAATCATTCCAGCCTCTATCGAGTTGGATTGGCGCCAAAGCCGTTTTCAGTTTTTGGGTATTTTTCGCCAGCATAGTGCTGCCAAAGTTGCCGCCATTAAATTTCCCAATCTTCCAACTTCAAGCCTGCAACTCGGCTAAACTCTCGTGTATTGTGGGTGACAAGTGTGACATCATTGGCGACACTGATAGCAGCGATCAGCAAATCATTCGGCCCAATCGGTGTACCTAATTTTTCCAAGTCGGCTCGAATTCGGCCATATACTTCGGCGGCTACGTCATCGAAGAAAAATGAAACAAAGCGGCTCACAAAGGGTTGTAACTTGGCCAGATTTTTCTGAGGATTCGCGCTTTTCATTGCGCCATAAAACAACTCCGCCTTGACCACCGAGCAGAGAACGATGTCTTGCGGCTGCGACCCTTCCAAACGTTGCCGGATGTTCTCTGATTTTCCATTCAGATATTTGATACAAGTGTTGGTATCGAGTAAATAGGTCATTGAAAGGCCTCGCGAACTTCATATACACCTTGATCGCCACGGTCGATTGGATTGTCCGCCAAACAGCCATAAGTTTGTGCAATAAAAGCATGCCACTCGAGTTCTCCATCTCTTTGGGCAATGCTTTTGGTTAACTTGACGTCGCGCGGCGCTTCAAAGATTTTGATGATTTTGTATAACACTTCCAAATAATCGTCTTTAACCTTTTCGACCTCAGCCTTGACCAATTCTTTGGTAATCATTCTTCACCTCGCTAATTTGACTTCGGATATGCCCAGGATTTGCTCATTCTAATTTAACCGTTGCAAACGCAAAATGCAAGCGCGACTCTATTTCTTGCGCGATTTTGGCCCCGCCGACAGAATTCTTTCCCGCAATTTTTGCGTCTGTTTGACGTTCTCCGCCTCTCGCAAAGCCTGCCGGAGGAGAAGGCTCTTTGCAACATAATACCGCGCGCTGTCGGGTTGCTGGGTGTGGAGAAAAACCTCGGCGAGGTGATAATAGGAGAAGCCGAGAACCGAAGCAAAAATCTTTTCGGACTTATTGTAAAAACTTAGGGCATTATCCAATTCTCCTTTTTGGGAGTAAATCCAGCCAATGTTATACTCGTTACGGGTTATTTTGTAACGTCATTGCGAGCGTTTTTCAGCGAAGCAATCCTTTGAAAATCAAGAGATTGCTTCGGCAAAAAGCGCCTCG
>JAKEEU010000208.1 GCA_022616415.1 Candidatus Zhuqueibacterota bacterium | reverse complement strand
TATATGTCCAAACGGCCTGAATCAAACCCTCGTGAATTGAAACCCAACATCTGTCACCTATGTCCGTTGGTCCCGCCTGGCGGGATTATCCGTTGGTCTTCTTCTATCAGTTGGAGGCACAAAACTTTCAGAATTTTTTTCTGAGTTTGGTTGTATAAGTGAGCTTAATTATTCTGCCGTTCAATCATTCTGCCATATCAAAATTTTCCCTGCGGTCTTTGTAGGTCTTCATAAGGAAATATCTTTTTGTTTTCCGTGCGCAAAGTTCGCGCAGTTGATGCGAAAAATTTTAGCAGCCGAGGCCTTGCCTCTTACGCAAAACGCCTCCGTTCTTACAATTCTTTCTCAGGATTTTTTCACCACCTTAACAACCCGGCGTTTAAATGCGCGTCGAGTCGTTTCGGCCGCTTCGTGAGATCAGCCACGGAATCGTAACTGCTCGTAAGTCCTTGACAAATCATCGTTGCGGCGCGCGGCAAACCTTATCGTGCCATCCGTCAACGACCGGCGTCGTTCATGGCACAAGCTTTGCGAAATAATAAACATCAATTTGATTTTTTTTGAAATTGATTTTATAGCACTCGCTAGGGCCGACAACGCTGTGTGAAAAATCATGCTTAAACGTTCGGCTTCATAACAGGGTTGCCGCCTCCAGGATACTTGAAGACGTTCGTAGCGCGGCTTTGGCCGCAACCAAACTTAACCACAAAGGCACAAAGGACACAAAGAAAATCTAATTGTTTTTTTCTTTGTGAGCTTTGTGTCTTTGTGGTGTAAAAATCTTTGCGGTTGTTATGGTTTTTTCAGGGTAATACTATAAAACGCTTTAGGGGGTGAGATAAAATAACTTAGCCATTTTACCGGCATAAGTTGTTGTATGGATGACCCGGTGAGATTTGAAAAATCTCACCCCTTTACGACGCCCATCAATGGAGTGATGTTCAGGCTCGTGTGATGGGCGTTTTTTATTGGGGCAGCAGAATGGAATGACCGGCCGGCCGCTCAAGGCACAGAGCATGGATTTTCGGACTGCCTCTACAGGATGTAATCGTGCTGCGGCCGGTCAGTTCTTTCATCCCAACTCTCGTAACGCAGCTTTGGCCGCAACCAAACTTTACCACAAAGGCACAAAGTTCACAAAGGTTTTTCTTTGTGCCCTTTGTGCCTTTGTGGTGCAAAAAAAAACTTCACGGTCATGATAGTTTTTTCAGGGTAATACTCTATATAACCCCAGGTTGTGATTGAGAGAGAACAAATGGCTTCTTGTGAGTCAGAAACGGAGGAAGCGTAGTTATGGGCCAGCAGCAACTGTTACTCTTGATTTTGGCGGCCGTTGTTATCGGCATGGCGATTGTCATCGGCATCGACATGTTCAGTGAAAACAGCCTCGCCGCCAATCAGGACGAGGTTCGTGACGCGCTCGCGAGCATAGCGGCGCGCGCCCAAGGATGGTACCGCCGTCCGGCTCAGCTCGGGGGTGGCGGAGGCACGTTCATCGCCATCACGCTGGATACCATTAATTTCGACGCCAGCAGCGCCGGGAAATTTGTCCTGAGCAGCAAGACGGCCGGCAGTTTTCGCATAACCGGAATCAGTCGTGAAGACAGCGCTTGGAGCCATAGCCTCATGGTTTATCCGGATTCCATCGCCCTGGCGCCATAGCCGGCATTTTTGCGCAAAGCGGGTGCTTTGACGGTAAATCATCATAGCACGTGCAGGATTCACGCCTCCCTGCCGGCTGTTCATGATCGACTTTACCTCAGTGCAGCATCGATCACCTTCGATCAGAAACATTTCAAATCTGGACAAACAAGAATTCCGAAGAAGGAGGTGATCGCTGGCAAGCACTTATCACCTGATCAAACTATACTCGTTACGGGTTATTTTGTAACGTCATTGCGAGCGTTTTTCAGCGAAGCAATCCTTTGAAAATCAAGAGATTGCTTCGGCAAAAAGCGCCTCG
>JAKEEU010000207.1 GCA_022616415.1 Candidatus Zhuqueibacterota bacterium | reverse complement strand
TAGATAGGTAGTTTAACATCAAATATTAATGGTGCAATTTCGCCGAAATCCCAACCAAATCCACATAAAGAAATAAAGAGTTTTGCATCGATTTTGTCGATGGAGTTTAAAAAATTTACCGTTCGCTTTGAATACGTTCCTGGAGCGTTTGCTTCACCTGCAAGCACCTTTGCCCATAGAGATTGCATTTCTTCATCCGAAACAATCCTACACTTATCGAAAAAATTGACTATCCAATCATCCTCAATGTTTTCGGGTCTCGAAGATTCTTTTAATAGTGGAAGCGCCTTTTGAGCAATTTTCTCAATGTTCTCTTGCTTTCGAGCCTCTTCAGTAATAAATCGACTTAATGCTCGACGTTGAAGATCGGTGATTTCAATTTGGGCTTGGGCTTTTATGATTTCAGCTTCGGCCTCTGCTTTGGCGACTCGTTTGATTTGATAAGGTTTAAAATATCCGCCAATAAGATCGAATATTTTCTTGATCAAAACCGTCGCCGGCTTTGAAATTTCACCAAAATCGATAAAAGATTTTCCTTCGCTCATTTTTCTTCTAATCTAACATAAGAGCGTGGCTAAAAGAATATATTTATCTGCCCTCCTCCTTCCTCTCAGCCGGCGCCCACCTCTGCAAGTTCCCCTCACTCGTGAATCCCTTCAAAAACTCGGTGACCGAGGCGCGGTCGACGGGCATGCATTCTTGCACGAAATCCGCCGGCGCGAGGTTAAGCAGGTCGCGCAGCGTTTCGGTGGCCATGTTTTTCTGCTCGGCGGATTTGATGACGGCGATGCCGAGCGGGCGGCGGTAAACGGTTTTGAGCATGTTGAGCAAATAGCTCAAATATTCGAGGCCTTCTTTGCGGTGCGCTTCGACGACGACGATGCAGCCGATCAAATCCGCGCCGGCGGCGTCCAAAAGGCGCGAGAACTGTTTCTCCATGGAAATGCCGATGATCTCGAACGGCTGCGTCTCCACCTTGCGCTCGCCAATTTCGAGATATTGAAACACGGCGCTTTCCATTTTGCGCAAGCTGGATTCGCTGCCGAGCAGGTGCCGCACCATCGGCGAAACTTGCGCGCCTTCACGGCCGATGATCACCAGTTTGGGTTGCGAGGCCGGACGGCTGTTGAGCAACTGTTTGAGACAGGCGGTTATTGCTTCGCCGTATCCGGGTTTGGCCACAGGCGCCGGTGTTGGCGGCGCCACCGGTGCGGGCGCAATAAATTGCGGTTCCACTTTTGGTGGCGCGGCTGGCGGCGGAGCAATAGGCTCACTCGGCACCGGCGCGGACACGAAAGCTTGCGGCGTTACAACCGGCGGCTCGCTCGTCGTCGGCTCTGGAGCAGGCGGAGCAACCGGCTCACTCGGCAGCGGCGAAGGCACAAAAGCTTGCGGCGTTGCAACCGGCGGCTCACTCGTTGGCGGCTCTGGAGCAGGCGGAGCGACCGGCTCACTCGGCAGCGGCGAAGGCACAAAAGCTTGCGGTGTCACCATTGCTGGTATGCTTGTCGACGGCGCCTCCGGCATCACGGGAGGAATATCCATCAGCGGCATTGTTGGTGAAGGCGCGACCGGTTCGCCCGGCGCGACAACTTCCGGCGTTGGCGACACAATTTCGATCACTTCGGTTTTCGCTTCCGGCAATGGCGCACCAATCGGCTCCGGTTCCGGTGTTTCGCGTATTGGCTCGGAAATCGGTTCGGGCGCAGTTTCTTTTGGCTTGGCGCCGAAGAATGGCGCAGCAACCGGCTTGTCAAATCTCTCGCTCTCCGCAGCCTTCTCACTTGCGGAAGGCGGAATCAACTCGTCGAGGATCTCCAGCTCCGGTACGGATGGCGGCGAAGGCGGTGTGGGCGTAGCCGGTTTTATAGTTGGCGGTGCCTCATCGGCCTTGTCGATCTTCGCCTCAACCTTGGGAGTCGGACTTGCAGGCGGCGATACTGGCGCCGGTTCCGCCGGCTTGTCAACTGTCACTGGTGGCGGCGCGGTCGGTCTTTGCATCAACGCGCTCAAATCTATCGGCAAACGCTCCGGCTCCGGCATTTCTTCTTCGGCTGCGTCGCCGGTTCTCGCGGTGAGATCGATTTTTGCAGGCGGACGATATTCGATTTTATCCGGCACTTCGCGTGATTTGTCAGGAAGGCTTGGAGCCGGCTCTTCCGGCGGTGCATCCTCGCCAAACGGCTCGAGATAAATGGGCGCCTCGCTGATTTCGCCGGCTTCGTCATCAAACACCTCCGGCGGTGGCGGAAATTTCGAGATCGGCGGCTCGAGACTTTTAGCCGGCTCACGCGAGGGCTTGGGAAAATCCGCCTTGGAATTGCTCTCGGATGGCATAAACGGGGTCGATTCCGGAACGCGAGAAATCTGGGGCCGCGATGCCGGCGTTGGAGTCGACGGCGTGGGCATCGGGCGAACAGGCGGCGTTTGCCGAGCGACGGGTTTGGACCCGCGATTGTTGCCGAGGCCGAACTGTTCCATGATTTTGGGCTCGGCAATCGAGGTCACGATGTCGCCCAGCTCTTCGTCGCCGGCCATAGCGGTTTTGCTCGGCTTGATGAAACCCTGCTGATACAGCTTCACCAACCGCTCGAGCGTTTTGATGTCGTCGTACGTGCTCTCGTCGATGATCTGCAAGATGTCACGCTTACCGTCGACCAGGGCGATGAACTTCGCCACGTCGGTGGTCAGCTCGCGCTTTTGAATGATGCTGCGAAACGTCTCGGTGGTGACGAAGGTGGTTTCCGGCGAGGGCAGCATCTTGAACATGCGCTCGCGCTCTTCCATGCGCTTGAAGCCCTGCAGCAGCAAGCCGAGGTTGCTCACGGCGATCTCGTCCGGCACGTTGATCTCCTTGAACGTCATGGTGAAATGGCCGCGCTTCCAGGGCAGCATTTGGTAGACGGCTTTTTCGGCGCGCAAATTTCCGAGCGAGGCGTTGATCACCGCGCCGTCGCGAAAATAAATTTCGCCGCTGCGGTTGTTGGCGTTGTACAGCGTCAAAATGCCGGTCTTGCGCTCCATGCCGAAATTTTCGATGAGGTCGATGACGCTGAACTCCTCCAGCCGGCCGGCGAGCTTGCGGTTGGATTCGATTTCTTCCTCGCGGATGCGCTCCATGCGGCGCAGGATCATGCGCACCCGCGCGATGACTTCCTTGACGTGCAGCGGCTTGATCATGTAATCTTTGACGCCGCCGCGCAAGCTGCGCACGCGATCCTGCAGCTCGCGGCGATTCGTCAAAAACATCAACGGAATCGACGAGGTAACCGGATCGGCTTTCAATTTTTCGAGCAGTTGAAATCCGTCGAGCTTGGGGAGATTGACTTCCGAGAGGATGAGATCCGGAACGTCGGAAGAAATTTTTTGCCAGGCTTGCAGTCCGTCCGAGGCCACGATCACTTCAAAGCCGGAGGCCTCGAGGCTTTCGCGAAGAATCTGCAGGTTCTTCGGGTCGCCGTCTGCAACAAGAATAGTAGGATTGTCCATGTGTTCGCCGCAAATTTGCCGTTTCCTGTTAGTACCCCGATTTTGCACTGTATATTCCAAACCACCATCGATGAGTTTTTGCAATCAAAGGAAAATCGGGGTTTGACTTTTGTATGTGCAAAATTAAGGTATACAAAAAATTTAGGAGGTGAGATAAAACAAGTTGCCCATTTTATGCCTTCAGATTTTTACAAATTTGAAAAGCACGAAATGACAAATTTTAATATCCCGCCTCCTGATCAAACCAATATACAGGAAATCTTACCGCCAGTCAAGTTTTTTTTATTAAGGACAAAGAAGGTCGCACCTGGAGGATTTATCCTGATTTAGCTCAAGTTAACCCTGGCTGAAAAAAGGGAGGTCAACGGACCTAAAAGCGCTGTTTTCGGCTTTAAGATCCGGCGGGTATGGAAACGGCCGGTGCTGCCGCCGCCAAACAACGTGCAAAAATATTCGGCGACGGCTTCACTCGGCCGGCTTCCATAAAGCTGGAAAATGGAGGAACGACCACATTGCTTTGCGTGCAAACGGCGCCAACAAATCTTCTTACTGTCCGGCAAATGCAGTCTTCACCGCACCTCACACAAACGCACAGCGCCAACGATTGGTTTGACCGGCTGTCCGCCGTGTCAAGCCTGTTCGGCTTCAGCGAGTTTTTGCGCCATGTCGACCACGGCAGGAGAAACCGCCTGCCGGATTTCACGATCGAGAATGACGTAATACAGCTCGATCAGGCTAATGCGCCGTTGACAAGTATCGCAGACCAAAAAATGCTGTTGAAACTGCTCGAACAACTTACGGTCATGGTGCGCCGAAAGCAGGATGTATTCCAACAGCCCAGCATCCGGGCAGCGCTCTTCAATTGCCTCCCAGTATTGCCCCTCATCTCTCCAAAAGCGCGACAGGTTGTTTTTCATGCTAATTTCGTGAAAAGTTAGGGATTGCGGCGATTTTCCATATCACCGAGAGACCACTCCCTCCGGGCGCAGCCCGCACGCGACGATGTCATTATACTCGTTCAGTAGTAATTTACTGTCATTGCGAGGCGTTTTTTGTCCCGCTTTTCGGGACTCCGTAAGGCGGAGCCGAAGCAATCTCTTGGTTTTCAAAGGATTGCTTCGCTGAGAAACGCTCGCAATGACCACTAAAAAACAACCCTATTAACGAGTATAGGCAACGCCCGCAAACCCGCGGCTCAGCAGGTTCGCCCCGATGGCCGCTTTCTCCGGCCCGCGCCTAACCGATTCTTGGCAGCAGTGCGGAGAGCCTACGGCCGTAGGCAAAGCGCGCCGACCTCGATAGCGGTCTGTCAGCTAAGGAAGCCTGTTAAAATCACCTAATACATACCGGCAATCCCTAGATTTCACGGAAATTCATCCCACTTTTCCCTTGCACTTTTTTGAAAGAGGGCTGAAACATTTTCGTAATTTCAGAGCAGGTCTTTGAGCAGCTCGCGGAACCATTTTTTGGTCAATTTGCCGAGATACTCAAAAATCGTGCGCTCTTCTTCACGATAACGGCGTTGAGTCAAATCCGGAATGTATTTGCGCAAGTGCCGAAAGTAGGACTCAATCTTTTTGCTGTGGGTAATGTCTTCGAGCACGTCGGCCAGCGTCTTAAAATAGATTTCCCCTTTTTCGGGCGAAACCTTGCCGCTGGCGACGTACTGGCTGTGGATTTTCTGCCGGACGCGCTGGAGGACTCTCTTTTTGGCGCGCTCGATTTCTTTCAACCGCACGTAGTCGAGCGGCGACACGTCTTCAATTTGGGCGATTAGCCGCGAGCGCACCATCTCGAGATTGGTGTGGCGAATCAGGCGGGCCACGACGTCCGTCGGCAGGAAATTTTGAAAGCGCTCGTCGGTTTTCACCACCGAGAGCATCTTGCGTATGGTCGTAGAAACGTGGTCTTTGGCCGTGTAGAGATCCAGATATTGATTTTTGAGCGTTTTTTCCGGAATACTGGGCTTGCTTTTACGCAAGTAAACCAATTCGTCGTCCGTCAGCTCGCTGGCCTTGACCGCCTGCACGGCGTTCACCGGCTCGGGCTGAGCGGACTCCTTCACGAAAGCCGGAACTTTCGCCCCAACTCTCTTTTTTGTTGAATCTGATGAAAGGCAGGGGATTTTCTTTTTCGCGGCCTCGGCGTTCATGGCAATGCGTGAGCCGGCGCCGTGGCGCAGGAAAATATACTCGCGCCCCATCTCGCGGAAAATCCCCAAATCTCTGGCGTTTTTAACCGCTACCCGAATATTGCGAATGATTTTCGCTCCCTCCGGATCCCGCTCTTTGAAAATGCGGGACAATTCCTGCTTGGTTTTTTTGATGACCAACCGGCGGAGCATGATCAACAGCTCGACGTCGTTCAGCTCGCCGCGCCCGTCCAGATACGGCCCGAAATACCGGCGCAATTGCACGAACTCGTTCGCTTCGTTGCGCATGAACAAACCGGCCACACAGTCGATCGCCATGTCTTCGAGCTCGCCGCTTTTGCCGCGGCGTTCCCAGCGAATGTGTTTGCCGATCACTTCCTGGTATTTCAGATAGCTGAGGGAGATTTTCTGAACCAGATTAATGAATTCGACGAGCTCCCCTTGGGAGTATCCCCCTTGCACGATCCTCGGAACAAGGTAGGAAAGTCTTTTGGCGTCCATCTGATGCGTCTCAAAGTTGCGTGAACAACCCCTGTGGATTCGTAACGCGCGAATTCGCCAACCGACTCCGATCTTCCTTAATCTTCCTTATAAGAAAGTCGGGATTAAACGATCCGCACAAGGTTAATTATGAACGTAGTTCCAATTTGCAAACTGCATACCACCTCGGCAAATTTTTCACAGCATTGGAGGCTTCATTAATTTGGATTTAGCGCGGTTTGATGGTCGGGAGCAAACGCTTCAGAATGGCAAAAGCGAAATAAAATGTTTTAAGGTGAGACAATGTTTCCGGTTGATACTCAAACTAAGATTGTAACCATTCTTTAACATACACACAAAACCCACAGATTGCTGAAAAATAAATAGCGTAATTAAGATTTTTATGTGGGTGATGGCGCGAGGCCGACAAGGACGGCAATAACGGATTTGTTATTGCAAAGCCCAAGCATTACTTGTTGTCATTGCCGGAAGCGCCATTCTGCAACCAGGCTTGCAATGCTTTCCGGCTGTTAATGCGGTGCAGCGCCAGGCCCAGGCGATTTAATTGCGCGTCGTTGAGCTTCTGCAATTTTCTCATCAGCTCGGGAGAAAGAGCGCCAAGCTTTTGGGCAAGAATGACCTCAAGCAGAGAAAGCTTGCCTTCCCGTTTGCCCTCCCGCTTGCCCTCTTGTTGACTTTCTGTCAACCATTCTTGAACGATACTCGTTTCTTTCAACATTTTTAGTTCCTTTCTTGAAAATTTAGTTAGTACGATCTCTGCGCCGAATGCACGTATATCAACCAGTATAGCCGTTGCCGTCAAATCGGCGCGCACTTTTGGATCCGGCGTTTGTGCCAACAGGCTCTTTTGAACCTCGATGAGACCAGGATCAGGCCGCTCGTAAAGCAACGGCAGAAACGGCGCCAATTCCTTTAACTCCCCGTTTAAGATTCTATCTTTGTGCTCCCATAGCAAAATCTTGTTGCATACAAATTGCGTCGCCAGATCGCCGAGCCGATTTTCAAAATAGTTGGGGAAAGACGCATACTTCCTCTTTTCAAGATAAACGATGACAACCAAAGTCGGTTGTCGGCTCATGTACTGATTGCCCAAGGCTTTCAACGCGAACGTGGGCAACTCGCTCTGATCCGGTTGCAGCATGGCCTCATAAATGATACAATACTCTTTGCCCTGATCTTCTACGATCACCGCTTTATCGGCGCGCAACTCCGGTACATTGATTTGCGGATCGGCAATCTCTTTCAACTTAGTTTTACGCTGGCTGCCAAAGGTCAGATCCAAAAAACAGTTCGGATTTAATGAAAAAACCGTTTTAATAGCATGGTCGATTTCTTGCATATAACAACGTTTTAGTTGGCAGGCCAGTTACCCACATCACCTCAAAATACTCTGTCAAAATAATAAATAACTGAAACAAAGTCAAGTAAGAAGATTTTTGAGATTGGCTTATGGGAGGACAAAATCATTCCCCTCGTTCGGCCATCGCGAACGCGTCTTGATGGTATCCGGCCACACCACGAAACGCTCCGCCGGCAAAAAAGGAAACGCTGCGCCGAAGTCGTAACGGCCATTCCGGTTCGCGTCGCGGAATCCCCCAAGCTGATAAAGCCCCGGCAAAATATGCTCGAAACGATAAGCCCCCAGCTCTGCCAAGACCGCATTGTATGCAGGCCCCGAACTTGATGATGGCGCTCTCGGCGACGCGCTCGCCCCACTCGCGCTTGCACCAACTTGCCGCAGCGTAAGATGCACGGTTCCGGTTGCATCCGGCTGCGCATCCGTAATCTTTCCACTAATAGCCGTAAGCGTGTCCGCATTCAGCGTCCAAAAAGTTATTTTCCCCGTCGTATCAAAAAGCGCATTGCCGCTCGCATCAAACGTCGAATCCGCCAGAATCGTCACCACGTACTGCGTCCGGCTTTGCCACAGCGTGTCCGGCTGGAAACGAAATTGAAATGGATTCAGCCACTCGCCTTTGCCCGGCACGGGCTTGCCGCTCGCGTTCTGCACCTGTAACGGCCACGCAGCAGTCGCGGTTTTCTTGGGAATATTATTAATGAGAGCAAATCCGTTTTCCATCATTTCGGAAAAAATCATTTCCACCGTGGAAGTGACTGGCACATTGCGGCTGCTATCTGCCGGCGTGATTTTTACCAATCGCGGCCGCGTCGTGTCCGGCTTCGCGCTGCCGGTGAACTCCATTTGGCGCGAAAGTGAATCGAGCGTATTGCCGGCTGCATCCAAAATTTGCTCTAAAAAAATTTTGAAACTCACGGCCTGCTGTGGTTGCGTGAGCACGTGAACCTGCTGCAGATCGAGCGGATGCGGCGCCGTGCCCAGAACCTGCAACGACTCCCCCGTTGCGCTCGCCACTCGTAGCTTTCCCTGCCAAAGCGAATCTCCGGGCATCACGCGTTCGTCAAAACGCAGCTCGAGACGTGTTTGATCGACCGCTGTCACCGCGCTCAAAGTTGGCCGCAGTGTGTCTTCCGTCGCGAGCCGGAAATTCAGATCGTGAATGCTGCGCTGCGATGGCGATAGCACGATGTTACGCGGCGGCACGCCAATCGCTTCTTCGCCGAGATTGTAGAGGCGGTCGCCGCTACGGTCTTCCAGCGCAAAAATGCGGTAGCGCCCGTCGCTGAGATAAGGCAACACGAAATCGCCCTGCGTGCCGGCCTGAGTGAAATACTCCGCGCGATCGTGGGCGGGATTCGGCTCCGCTCGCGCAGTATCACTTCCGGCATCCAACAAGTAAGCCAAAATCAAAATGCCGGCTGGCTTCTCATGAAAAATCTTGCCGTGAATCTCGCCGGTATCAATGCTGTCGCCGGTGCTGAAAGCCAGCGAGAACGCGCTCGCCAACCGATTGTTGCGCAAGTCGCGTACGTCCGTGCCGAGCGTCACCACGTACGTGCGCTCTGGCCGCAGTGAATCCGGAAAACCCACCTCCACGCGCAGGCCACGCCAGCGAAAACGCAGTTTCTTGTCCTCGTTCTGCACCGGCGCCGGTGAAATGAAAAGCGCCTGCTCGAAGCTGGCGTGATCGATTTTTTCGCTAAACGTAAATTCAAGATGAGTCGAAAGCGGCACTCGCGTGGCATTTTTAGCCGGTGCAGCCTCAACAAGTTGCGGTGGGGTTCGATCTTCAGGGCCGCCCGGCGGGAAGCCTTCACGAGCGCAGGCAGACAGAACCATGAAGACGGAAATGTACCGAGTGAGCAGGGAAATTTTCAGCTTTTTAAACATGCGTAAATTGTAGTTATACCCACGCCAAATGTTAGAGAGAATTAAACAGAGGAAACTCGGCAGCTTCGAAACCAGAGGGTGGGATGAGGAGATTATTTAATAATGAATTTAGCCACGTGAACTTGGAGTGCAAAACTTCAATTTTGCAATGCTAAAGCATTGCACTCCGGTTCAGACCACTAAACTCATACCTCAAGTTTAAAAGAATATAATGATATGAGCCGAGCTTTGCAAGCGATTTTTCAAATGTTTGCTTTTCATGTCATGCGCTTTAGATTCTGCTATAAACTTTTGCCAAATCCGCCAGTTTTTTTGCGAGTGCGGGCGTCACTTGCCCGGCGCGCAGCCGCCACCCCCAATTGCCCTCCGGCTTGCCGGGAAAATTCATTCTGGCTTTTTCGCCCAGCCCCAGCACGTCCTGCATGGGGATGATGACCATTTGGGCAACCGAGGACATCGCCAGCCGGATGAACTCCCAATGCACCGTTGGCCCGGTAATCTCACGCCCGAGATATTGAAAAAGTTTCTGCCGGGTTTCGGCGCCGGCCTCGTTTTTGAACCACCCCCGCACTGTGTTGTTGTCGTGCGTGCCGGTGTAGACCACACAATTTTCCGGATAGTTGTGCGGCGCATGAAGGTTCGTCGCCAGATCGTCGCCGAATGCGAACATCAGCACCCGCATTCCCGGCAAGCCCAGGCGGTGAATCCATTCCCGCACGTCCGGTGTGATTTCCCCGAGGTCTTCGGCAATAATTTTCAAGCCGGGAAAATGGCGGAACATAATTTTGAAAAAATCCTCCACCGGCGCTTCCACCCATTTGCCGTTGATCGCCATTGTTTCTCCGGCCGGCACCTCCCAGTACGCCACGAAGCCGCGGAAATGGTCGAGCCGGATGATGTCGCACAGCTTGAGATTGTGCTCTAAGCGCTTGGCCCACCAGGCGTATCGCGTTTCGCGCAGCTTCTCCCAATTAAAAACCGGATTGCCCCAAAGCTGGCCGGTCGCGCTGAAATAATCCGGCGGCACCCCCGCGACAACAACCGGCCGCTTCTCCTCGTCGAGCTTGAAAAGCTCGGGATTGGCCCAAACATCGACGCTATCGAAGCTGACGTAGATCGGCAAATCGCCGATGAGCTGCAAATTTTTGTTCTTGCAATAATTTTTGAGCGCGAACCATTGCCGGTAAAACAGATATTGCACGAATTTTTTCGGCAGGATTTGGTCGTGAAAATGTTTTTCCGCCTCGCGCAAAGCTTGCGGGTCGCGGTCGCGCAGCGCCACCGGCCAGCTATCCCAGCCGGCCTCGTGGAAATGCTCTTTCAACACCGCAAACAGCGCGTAATCATCAAGCCAATGCGCGTTCTCGCGGCAAAAATGCTCGAACTCGTGGTCTTTGGCCAGCCGGCCTTTGTATTGCTGGCAAGCTGCCGCCAGCAGTTTTTTTTTGTAGTCAATGACGCTGGGAAAATCGACGCGGCCATCGCGAAAAGAGGGCGCGCGCGGCAAATCGGCGGCGCGGAGAATCCCCTCCTGCTCCAAAAGCTCGGGGCTGATGAGCAGCGGATTCCCCGCAAAAGCGGAGTGGCTGCTATAGGGAGAATGGCCCAACATGCTTTGGGTCGGATTCAGCGGCAGAAATTGCCAAAAGCATTGCTGCGCCTCGGTGAGAAAATCCGCAAACCGGTACGCCTCCGGCCCGAAATCGCCGACGCCATAAGCCGAGGGCAGGGAAGTGATGTGCAGCAGAATTCCGCTGCCGCGATTTTTCATGATGCTCGCCTCGCGTTCGGTGTCGTTCACGTCGAGTCTGAAATCTCGAAGGCACATAATAGCAAAACCACAGCAAAAGCGCAAGGGAATTTTGCGCGACATTTCGTGGTTGATAAAATTTTAGGGAAGGGGAAAGCACTTTATGCGCGCAACGAAGCAATGGCCCAAGTTCGCGACGGATGATATCCGGCTGCGGCTTTGACATGCTTCTCCAGCACTTGCATTATAAAAGGAAGTTTAGTATATTAGGTGTGCAATGCTACACTTGGTTTGCTTCACTTCACAAAAGGTTTCACCAATGAACACAATTGAAATTCTTCAAGAGCAGGCAAATGCCGAGGGAGCCGCCTACCGTGCGCGCTGTCGTGACTGGGAGGCGGTTGGAGCCACTCCAGGCGCCGCCTTGGATGCAATAGAAAGATTAGTGGCGGCGAGTAGTGGAGACGGCAATGGAACAGTTGTCATTGTCCAACGCTTCCGTCCGGATGCCTTTTTTACCGGCCAGCAACAGGTGCGGCTTCAGGAATTGATGGAACGTTTTCATGCCGCCCTCGCGGCTGGAAAAGAGCTTGCTCTGGAAGAGCGCAAGGAGCTTGAAGCGCTTGTCGATGCGGAATGGCAAGCCGCGATTGATCGAGCCGCTGAAATTCTGAGAGCGTCACAAAGTAGCCAACGAGCAGGCCAGCGCGCCTGAGCTATTGCCAAGATGAATTCGAATTATCCTTTGGTGGCAGAGCGTGCCGGACATCGCTGCGAATATTGTCACGCGCCGGAAGCAGTGTTCAATATGCCGTTCGAGGTGGAACATATCATTCCTCTCGCCAAAGATGGCCTGGATGAAGAATCGAACTGGGCGCTCGCTTGCCGGTCCTGTAATCTCAACAAATCCGACCACATTGATGGCATTGATCCGGTAACGCAACAGCGTGTTCGCCTTTTTCACCCGAGAAATGATATACTCGTTACGGGTTATTTTGTAACGTCATTGCGAGCGTTTTTCAGCGAAGCAATCCTTTGAAAATCAAGAGATTGCTTCGGCAAAAAGCGCCTCG
>JAKEEU010000206.1 GCA_022616415.1 Candidatus Zhuqueibacterota bacterium | reverse complement strand
CGAGGCGCTTTTTGCCGAAGCAATCTCTTGATTTTCAAAGGATTGCTTCGCTGAGAAACGCTCGCAATGACGTTACAAAATAACCCGTGATGAGTATAGCTCTCTCTTCATGACAGTATTTCAGCAACGATTTCTTCCGGAGTAGCACGGCGACAGCGACCTTCTTGAAATTCTCGCTGCGCTTCTTCAACTTCTTTGGCTAACTCGATCCGCCGCCGAGCGATGGTACGTCGATGCAGAATATCCAACAATGTTTCTTGTTCAGCCAAAGATAATTTATCGGCAGCTTCCAAAACTTCATCAAAAGTTATTGTATTCTCCATATTTTCTCCAGTAGGTTCACCATACAGAACTTGGTCCAATGATAAGAAGTCGTCACTTTAAGTTTTTGCCTTTTAACGGTTTCTGGTTATACTGATCTGGCTTATCGTAATTTCACACAAACACAATCACCGCCGCCGTGATGATGATATTCGCCAGCGCCACCGGCAGCAGAATTTTCCAGCCGAGAAACATCACTTGATCGTAGCGGAAGCGCGGCAGCGTCCAACGGATAAGCATCATGAACCACAGCAGAAACGCGACTTTGAAAGAAAAACTGAGAAATTGCATAATGGTGACAGTCAAATTTGACAACGGCCAGACACCGCCCCACGGAAAATGAAAGCCATTCGGCAACAAATACGGCGCTTGCCAGCCGCCGAGAAAGAGCGTTACCGTAATGCAAGCGATGAGCACGGTCTCAATCAGATCCGTGAGAAAAAACATGCCGAAGCGCATGCTGCTGTACTCAAGATGATAGCCGATGATCTCGCTCTCCCCCTCCGGCGTATCAAAAGGAATGCGCTTGGTCTCGGCGATGCCGGTGGTCAAAAAGAGCAAAAAGCCGATGGGCTGATAGAGAATGCCCCATTTCGGCAGCCAGCCGCCGATGAGCGCCCCTTGCGAGCGGACGATTTCCTGCAAGTCAACCGTCTGATAAACCATCAGCACGCCGATGATGGAAACACCAATCGCCACTTCATACGAGATCATTTGCGCCGAGGCCCGCAAGCCGCCCATTAACGAATAGTTGTTATTTGAAGCCCACGCGCCAATGACGACACCGTAAACCGCCATTGACATTACTGCGAAAACATACAGAATACCGACGTTCAGGTTGGCGATTTGCATGACGATTTCGCGCCCGCCGATCACCAATTTGTCGGCAAAGGGAATGGCGGCAAACGCGACCAGCGCGAAAAACATCGTGATGCCAGGCGCAATCGAAAAGAGAAAACGTTCCGCACCGCGCGGGGTGAAGTCTTCTTTCACGAACATTTTAAGCGAGTCGGCAATAATATGAAAGAGGCCAAAGACGCGCAGACCAAAAATGGCCGCGCGATTGGCGCCGACGCGATCTTGCATCACCGCGCTCTGCTTGCGCTCGACCCACGTGAGCAAAGCCGCCGTGCTAAAAACAAAGATAAAAATGAAGAAGAAGCCTTTTGCTAATGCGATTCCGATTTCAGCCATGTTGTTTTAAATCATCCTTAATTCAATTTCGCCGAGAGCTCAATTTCGTCGAAAATTTTTTCAGCTTCGGTAAGATTCTGAACGTCCCACAATTTTTCCGATAGATCTTCCAGAACTTCCAAGCGGTTTATCTTGTGAGCACGCTCGGCCAATTGTTGCCCCAGTGCTCCAAATTTGCGTTTGATAGTTTTGGCGACGACCCGTTGGAGTGAGTTTATACCCTTCTCCAGCCCAACCTCTTCGGCGCTTGTAATGAGTGACATTTGTTTTGCCTCCTCGATGGTTTTCATTTCTGTAACGAACGCTTTGTTCAACTCCTTTGGCAATCTGATCATCCAATCAATGAACTTGTAAATAACCCAAAGAGTTTCGCGATCCATGCCTGCCTGATAAAGCTCCAGCAGAAAATGTTTTTTCCACGAATACTTTTCCTGTACGTTGCCAACAATTTCCAGCGCCTTCAAATAAGCCCGCACGATGATCGCGAAAGGATGCGGGTTGGCTTCCAGCTCGGCCCACTGTTCTCGATAGTCGATGAGCTTGACCACTGGAAAACGGCATAGCACTTCAAATCCCCAGTCGCGTCGCGAGCGGGAATATTCGTTCGGGCGGAAATTCGGATTTTCATCCGTCAATAGCGCCAAGCTGATCACCTCGCGCCGGAATTTGTCAAAGATGCGGTAGTTGTAAACATACATGCGTTCCGGAAATTCCGTCTGCTCATATCCCTGAATTTCGATATGAATCAGCAGCCATTGCTCTGAGCCGTCGAGAAGATACACTTTGACGAGTTTATCGACGATGCGTTTGCCGCTCTCGCTCTCGACGGCGATTTGTTGCAGCTCATTGTCAAGAAACTCAAAGCCGCGAGAAAAATCGATGTCTTTATGAATGTTTGGAAAAAAGAACGAGAGAAACCTCTCAAACAAATTTTCCAAAACTTCCTTCCACGCGCTGTCGTGTTCCATGTCTGTACCCCTTTGGGCCGGTTAGCCAGTTTAAAAAACGGGCAAACAGGCGAACGAGCTAACCGGCTAACTCTTCATCATTGCGCCATTACTGCCGACGATTTCATAATTCAATCCCGCAAACGCTGGCACACTTTGGCTGATAGCCGCAAAAACATCATCGGCTTCGAGATAAGGCACTGAAACGCCAAGCTCTTTGCCAAGCCGTTTCAATATCATCCATTCCGGACGCGCATCGCCCAAAGGCTCGACAGCGGCACGAATTCGTTGCACGCGGCCGGCGTAATTTGTGAACGTACCGTCTTTCTCTGCCCATGCGGCTGCAGGTAAAAGAATATGCGCAAATTCACTCGTCGCATTGCGATTCGGCCCGATGAAGATGGTCGTCGGCACGTTGTTCAAAGCCGTTGGCAGATGCTCTGGATCAAACCCAAGCGCCAGGTCATGATGAAAGACAATCAACACACTCAACATGCGATCAAAGGCCAGCCGATACAGATCGCGCGAAGCCTGCATGTCGAGATCGTAACCGAGCGCCGCGGCGCCGCGCGAGTTGGGGTTTTTGTCCTCGCGAATCAGATAATTGTCGCTAAAAGGTTTCTCTTTCGGATCGATCGTCGTGGCGAGGGCATCGATGCCAAGCTTTGCGGCAAAATGGCGCAGCACAAAAAGATCTTCGTTGGTCATCTGCGGCGAGACCCAAATGCCGATTTGCGCGCTCTTTTTGATCGGCAAAACTTTTTTGATCTTATCGCTCACCGCCTCAAGCGCGACCTCCCACGTGGTCTCAACCCAATTGTTTCCCTGCTTGAGCATCGGCGCGGTAATACGAGATGGATCATCAACCGGTTTGTATGAATAGCGCCCGAAATCACACATCCACCATTTGTTGACGTCGGCGTTGTAACGCGGCTTCAAGCGCACGACACGGCGGCCCTCAGCGTGGTGATCGCGAACAGTGTTGGCATGAATTGAGATATTGCAGCCAGTGTTGCAACCAGGACAAACCGACTCGGTCTGTTGCAAATACCAGACGCGCGCTTCAAAACGGAAATCCTTCTCGGTCAACGCGCCAACGGGGCAAATATCTACAGTGTTGACCGAGTAATGATTGTCCAAGCGACGGCCAGGGTACGGCAGCAACTCGGCGTGATCGCCGCGATTGAAAATGCCCAGCTCGTAGCTCTTACTCACTTCGTTGCAAAAACGCACGCAGCGCGTGCAGAGAATGCAGCGCTCCGAATCCAGCATGACGTGCGGGCCGATATCCAGCGCCTTGTGCTTCTTGATCTTGTCCTCGACCATTTTGCTGTCATACTGGCCGATCTTCATGTAATAATCTTGCAAGTAGCACTCGCCGGCCTGGTCGCAAACCGGACAATCGAGCGGATGGTTGACGAGCAGCAACTCGAGCACATCTTTGCGGCCGCGCACGGCTTTGGGGCTTTCTGTATGCACCACCATGCCGTCCGTCACCGGCGTATAGCAGGCGACTTGCAACTTGGGCATTTTCTCAATTTCAACGAGACAAATGCGGCACTGGCCAACGATGCTCAAGCCAGGATGATAACAATAACGCGGCAGGTTGATGCCGAGGCGTTCCGCCGCTTGAATGACGGTCGTGCCTTTCTCGACTTCGATTTGTTTTCCGTCTATCGTGATTGTGGGCATGGTTGTGTCTATGCGGTTTCTTCTGAGAGTTCGGGTTCTTCGTATGCTAGCTGAAAATGTCCAGCCACAACACCTGGCACCGTAATATCTTCATCTAAAGATTCCCAGCGCAGGGCGTAACCATCCAAACGCAGCGTCACTTCTTGCAATTGTTCATCCGTCGCATTTTTCAGAATCCGAAAGCGATTGGCCGGAAAGCCGATAATGCGTCCATCGGTTAATTCCAGGAAAATAGTTCGTCCTTCTGCCCACGCAAGTATGGCGGTTGGCTCGACATCGACTTCTTTTTCAACGATTATGGTGCTCATGATACTTTTCTCTTAATAAATCGCATCTGAATAGAAATGAAAGCGAAATGAGCCAATTCGTAAAACCGTTGGCATGACTTTGCTTATGCGGTTTCTTCCAGAAGTTTTGGTTCCAAGATCAATTTCTTTACACGTACAGCGTGATAAGCCTCGGTATCCGAAGTTTTCAATTCTAAGAAATTTGACACCGGTGGCTGCTGAATCAACTTGAGCGCGGTTCGTTGTAAACGTTTTGGATACGAAGCCAGCAAATCCAATTTCAATGGTGTACGGCGCGTGTATTCGACAAGCCGGCTATACGAAAGGAAAATCATGTGAACGGGCTTTTCTTCAGATGGATTAACATACAAAACGATGTTATCAGCTAACTGAAGCCCGAGCTCTTCTTTTCCTTTGACACGGGGAAAATCAACCGTAAGTATATCTCCCTCGGCATCGTAGTAGATTTCTTTCATAAGCTTTTCTGTTTAGCATTTATATGAAAGAATATTGTGCTCAAATTGTCTATGAAAAGCGAAATAACTTGTCAAGAACTGTACTTCATTTGTCGATCTGGCCCTAGAACAAATTTCAGCAAAGGCCTTTACGCATAGCTGTTCAAATTCGGTTTCTGTCATAGATTCATCCTAAATTTTGACCACCAAAATTCCAACAAATAGACAAATTTACGCGGCTTAACAACTACGCCTTCATCGCCGGCTTCCAACTCGTAAATTCCCCCGTATGGCATTTGCCAAACTTCGCGTGCGATTCGAATTCTTCGCGGAATTTTTTGAAATAGCCGAGCACCGGCATCGCCGCGGCGTCGCCGAGCGGGCAGATGGTGTTGCCCATAATGCCGTTGGCAATATCCGGCATGTTGTTCACATCATCGATGCGCCCGCCGCCCCGCAACATGCGGTTGAGAATTTTATCCATCCAACCGGTGCCTTCACGGCATGGCGTACACTGGCCGCAGCTTTCGTGATGATAAAAGCGCGATGTCACCATGAGCATATCCAACAAGCACGTATCTTCATCCATCGCAATAATTCCTGCGGAGCCGAGCATTGAGCCAATTGCCGCCAATGAGTCAAAATCCATTTTCACGTCGATCTCTTCCGGACGTAGCGGAGGAGACGAAGAGCCGCCAGGAACGGCAGCTTTCAATTTTTTGCCGCCGCGGATGCCGCCAGCATAAACGTCAAGCATCGTTCGTAATGTGGTTCCCACCGGCAGCTCGTATACGCCAGGACGATTGACGTGCCCGCTAATGCTATAGAAACGGTAGCCGCCATTGCGCTCGGTGCCGAGCTTCGCAAACCATTCCCAACCCTTGTTCATGATCATCGGCACATACGCAATGGTCTCGACGTTATTCACGATGGTGGGACTACGAAACAGGCCTTCGATAGCCGGAAACGGCGGCTTCATGCGCGGCCAACCTTTTTTGCCTTCGAGTGATTCGAGCAACGCCGTTTCTTCTCCGCAAATATAAGCACCGGCGCCACGATGGATATAAACGTCGAGGGTGTAATCATTACCCAGCACGTTCTTGCCTAAAATCTTGGCTTCGTAAGCTTCATCTATGGCGGCTTGCATAATCTGCGCAGGTTCAACATATTCGCCTCGAATGTAGATGTAACACACATGCGCATTAATAGCGCGTGCCGCGATGATGATGCCTTCAAGTAAAGCATGAGTCGCGCCCATGATGATATATTTATCCTTGCACGTGCCTGGCTCGCTCTCGTCGGCGTTGATGACGAGATACTTGGGCTTGGGCGAGTCTTTCGGAATAAAACTCCATTTGCGGCCTGCTGGAAAGCCCGCACCACCGAGTCCGCGGAGATTTGACTTTGTCACTTCATCGATCACTTGTTCTGCGGGTATACTCAGCGCTCTTTTCGCAGCTTCGTATCCGCCAAGATTCAAGTAATTCTTGAGATGTTGGCAATCCTTATTGATGAAGGGCGTTAAAATGCCACCCTTGTCGTCGGTAAATAATGTTGAAAATGGCATATTTGAGATGATCGCTTCAAGTAAAACTTTTGATTTATCAGTAGGTAAGTCCTCAGTATTAACTCAAGCTCGCCATAATCTCATCAATCCGTTGCGGTGTCAAATTGCCGTAGTATTTGTCATTAATTTGCATCATTGGCGCCGTTTCGCAGGCCGCCAGACACTCGACGACACTCAAGGTGTACTTGCCGTCCGGCGTTGTTTGGCCCACGTCGATCCCGAGCTTGGTTTTGATATATTGAAGAAGGCTGCGATGTCCGCACAGGGTACACGAGATCGTTCGGCACATTTGCACGTGATACTTGCCAACCGGCTGGCGATTAAATAACGTATAAAATGAAAGAACTTCTCTCACCTTCACGACCGGCGCTTCGACAATTTCCGCAATATCGGCTTCCAGTTCTTCGGGAACGTAACCCATTTCCTCCTGCACGATGTGCAGAACCGGCAACAGCGCCGCTTGCTTGTTCGGATAATGCGTCATCACCTCTTTGACGCGCTGCAAAAACTGAGAGGATAATTTCAGATTCATTTAAGGACTCAGTTCTCCTATACGCAGTAAAAGCGCAGACTGGCAGTCTGGGTTACGTTCATCGATCTAATTCGCCGGCAATCATATTCACGGTGCCGAAGGTGGCGATTATATCCGCAACCATATCGCCTTCAATCATCTTGTGGAATCCCGACATCAGCGTGAAGCATGGCGGACGCACCCGCACGCGATAGGGCTGACCCTTGCCGTCGCTGATAACATAAAAACCCAACTCACCGTTGGCGCCTTCGACGGCTTGATAGGCCTCGCCTGTCGGCGGCTGAATGCCGTAACCTTCCATGATGAGCATAAAGTGATTCATGAGGCCTTCGATGCTGCCATACGTTTTCTCTTTCGCAGGCAATACCGCGCCTTTGGCATTTGGGAAAATGTTGTTGCGCAGCCACGCATTGCCGCCGGAAAGCGTCGGATCGGTCAATGCCTGCGTTTGCAAAAGTCCTTTCGTATATCCAAATTTGCCGAGATCGGCCATTTTATCGGCCGAAATCTCTATGCCTTCATAATCCACATTAATCGGCGCGCCCGACATCTGCTGCAATTTTTCCATGCACTGCTCGATGAGGCGAACGCTCTGCTCGATTTCCTCCATGCGCACGAGATAACGATCGTAGTTGTCGCCGTATTGACCATAAGGAACATCGAAATCAAATTGGTCATATCCCAAGTACGGCTCGGCTTTGCGAACGTCGTAATCGATGCCGGTGCTGCGCAGAAATGGGCCGGTAAAACCGTAATCAATTGCGGTTTCCTTGCTGACGACACCGACGCCTTTCATGCGGTCAACAAAGATGCGATTGCGCGTCACCAGCTTGTGCATTTCATTCATCGCGACCCGCAGCTCGTCCAGTATTTTGCGCAGATGCTCGGGAAACTCCGGCGTCAAATCCGCCTTCACGCCGCCGACGCGAACGTAAGAAACCGTGAGCCGCGCGCCGGTAATCTCTTCGACCAGCTCGTAAAGCATGTCGCGCACTTTGACAAAATAAAGGAACGCCGTCATCGCGCCGATTTCCATCGTGTTCGCGCCGATGCAGGTGAGATGATCGGTGATGCGCGAAATTTCCGACATGAGCACGCGGAGATATTGGCAGCGCTCAGTGATTTGCAGCCCCATCACCTTTTCCACCGCCATGGCGTAGCCGACGTTATTAATGAGCGGCGAAACATAATTCAAACGGTCGGTATATGGAAACACCTGCGTCCATGTCACATTCTCGGCGTCCTTTTCAAAAGCGCGATGCAGATAGCCGATGCCGACATCCGCCACGCGCTGAACTTTTTCGCCATCAAGCTCAAGCAAAACGTGAATGACGCCGTGCATCGCCGGATGGGACGGCCCCATGTTGAGCAGCATGTTTTGCGTGTTTTGCCCGTGCTGCCGGGGTTTGAGACGAAACGGCGCGCGGCCGTTGGTTTGGGCTGCTGCCATTTTTTGATTGTCAACGATGGGGTGACGGCGCGTGATGGGATAATCCTTGCGCAGCGGATAGCCTTTGAATTCGTCGTACAGCAAAATACGCCGCAAGTCCGGATGGCCTTTGAAGCGAATGCCGAACATGTCCCACACTTCGCGCTCGAACCAGTTGGCGCCGCTCCACAGATGGGTGACCGTCGGCAGCTCCGGTGCAAAATCCGGAACCGGCACTCGCAAGCGTAGGCGAAGCTTTTCCGGCCAGGCGAAGAGATTATAAACGACTTCAAAACGCTCGCGCCGGCCATTGCGCGAGTCCTGTGGCGGCGTTGGCTTCATGACCGGTTCGGCAGCGCCAGTATAGGCAGCGGCTTGCGTTGGCGCACCAAAAGTGGAATAGTCCACACCCGCCAAATCCATCAGGAAGTTGAAGCGCGGGACATGCGCATTTTTGAGGTAGGCGCAGACTTCCGGCAAAACTTGGCGCTGCACCTCCAGCACATGCTCGCCGCGCGGGTGCGGGATGATTTTGATTTTATCCGGAAATTGCGCAACGATGTTTTCGAGAAAGGACATGGTTTTCCTATTTAAACTCTCATCACAACTATTTTAACTTTCTCTTGTTATACGACAGTCCATTCGTCAGGGGTCATGGTGTTTTTCGAGAAATAATTCGTGTGCAAGATTATGGCTTGTATTTTTTTATCACGATTCAATTTGCGCAGACCTTCGGTCATTTTATTGTGCCCGTGTCATAGTGAGGGCATAGCGATCTTTATTTTTTTAATTCGCCCACTCATCTTTGGCAATGGCTTGCCTTGCGCAACGAGTTTTCCAAGATGGCTCTTCAGATAAGCCGCCATTTTGCTTTGTGCTTCGGTTATCGTTTCTCCATGCAAGCGTTTGCCATTGACCGCTGGACAGTAGGCCAAATAACCATGCTCTGGCGCCGGCGCGATTAAAATCGCGAACTCGCGAATATGGCGTTTGTCCTTTGGGGACGGGGCCTTTTTGCGAAAACGTCGTGCCGACGGCGGAGTTAACCCCTGCTCACGATGCCATTCGGCAATGATTTTTTCCGGGTTAAAAGAGCGATCTTCTGGGGGCAAACCCCGCGCTTCGCGCTCGCGGCGTATCTCGCGTTCAAGCTCATGCAGGCTTGTATCGACTTTTACGCCACGCTTGATTTTGTCTTGTAAAGATTCGTTGATCATGGTCGAAACTCCAATATCAATTGCCCTGCAATATTTCCCGAATAAAAACCCAAATTATAATGTTCGAACATTCCTATATTCATATTAAAAACTGTGCCGGGAAAAGAACAAAAGCGGCTATATTTTTTGAAAAGTTCGAGTGCTTGGTTCACAACAACCTGCCACTCAACAAATTTAGGAGTCATCTCCGTGCGTACGAGTGCGTATATTTGAGTGCCACTATGAAGTATCGCAATACTTTCTTTGTGCACGAGCGTGCTAGCAATATCAGCCTCGCTAAACGGGATGCCTAACCAACCCGTCACATAAGGATGCGTATGAAAAGTGCCAACAAATTGCTGTCCTTTGGCAAGCTGATAGCTCGGCTCAACTTCATCATCCGCACCTTCAACGATATTAGCGAGGCGCAAATTCTCACGCTCCCACACCAACAGTGCCGCGTGCTCGCGAACCACGCCCGATGCAATCTCACGAACGCTCGCTTCCCACAGCCGGTTCATTTCCGGCGCGAGGCTGGACAAATTCAATCGCGCGGGCAAGTCGCGGCTTTTGCATTTGCCAAGACAAACGGCTTTGAAAAGAGCTTTGCCTCGTTTAGTCAAATTATTTCCCCCTCGATTTTCAATACTCCTGCTTCTGCTTCTGTATCTTCTCCTGCAGCAGCATCAAGCCTTGCAGCACCGTCTCCGGTCGCGGCGGGCAGCCAGGGATGTAAACATCCACCGGCACGATGGTGTCAATGCCCTGCACGGTGGAGTAGTTGTTGTAAAACCCGCCGGTACACGTGCAAACACCGAAAGCGACGACCCATTTCGGCTCGCACATTTGATCGTAAACCCGGCGCATAATTGGTGCAATTTTTTGGCTGATGGTGCCGACGACAAACAACACGTCGGCTTGGCGCGGCGTGAAGCGCGGCAGCGCGGCGCCGAAACGATCCAAATCATATTGCGGGCCGGCCAGCGCCATATATTCCATGCCACAACAGGCGGTGACAAAGGGATATTGAAAGATCGAATATTTTCGCGCCCAACCAATGGCGTCATCCAATCGCGACGTGATGAAATTATCGCCGCCGAGAACACTTCTCATTCCCATTCCAAAGCACCTCTCTTCCATGCGTAAATAAGACCGAGAACCAAAATACCAATGAATGTCAACATGCTGAAAAATCCCACCGCGCCAAGCTCGCGGAACACCGCCGCCCAGGGAAACAGAAAAACGATTTCAATATCGAAAAGCACAAAGAGTATGGCGATCAAATAAAATCTGACGTTCAACCTTTCGCCAGGAAAGGCAATGGGCGTCCAGCCGCATTCAAACGGCGTGTCCTTTACCGGGTTCTTTCGTTTCGGACCGAGCCAGGACGACAGGCCGAGAATCAACAGCACCGTTCCGCCAATCAGCACGAAGGTAACCAAAACCGAAATTAGTCCTTCCATTGCTCACCAGTTTATTTTCTTGAACGATTTGCCAGCCGGGCCGGTTGGGTTTTGTTAAACCCGCTCCGCAATCGCCTTCGCCATATCCAGCGTCGAGGCCGCACCGCCCATGTCATACGTCCGCACCTTGCCGTCACGAATCACTTTGGCGATGGCGCTTTCGAGCCCGTTCGCCATGTCATTTTCTTCGAGATATTCCAGCATCATGCGGGCAGCGAGTATAATCCCAATGGGATTGACGCGATACTGCCCGGCGTATTTCGGCGCCGAGCCGTGAATCGGCTCGAAGAGCGCGTAATCATCGCCGAGGTTGGCGCTGCAACCGAAGCCCAGTCCGCCCACCAATTGCGCGCACAGTTTTGAAAGAATATCGCCGAACAAATTGCTCGTCAACAGCACGCCGTAGTGCTGCGGATTCTTCAGCAGCCACATGCACATCGCATCGACGTTGGCCTCGTAGAAATCAATATCGGGAAATTGCTTGGCGATCTTGCGCGCTTCGCGAAAGAGCATGCCGCTGGTCTCGCGCGTGACGTTGGGTTTCTCGACCGCCGTCACCGAGCGATAGCCATGCCGTCTGGCGCATTCAAAGGCGCGGCGGGCGATCCCCTCGCAGCGCTGCCGCGTCATCACGCGCGTCGAGATCGCGATATCGTTGGGATCGATGCCGGCGTAGCGCCGCGCGCGAGGATGGTATTCCATCAAAACCTGCAATACCGGCGGCGGCACCGGATGAAATTCGATGCCAACGTACAAGCATTCGGTGCTCTCGCGAAAAACCAATACGTTGATGTCGTCGCGAAAGTTGAGCGGGTTGCCTGGATAAGCTTTGCAAGGCCGAATGTTCGTGTGCAGATTGAACTCCTGGCGCAGTTGCAAAATCGGGCTTTGATAAAGCAGCCCCTTCCTTTGCAGCTCGGGAAGCAGATCCTTCTCTGCTTCCTCTTTCGGTTTGCTGGTGATCGCGCCGAAGAGACAGGCATCGGTTTGTTTCAACATCTCAACGGTGCGCGGCGGCAGAGCGTTGCCCTCTTTGCACCAAAAATTCCAGCCGATGTCGCCGTGATAATATTCGGCGTCAAATCCTAACTTATCGAGCACAATTCGCGCGGCTTCCATCACATCCCTGCCAACTCCGTCCCCGGGGAGCCAGCCGATTTTGTGCTTGGCCATGTCCTGAATCTCCTCTCTTAAACTTTCCTTTTCAATCCATCTGCTTTGGTATTCTGAAAAAATTCCCTCTGGGCGCAGCCTGATAATGAGCTTAAATCTTTCGCGACACCAATCTTTTCTTCAAATGACTGATCGCGCTCGTAATGTTGATTTCTTTTGGGCACGCTTCGACGCAGTTGAAGATCGTGTGGCAACGCCAAACGCCGTGTGAATCGTTGACGATGTCGAGCCGCTCGTCTGCTGCGGCATCGCGCGTATCAAAGACAAATCGAAACGCTTTCAACAATGCCGCCGGCCCTAAAAATTTCTGATCGGCCCAAAATGACGGGCATGACGATGTACACGCGCCGCACAGAATGCATTTGGTTGCTTCATCAATAAAATCGCGGTCTTCGTTGTCTTGCAGCCGCTCTTTCGCCGGCGGCGGATCGCCCGCCACGAAATACGGCTTAATGCGCTTGAGATTGTCATAAAACGGCTGCATCTCCACGACCAGGTCTTTGATGACCTTGTACTTCTTCATCGGCTCTACTGTAATATAATCAGTTTTGAGGTCTTTCACAAGTGTTTGGCACGCAAGCTGATTGCGGCCATTGATCTGCATCGCATCCGAGCCGCACACGCCGTGCGCGCAGGCGCGCCGGAACGTCAGCGTGCCGTCCATTTTCCATTTGATCTCGTGCAGCGCGTCGAGAATTCTGTACGTCGGCGGCACGTCGAGTTTGTATTCTTTAAAGTATGAGGCCTTGTCGATCTCTGGGTTGAATCGAAAAATTTTGAAAGTGACGTTCATAAGCTCAATTCTTCCTCGCCATGTTATCGCGTTTATGCAAAGACTAAATGACGCAGGCAAACCAACTCAGCATACGCTGGCGTCTCTTCTTTCCCAGGAGCGAGCTGGTTAATTCCCAACTCTCTCAAGATCCCATTCACCGATAAATCTTCGTCGAGCGCTGGCCAGTGAAATCCGACGCCAACCGGATCGACGATCATGTTCGCAACTTGTTCTTTGCTGGCTTTTGCAAGGACATCGGAAACTTTCGTGAGATCGCAAGTCACCGTGATGCCGTTGACTTTGAAGGAAAGTATATATCCACTCAAAGCAACATCACTGATGTTATATAACCTTTCCATGCTTGCGCTCCTGGAATTTATTCCATTCCACCGTTGGCATATTTTAATATTTCCGCTCCTTCGGCTGAAACTTGGTAATCGTCACCGGCTTATATTCCAGTTTAACGCCTTTCTCGGTTTTATACGCAAACGTGTGCTTCAGCCAATTCTTGTCATCGCGTTTCGAATAATCATCGCGGTAATGCGCGCCGCGGCTTTCTTTGCGGGCCAACGCGCCTTCCACAATAACCTCGGCATTGTCGAGCAAGTAGCCAAGCTCGATGGCATCCAGCAAATCGGTGTTGAACGTGCGCGTGCGGTCATCAATGTGGATATTTTGATAACGCGCTTTCAATTCGCGCACGGTTTCACGCACTGCCGCCAACCCCTTCACCTCGCGGAAGACCGAGCATTTGTCCATCATCTCGTCCTGCAGTTTTTGCCGCAAATCGGCGACGGATTCTTTGCCGTTGCTCTTGCTGATCCATTCAATCTTTTCGCGCACCGGTTTGTCGGCATCTCTCGGCAGCGGCGCGAAATCGTTCTCGCGAATGAACTCCGTCATCGCTTTACCGGCGCGGCGGCCGTAGACGATAATATCCAGCAGCGAGTTGGTGCCGAGTCGATTCGCGCCGTGAACGGAAACGCATGCGCATTCACCGGCCGCGTAAAAGCCCGTCACCAACTTGTCTTTTTGGTTCGCCCGCACCTGGCCGTTGAGATCGGTCGGAATACCGCCCATGATATAGTGCGCCGTCGGCTGAATCGGAATCGGCTCCTTGATCGGCTCAACCCCGAGATAAGTGCGCGCGAACCCCGTGACATCGGGCAATTTTTTGTCAATCACTTCTTTGCCCAAATGCGTCAAATCGAGATGCACGTACTGCGTGCCGTCATCGCCGACGATGCCGCGGCCCTCGCGAAATTCAGTGTAGATGCAGCGGCTCACCACGTCGCGCGGCGCGAGATCTTTGATCGTCGGCGCGTAGCGTTCCATAAAGCGCTCGCCGTTTTTATTGCGCAAAATGCCGCCCTCGCCGCGCGCCGCTTCCGAAACCAAAATTCCCAGCTTGAAAAGTCCGGTCGGATGAAATTGCACGAATTCGTGATCTTCAATCGGCACGCCGCGGTTGTAAGCCAGTGCAATGCCGTCACCGACCAAGCCGTGCGCGTTGGAAGAAATGCGAAAAACCTTGCACGCGCCGCCGGTTGCAAACATAACGGCTTTGGCGTAAAACGTGTGAATCTCCGAAGTGCGAATGTCCATCGCCACCACGCCGCGGCAGATATTGTCTTCAATCAAAACATCCAGGAGAAAGAACTCGGAAAAAAACTCGACGCCTTTTTTGACGCAATTTTCATAGAGCGTGTGCAACATGATGTGGCCGGTGCGGTCGGCGGCAAAGCAGGCGCGCTGCACCGCCGCCTCGCCGAAATTGCGCGTGTGCCCGCCAAAGCGCCGTTGCGCGATGCGGCCGTCGGCATTGCGCGAAAACGGCATGCCGATGTGCTCCAACTCGTAAATCGTCTGCGGCGCATCGTGCGTGAGAATTTCGATGGCGTCCTGGTCGCCAAGATAATCGCTACCTTTCACCGTGTCGAACATGTGCCATTCCCAACTGTCCTCCTCCTCATTGCCAAGCGCCGCACACACCCCGCCTTGCGCTGCCGCCGTATGCGATCGCGTTGGGAACAATTTCGTAATAACGGCACATCGAACGCCTTCCGGAATTTCCAAAGCCGCGCGACAACCAGCACCGCCGGCGCCGACAATCACAACATCGTATTGCAAAACCATTTTCCTTCCATCCCTCTTTCCAGTAAGCAGATATCAGTAACCAGTCATCAGTAATCAGATCGAGCAATCAGCAACATGCAACCAGAAGCTAATTCGGATATTTAAACGGTACGATCACGATGAGTGCAGCGATGAACGCCGCCAGGCCGAGTGTCCACAAAGTTCCGTACACCAACAAACGATGATTCTCTTTTTGGACGTAATCGGCTGCAATAATCCACAAACCGTTCATGCCGTGATATAGCGCGAAGGCAACAAAAAGAACATCGAACGCTTTCCAGAACGGATCGGAGAGCTTGGTCGCGACTTCTGCATAGGTGTCTGCGCCAAATCCGCCTTGGCCGCCTGCAATTGAGAAGTGATTCACTTTATAATGTATGAACAACAGCGGAATGAGAATCACACCCGTAACGCGCTGATAAAACCAGGCAAAATGTCCGGCATTTCCCGAAGCTCGATTTTGGGCCATCGTTTCCTCGTTTGTAGTAATCCCTTTAGGGATCGGTGTTGACTATTTGAAAGAACCGTTGCGAAATCAATGCAACATTGTCCTGCTAACCACAATCCACGTGCCGACGATGAACAACACCGCCGTCGCCGCCATCGCGCCCCAAAAGAGTTTCTTGTGATAGCGCGAGCCTTCGGCAAAATCGACGACGACAATACGCAAACCGTTGAGCGCATGAAAAATGATCGCGCCCATCAGCAAAATTTCACTGATTTTGATCAACGGGCTTTTGTAAAACGCCATCACCGCGTTGAATTTTTCCGGCCCGCCGTAAATTTGCGTCTGCGTCCAAATGTGAAAAAACAAAAAAATCGTGATCCCAACGCCGGTAATGCGGTGCAACAGCCATGAGAACATGCCGGTTTTGACTTCATAACCGAAAAAACGCATATCAATCTCCCTCACAATTCATAAGCTAAAGCAGACTTATTGCTTCGTTTGCCGCGCGCGCTGTTCTTTTCGAAAATTCCACCAAATAAATAAAAGGCCCGCCGCGACGAATGCGAGCAAGATCAAAGAAGCAGTAAAGATATTAAACATTTTTATCCTCGTTTCTTGCGGTTTTGTTCTTTTTTCTTTCCCTCTCAGCCAGGATTTACTTCGCATTAAATATGGATTGCTTCTCCGTACGCATTCGCCGCCGCCTCCATCACCGCTTCGGTCAAGGTCGGATGCGCATGGACGGTTTTGATAATGTCGTGCGCCGTCGCTTCCGCAGTTTTGGCCAACACCAACTCCGCAATCAAATCCGTCGCTTCATTGCCGAGAATGTGTGCGCCGAGCAACTCGCCATATTTCTTATCGAAGATCAATTTGACGAAGCCATCCGTCTCGCCAACTGCAATCGATTTGCCAAGGGGCTTAAAAGGAAAACGCCCAACGGCGACGTTATGGCCTTTCTCTTTAGCTTTCGCCTCAGTCAAACCGACGCTCGCGACTTGCGGCTGGCAATACGTGCAGCCTGGAATCGCGTCGTAGCGCACAGGATGCGGATTTTTACCGGCAATCGCTTCAACGCAACAAATACCCTCCGCTGAGGCCACATGGGCCAACAACGGCGCGCCGATCACATCGCCGACGGCGTAGGTGCCTGGCACGTTCGTTCGGTAAAATTGATCGTATTTAATAAACGAGCGATCAACCGCAACGCCGGCATCCTCCAATCCCATATTTTCCGTGTTGCCGGAAAAGCCGATGGCCATCAACGCTACGTCACTGGAGAAATCTTTTTTGCCGGACTCGGTGGCAACCGTCACCGTCACGCCACTCGCCGTTTTTTTCACCGCTTCCACTTTGGCGTCGGTTTCGATGCTGATGCCGCTTTTCTTGAAATTGGCGGTTAGCGATTTCACCACTTCCTCATCTTCGAGCGGCAGAATTTGCGGCATCATTTCGAGAATCGTCACCTTGCAGCCGAAGGCGTTGTAGAAATACGCGAACTCGACGCCAATCGGGCCGCCGCCGATGATCACCATGGATTTGGGCATCGGATCGAGAATCATCGCCTCAGTGCTGGTGATGATTTTTTTGTGATCGATCTCGACGCCGGGAATACTGCGATGCTTGCCGCCGGTGGCAACGACGACGTGCTTGGCGCGATATTCGCCAACCGCCTTCCCGTCTTTGGTGACTTCTAATGTTTTATCTTTACGGAACCGAGCACGTCCATCGACGTGCTCAATTTTATTTTTTCTAAACAGAAAATTCACCCCTTTGCTGATCTGGTCGGCAATTTTGCGGCTGCGTTGAATGATTGGCGTCCATTCAAAGCCGATCTGCTCGGCTCTCAAACCAAATTCTTTGGCGCGATGCAAAAGATGATAAACTTCCGCCGACCGCAGCAGCGCCTTGCTCGGAATACAGCCCCAATTCAAGCATAGGCCCCCAAGCTTGTCCTGCTCGATGACGCCGACATTCATGCCAAGCTGCGCCGCGCGAATCGCCGCCACATAGCCGCCTGGTCCGCCGCCGACTACGATGAGATCAAACTCTTTCAACTCTCCACTCCTGTTCTATTCAAATTTCACTTCGTAGTAAATTTCTGCTACGGCCAATTCACAGTTGAGTGAGGGCAATTTGATGCTGCTTTGCATATCACTCACTTCTGATAATAATACCCATCTCCCGTCTTCCTGCTTGACGTGTTGATCGATTTTGCAGCGATCTTGCGCAATCAACAGAAATTCACGAAGCGTCGGGATTTTTCGATAATGCTCAAACTTTTTGCCGCGATCAAAGGCTTCCGTGCTGTCCGACAAGATCTCAACGAGGAGGACGGGATTGAGCAGTAAATCTTCGTCATCGAATTGCGCTTCGCCGCAAACCACGCTCACATCGGGATAGGTATATAATCCGGTTGCTGGGATTTTGAGGCGCTGATCGCTTGGATAAACTCCGCAAGGTCGGCCTTTTAGTTGGGTTCGAAGTTCTCCTATTACATTTGTCGAAATCAGATTATGCCGTGGGCTTCCCCCGGACATGGCAAAAATCTCACCGGCATAATACTGGCTTTTGTACTCAGCGGCACGTTCGAGCTCCAAATATTCTTGCGGCGAATAAAACTTTTTAGGTAACGCTGACATTGTAAAACACCCGTTAAACTCAATGGTGATTATTTTACCGAACGAAGTTTTGGTTTGCGTTTTGCGTCTCTTGCGGCGATTCTTTTTCAAGAATATGCCGCACCACTTTCTTCACATGCTCTCTGCCATTTTCAATGAAAATGTTCTCACCGCCTTTGCTGGCCGCGACAACGCCGGCGATATACAAACCTGGCACATTGGTCTCGAACGTTTCAGGACTATGGCAAATCTTTCGATTCACCTCATCGATTTGAACGCCGGCGCGTCGCACAAACTCAAAATCCGGATGGTAGCCGGTCATCGCAAATACATAGTCATTCTCCAAGCGCAGTTCTTGCTCCGAGCCGTTCTTCACGAAGATAGCATCTTCCGTGATGCGCGTGACCCGCGTGTTGAACAGCGCTTTGATGCTCCCTTCCTTGATCCGGTTGAGGATATCTGGACGGAGCCAATATTTGACGCTGGGATGAATCTCCGCGCCGCGGTGGATGAGCGTCACCTCGGCGCCGTGGCGATACAAATCGAGCGCCGCTTCCACCGCCGAGCTTTTGCCGCCGATGACAGCTACTTTGCGGCGATAAAATGGAAACGGCTCGGTATAATAATGTGAGACTTTCGGCAGGTTCTCGCCGTCGATATTGAGAAAATTGGGATTGTCGTAAAAACCCGTGGCGATGACCACATGTCGCGCCTGGTATTTTTGCTTCGCGCTGATGGCCTTGAAAACGCTCTCCCCTGCTTTAATCTGATCGACGCGCTCGTCGAAATGAATGGTGAGCTTGTAGTGCTCGCTCACGCCGCGATAGTAGTTCAACAATTCCTGCCGCGACGGCTTGGTGTCGGTAATGATGAAAGGAATATCGCCGATTGCCAAAAGCTCCGGCGTGGAAAAAAAACGCACGTTGATCGGGCAGCGAAAAATTGAATTGGTCAGGCAACCTTTTTCAAGAATCATATGCGACAGCCCGCTGCGCTTGGCTTCAATGGCACAAGCGAGGCCAACCGGGCCGGCGCCGACAATCAAAACGTCGATCACTGAATCTATGTCCTGTCCACCTGATGCGGGTCTCACGGTTTCAAGAGATTCCTTTCATCATACTGATGTGGCTCATTGCAAAAATTTTTTGCGCGCTAAACAGCTCACACTCAAATTTGTTGCTCGGCAATCACTTGCCT
Source organism: Candidatus Zhuqueibacterota bacterium (assembly GCA_022616415.1). Classification (GTDB taxonomy): domain Bacteria; phylum Zhuqueibacterota; class Zhuqueibacteria; order Zhuqueibacterales; family Zhuqueibacteraceae; genus Zhuqueibacter. The sequence continues at coordinate 42,548 of JAKEEU010000206.1, read as the reverse complement.
TGCGAGCGGCGGTATTTGCGGACTTGAATCTCAGCAAAGATGTAAAGCCCGGCGCCAAAGGCGAAGATCAACAATATTCCAATAAAAACAGGATGCATATCCGCCTCGATCTATTGCTTCCTTTCCGAGCAGCGCAGTTTTCGAGCTTGGTACATGAGAAAGATGAAAAGTCCCATACCAAACGCGAACACCAGCAATGAGGCCAAAAAAACACTGAGCATTTTCTCCTCCAAGAGTTTCTGCGTAATAAGTTACAAAAAGCCCAACCCCAATGAGAATCAGCCCAAGAGTAACTCCCCCGATAGCGTACAACCAGTTCACGGGCTTCAAGAATAATGAAGCAAAACCCGCAATGATTAAAGCCTTTCCAAGCTCAATCAGAAGGTCGCTGAACTTCTCCAGGACTTTTTTCAGCGGCGCTTTCTTCATCTCAAGCCTTTAGTATACTAAAATTTTCCGCAAATTTCAAGCGCTATTTCCTTTTATTTTTTCTCTTTACGCCGCCTGCCCCTAAGCGGCCTCGGCCAGCTCCTTGCGCACGTGCGGAACCAACCCGCCATGCCCCATAATGCCCGTCATCACCTGCGGCAACTTTTCACCGTGATAAATTTTGCCGCGATGCGCCACTGTACCGTTGACGAAATCGACTTCCAACGTCTCGCCATCTTTAACCGCGGCATAAAAATTCTCGTCGCGCACGATGAGAAACGGAATCGCCTCGTTGACGAGATTGCGTTTGTGAATGTAGGCAAAGCTCTTCGCAATGATCGCCTGCACACCCGCGCCTTTCAACGCCCACGCCGCGTGCTCGCGCGAGCTGCCGCAGCCCCAGCCCTCGCCGGCAATAATGATATTCTCACCGGCTCGCACGCGCTTGACAAAATCCGGGCGAAAATGATAAAACGCCTTCGCGCCGATTTCCTTTAAATCCGAGAGATGGCAAAACTCGCCGGCAATGATAGCGTCGGTGTCGATGTTGTCGCCAAAAATTTGGGCTTTGCCGATGATGAGCGCGTGTTGCATTTTGCCGTTGCCGCTCGCCCGTTGCGCCGCATGAGAAGAGTGATCAGGCTGCGGTTTGGTGAACACGACCGCCGGCAATCCCGATTTCGGCGCGATCAGGCGCTGCCATTTCTCGCGGTCAATTTGCGCCAGCAACGGTCGCGGGTCAATGATTTTCATGTCAAACGACGAAGCCGCAACCGTTGCAGCAGAAGCAAGCCACGCGATGCTGCCTTTGCCCATGCGGTTGTGAAAATTGCGATTCTGTGATGAGAGCCAAACTTCGTCGGGCAGCGCGCGATCGCTGGCGATGCCCAAACACATGCTGCACCCTGGCTCGTTAATGCGATAACCCGCGCGTTGATAAATTTCGCGCAAGCCGGCTCTCTGCAAATTCTCGGCGATTTCCAAACTGCCAGGCACCACGATACGATAATCAGTCGAGCTTGCAATCGGTTTCATCCCAGCGCGAAAGCCGGCCTCCAAAACCAGCGCCCCGAGAATCAGCTCTTCCTCCGTCGTCGTGCATGCGCCGATGAAGCAGCCGTCCAATTTTTGGCCGAGGGTTTCTTCAACATTGAAAACATTATCCGGCGAAAACGGCTTGGCCACTTGCGGCGCTAAACCGTTGAGATCGATGCGAAAGGTTTCGAGATACTTGGCGCCTTCATCTGCTGCAAACCACCATCCTCCCTGCCGAAACTCCGGATCGCGGCGCTGTTGCATAGTGCGCAAAACGTGGTCATCCGCCGGGAAAATGCCGTTCAAGCCGCCAAACTCCGCCGTCATGTTAGCGATAGTGAAACGAAAATCCGTGGAAAAATCTTCGAGATGGTCGCCGGTAAATTCGACGGTGCGCTCCATCGCCACCGTGTTGCGCCCGAGCTGACCAAGGGTTTTGAGAATCACGTCTTTGCCGGTGAGGCCGAACGGCAGGCGACCGGCGTAATGCACACGAATCGCTTCCGGCACTTGAATCCACGAGCGGCCGAGCACCATCGCAATCGAGATGTCCGCGCCGCCGAGACCGATGGCTAGCGCCGCCATGCCGCCGTGCGAGCTGGTGTGTGAATCCGCGCCGAGCACGATCTCGCCAGGCCGCACCAGTTGCCGAAAAAATTCGGTGTGCATGATGGTTTGGTTGGCGTCATAAAAATACTTGAGCTTGGCTTCTTTGGCAAATCCGCGCGAAAGCTGCACGAGTTTTTGCGTGCGCACATCACTGGCAAGCGTGTTGCGATCGACAGTGTGATCGAGCGCGAGATAAAAACGATCTTTGTTGAACAGCGGCGGCCGGCCCAGCGCCTCATAAGTGAGATTCATCCCGTTCCACGCCAGCTCGCTGGCAATCGTCCAATCAACGGAAATGGTGATAATGTCGCCGGCCTTCACGTGATCTTTCGGCCAATCTATCGCGTGATGATACAAGATTTTCTCTGTAAGCGTCATCCCTGCCATAGCTGATCTCCGCAAAACTTATTTCTGGTTGTCCCGAGAAATCGGGATCTTCGCTACGCTTCGACTGGTCGCTTGTTGCTGGTGCGTGGTGCTTGTTCCAGGAATAACTATCGATCTCGATAAACGACTCCAGTCGCTGTTACTTCAAGATAACATTTTTAACATTCACCACAAGGACTTTTTTAAACGCGGACTATAAGGACGAACGCGGAAAAGCGGAGATTAAAAGAGAAGAGTAATCAGAGCTGAGATGAATTTTTCGGGGGGCTTGATTATTCGTGTCGGAGTGGGAGGAATCGAACCTCCAGTGTTTACCCAGTGGGATGAGATTTACAGTCTCATGCGACACCAGCCAATCGTCGCCGCACTCCGTTTTGCGGTGACATCACGAGATGGCGCTTCTTGCATCGAAACCGGATTATGGCTTTGGTACAAGCGCGTCTGCTTGCAAGTATCGTGCGGACGGTGGGATTTGAACCCACATGGTTTTGAGGCCGCCAGCCCCTCAAGCTGGTGCGTCTGCCAAGTTCCGCCACATCCGCATTGGTGCAGGCGAGAGGGCTCGAACCTCCACGACCGTTTGAGGGCCACCAGCTCCTGAGGCTGGCGCGTCTGCCAAATTCCGCCACGCCTGCGATGAAATTTTTTCGGCGCAACTATTCGGGCATTGCCCAAAAGCAAAACAATTGGGCTAAGCCCATAGGGGCAAAACTATCAAATGCTTCTTTAAAAATGATTTTGGCTTTCCCCCTTTTGACATGCTGTTTAACCGAAGGTGAATTAGCTTCGCAGAGAAGGGAAAAAGGAGGCGAGCCGATTAAATAGACAACCACTGAGATAAGGTTCTGTGTCGGATTTCATATAACCTTCCAATATTAAAATCTGCAAAATTGAACGCTCTTTCCCATTGAGAAGTTCCATAATTTTTTGTTGATTATTTTGTGGTGAGATTAGGTTGCGGAGCACTTTTGGGACGACGAGGCCCGGTTGCCGCTGGGCTTCGGCGTGGGAATCAAAAATTTGCTTCCAGTTACCAAAGTAACAGTAGATTTTGTTTTCAAAAAAGCATCATCAATCAAATCGAAACTCATCAATTCTGGGAACTATTTACTTGCGTTCGCTTAACGCCAGGTTGTGCGGTTCGGGGGGCTGACTGTGTTTGATCGAAGACGGAGCGTTGAAGTCACCACCGAACGGAATTTATGCCACACCCCCGAATCCGCACCAACCACTGTTAGCAGCTTATGTTTTCATTACAATACAACTTTACTTCTTCATGTATTTCTTTGGCTCTTTCAAAATCTGCTGAATTCGCCTTTCACAACTTCTTATCGCCAGATCAAGCAATAGTTTTACACGCTCACCCAAATATTTTAATTCGTCTTCTTCGATCTGGTATTCTTGATCATAGCGCGCCGCAATATAAGCTTTGTACAATCGCTTGTAGGCTTGTTTTTGAAATTCGGTATCTTTAGGAAAAATTTTCGTTGCTTCGCTCACAAAGTGAATCAGCTTTTTCATGAGTATGTCGAGATCGTGAGTTTGAGTCCTGTACCGCGAGTAGACTAATTCCACCATGACGCAGGATGATTCAGTGACTTGGTGAAGATGAAAGGCGGCGTGGCGAAAACGTTTCCTTTGCATGTTTCCTTCATAATCTTCCCAAAACCCTTCTGCCTCTTCTCGCCAATATTTGAAGTCTTTTTTAACAAGCTCAACGTATTCTTCCGGTTCCAGTTCTCTCATTTCCATAAGAGAGAATCTGCCAGTATTGTAGATTAACTGGCCTCTATCAACGATGTCTTTGAAAAAGTATTGCCCAACTGCTAACTGGTCATTTAATTGTTCGGGAGAGACGACTACCGGAGAAACGATTTTTGATATTTTCTTTTTAATGGCGTCTGATTCTAAAATGGCCGTTTTTATATCCAGTTCCAAGTGTGGTCGCTCACTCGTGTCCGCAACAATTAACAAGTCGATGTCGCTCTTCCAAGTCCATTTCCCCGTCACGAGTGATCCGAACAGGATGATCATTTCCGGTTGAAATTTGTCTACGATCAAATCCCGAATGAGTATAAGCCCATCTGCGATTCGCTTGGGGTAAAACTCAATAGCGGCGATTTGTGGATTTTTTCTATCCATGAAAATATGCTTGAAGCCGTTAAAAATGGGAGTGAAAAACTTTCATAACGAGCACATAGGTTCGCGAAACCTGCGCGAATCTACCAAATGGGGGGCAATCGTTCGGAGCAGAATAGTACGTTGTGTTTGTCACCGAACTTTGTGCGTTACTTTATGCTTCTACCATCATTTCATCGTTAGCAGATACAAGCTCACGCTTTTTGACAAACGAAACAACTTCTCTTCCGCTTTGTTGCTGTTGTTTCTGATAATCCCTTACGATTGCCAACAGATTAAAGTTAAACTTGGCAGCGTGTTCCTTGCGGATCTTATGAAGCTCTTCGATAATTGGATCAGTCCACATAATTTCATTCTCCGGGAAGTTCTTCAGGGGTTGTAATAATCGGTGGTTGATAACCTTTCATGAGTGATTTGTTGGTGAGCAGCCACGACTAAATCGCGACTTGGCCTCGCCGTATAATAGCTAACGATGCTTGTTTCAATATAGATTTTCGGATTCATAAATAAAAGGTACGAAATTTATACTAATTTGTCAACTTTCATTCCCTGCCCACCGCCTTATCTTTCGGCGCTTCACGATACTTTATTTTCTACCGTTAAAAAATTACGTAAATGTCAAGAAAAAATTTCTCCGTGCTCAAGGTTTTGGCGAAGCTTTGCGGCGGTTCACCAGCGTTTGCAATCGCGCCAGCTCGCGCTCGAATTGTGGCGCACCCATCAGCGGGCGCAGCATCGCCGCATGATCTTGGAAGTAAGCGAGATTTTTTTCGAGTTGGTCGAGCTTGGTGGTGCTGTCGCTCGCGGCGGCAAGAGTTTGCGCGAGGTGCGAAACCGCCAACGCGCGGTACGACGAGTCGGGGCTGGTTTCCAGAAAGTCGCGCCAAATCTTTTCGCGCTTTTTTAAGTCCGTAGTTTGTTGCGCGCGCTGCAAAGTTTCGGCAAAGCCGGAGCCGGCAGGAACATACGCAGCGCTTTTTTGCAAGGTCGAAACGCCAACACGGCCGGCGGCGGCAGGCTGTCGCGAGTCACGCTGCGATGATCGCACTCGTGCGGCATCGAAGGCGCGCGCTTCTTCGGCGCCGGCGGATTCGGCGCGTCTTTCTGCTTCCGGTTTATCGGCAGTCGGAGTGACAACAGCCAACGCCGTTTGTTCATTCGCGGCTGGTTGATCTTTGGCTTTCTCGGATGAAATCACGGCTTGTTGAGCGGGCTTGGCTTCGCGCCGGGTGAGAACAGGCAAAGAGTCCCGTTCCATTTTGGCCTCAGTCGACGGCGCTGTCGAGGCGAGGCCCGACAGCGATTCTCCGGCTTTCGTGCTGATTACCGGAGGAGTTGCTGCGCCCGCAGATTGCCCCGCGAGAAGCTCGGGGCCGCGCTCCCCTCCTGCCCCAGCTTGTCCGGCTATCGTCAGCGGTGTATCTTGGCGAGAAATCTTTGCTTCATGCGCGGTTGCCAAAACCTCGCTTGGAGCGGTTGCCGATTTTTTCGCGGGCGCTTCGCCAATTTTCATCGGCGTCGATGGTTCCGGCGCTGCCTCGCGTTCTGCCGTCATCGTTGGTGATTTCATCATGACCGTTGCCGCCGGTTCTTCGCGCAGCTCGCGGATCATAAAAAAGCAGAAGGTCGCCACGGCGGCCAAGGGCAAAGCGTATCTGGCCGGGCCGCGCAAAAATTTTTGCACCGCTGGCGGCAGGTGCAGCAAGTCGCTCGTTGGCGGCTTCTCGGCAGCGGGCGCGCGATGGGCGGCGGATTTAAAGCGCGGCAGTTTCGGCAGCGTCAGCAAGCGCCGTCTCTCCGAGGCTTTCACGCGCTCCATCACACGCTGCGGCAGGGCTTGCCAATAATCTTCCGCCGGCGGCTCGAGCTGCGCATCCAACTGCCGGTGCGCGTTTTCGATCTGGCGCAATTGCGCAAAAGTTTTCGCGCAATCCGCGCAGCCCGCAAGATGGCGCTCCATCGCCAACCGCAGGTCGAATTCCAATTCCCCGTCGAGAAACTCGTGCATGCGTTCGGCGGCGGCAACGCAGTCGAAATTTTTTTGATTATTTATTGACATGCAAACTCAAAATATCGTTTAGCATGTCATTCCGTAGGAATCCTTTTTTATTATTAAGACCAAAGTTTGTGCTAGGTGCAAAAAAGATTCTTCCAGAATGACATTTTGTTGAGACGGTTATCGATTTGGTTCAACGTTTGACGCTTCCAAATACGGCCGCAGCCATGCGCGTAACTTTTCTCTCGCCCTCGCTAAACGCGACATCACCGTGCCCATTTCGATGCCGAGGCGCTCGCTCAATTCCTGGTAGCTCAAGTCTTCGCGCGTGCGCAAGAGCAAGACTACGCGCTGTTCCGCCGGCAGGCGCTCGATGGCTTTTTCCAGCGCCGTCATCAACTCATGCCGCTCGGCTTTTTCGTCCGGATTGTCACTCTCCGGCGCCGCCGGAAAAATTTCTTCCGTGCTCAAGCCGCTGAAATTCGTTTGGCGGCTGCGGCGCTGCATGAACGTGATCGCCAAATTCACCGCAATACGGTGCAGCCACGGATAAAACGGCCGGCTGCGGTCGAAATCTTTCAAATGCTGGTACGCGCGCACGAAAGCCTCTTGCAGCAAATCATCGGTGTCAGCGTGATTGCGCGCCAGCCGCCGCAACGCCGCATACAACGGCCGTTGGTACTTCGCCACCAATCGGCTGAACGCCTCGCGCTCGCCGTGCAAGACCGCTTCGATCCACGCCGAGTCTTCTTCGCCGGCCATCACGGCAACATTGCCGGATGGCGTATTATATCGTCCATTGTCAGAATTTGAGCGCATCGGGTACTGCCTCGGCCCCAAGGCCGTCATTATATTTACCACTCAGCTTAAAAAATATTCCATCGTAACGCAGCTTTGGCCGCAACCAAACCTCACCACAAAGGCACAAAGGACACATTTAATTGGCCGCAGCCGCGGGGATTTTTCTTTGTGTTCTTTGTGCCTTTGTGGTGCAAAAAAATCTTCGCGGTCGTGATAGTTTTTCCGGAGTAATACTATAACTAGCACACCAGCAACGTGTCATCGTGGAACAATCTTTTTTGTTGTCAAGCACAGGGCTTATATTGAAAAGGATTCTTCCAGAATGACATTTTACCTGGATGAACTTTTTCAATATAACAGAAAATCCGAATTAAGCAACCCTCATTTTTTCTTTGGCTCTTCTTCGACCACGATGTAGCCGAACGTTCTCGTCCCCAGCGCGAAGCCGATTTTGAGCGTGCCTTTGACGGTAACTTTCTGGCCCTCGAAGAAAGTGCGATTATTCGGTTTGACCCAAATGTCGCCGGTGCCGTCGTCGATCTCGGCGACGCCGATGGACAGGAGCGGTATCGAAAAAGTTTGCGTCACTTTCCCCGACACCGTCACGATCTTTTCGTTGTACTTTTGGGGGTTGGCGGTCAGGTCGCTGATTTTGACGCGCGAGCCGCCGGCGCAACCGGCAATGAAAATGAGCAAAGCTACGGCCCCCATTTTTTTTCTGAATGCTTGCGGGAACATAATCATTTCTTTTCCTCTTTGAATTTTGCCATCGCGCTTCTAAAAGCTCCGGTCAGCTCTGTCCAGCTTCTATCGAGGCCGGTTTTGATGTCGTCCCACGCTTCGTCACCGGCTTCTTGCAGTTGTTTCAAAGTCTTCTGCGCCGTCTCCTTTTTGGCGCGCAACTCCTCGATCTGTTTGAGCAATTCGTCTTTGGCGTCGGCCTTGGCAAGATGGGCTTTCACTTTCAGCTCGTCGATTTCGGTGTCCCATTCTTGCAATTGCGTCGCCAGCATTTGCAGAAAAGATTTTTTGTCGTCCATGGCATGCTCCATAAAGTTGTTTAAAAAATTGTACTATGTAATCTTGGTTTTGGTAAGCGGATTGAACGGATCAAGCGGATTTGTAACTATTCAGGGAGTATTGTTGAAAGCCAAGAAATCAAGGCAAAACCATTAAGGGCAAAACAATTCTTCAAAAAGTTTTAATGGTTTTGCCCCAAATTGTTTTGCCTTCTAAAAAAGCCTGAATAGTTACGCGGATTTTAAGGTTTTAGATCCGTCAAAGCACAATGATCACTATTCATTTTTTCCCATCGCCTCAAGCTCCGCTAGCTTCGCATTGGCGAACCGTCCGAACTCGCTTTCCGCGCCTTGCTCGCGCACGATCTGCTGAAAGAGTTGTTTGGCGCGGTCGTAATTTTTCAGGCGCACGTAACACATGGCGGATTCATACAGCGCCGTTACGCCCCACGGCAGCTTGGTCGGCTTCGAGAAAAATTTGACGCGCAACAGCTCGGCGATGGCTTGCTCGAATTTGCCGGCGTTCAAGTAACTTTTGCCGATATAATATTGAATCTCGGGCTCGGTTTCGGCATCGGCATAAGGCTTGAGGCCGCGGAAATGCGAGATCGCATCGTCGTACAGCATCAAGTTCATCATTAAAATGCCGATTTTGACGCGCAAATTGAAAGTCAGCGCGTCGTCCGGAAAACGCGCGATGTAGTGGCGGCACAAAGCGAGCGCGCGATCGTGCATGCCAATCAGATCGTAGGCGTTGATGAGATAACGCGCCGCCGCCCGATAATTGCTGTCGAACGCCGAATCCTGCATTACTTTGGTGAAGGCCGTTATCGCATTGTCCCATTGCTGATTGGCCTGATAAAAATCGCCGAGGCCGATGTAAACCGTCGGCAAAAACGGATGCTTGGGATAGCGGCGCGGAATGTCAGTGAGCACCTCGAGCGCTTCCTCGGTTTTGTTTTGAATGAGCAGCGCCTTGCCAAGTCCGTAATCGCCGTAGATGGCCGAGGGCGTGTCGCGATAATCGCCGCGCAGCTTTTTAAAAATCTTTTCTGCCTCGGAGAAATTCTTCTCGGTTGTCGCCAGCTCGCCGGCGGCATATTGCATCTCGGCCAGGCTATTGCGATCATCGGGAAAGCGCGATTTGAAAATTTTGCTTTCGTTTTCAGCGAACGCGGCTTTGCGCAATTTATAAAGACAGAGCACGGCCTGCTTGCGCACCGGCGCCTCCCACGGCGCGGGCGTGACTTTATCGCCGGTTGGCGCTTCGCCGAGCACTTCCATATAAAGCGCGAGCGCCGCCTCAAACTCATCGGCATCGTAACTCAAGCCGGCCAAATTGATTTTGGCTTCGCGCGCTTCCGGTGTTCTCGGGAAGCGTTGGAGGCATTCTTCGTAGTAGCTCGTGGCCAGCTGCGTTGCGCCCACTTGTTTCGTCAAGCGCGCGGCGTTGAGCAAAACGCTCGCCGCCTCCGGCGCTTGCGGATGCGTTTGCAGAAAACGCAAGTAAGATCGAATCGCCAGCGGATAATCCGCGATCGCTTCCGCCGCACGCGCACGCGTAAGATCGAGCCCATCATATCCTGGCGACTCATTGTTCGCAAAATTTGCCCTCCGCCCTCCGCCCTCTGCTCTCCGCCCTCCGCCCCCCGCCCTCTGCATTTCTCCCAGCGCTTCACTATAACGATTGGCCGCCATCAACAAACGCACGCGCAGCAGCGTCGCCGAATCCGCGAGCGCACTATAGAAATAACGCTTTTGCATCGTCGCCAGTTGGTCGAGTGCGAGGTCGAAATTTTTGCGTTGCGTCAGCCATTTGGCGAGCAGCAATTGCCCGATGGCGAGGTTCGGATCTTTTAGCGGCGAATTTTGCAACTGCGCCATCGCACGCACGGCATTGGCGGAATCGCCGCGCAACCAATGCCAATCGGCTAATTCCAACTGCGCGAGATTGCGCTGCGGCGAATTTGTATTGGCGAAAATTTTTTGCAAAGTGCGAGCGATGCGCTCGTTCTCCAGCGAATCGGCCTCAGCGAAGAGAATTTTCCTCGACGTGGAAGGCGAAGCGATATTCGCAGTTTGTATTTGTTTTCTCGTTTGCGCTGCCCACAAGCGGAGATAATCGAGGGCAGGATCATCGCCCAACAACGCCAGTGTCGAATCTGCCGCCGCCAGCATGGCCGGAGTGCGAGGCAAGACGCCGTTTTCTCCAAACACCGCTGCCGGCGGTGGAAAAGTGATTTGCGCGAGCAGAATACCGGCGCGCTTGGTCAAGTCATTGTTCTCGGCGGCATCAGAAGTTTTCGCCAGTCGGCGCAGATTACTCGCGGCGCTATCGAACCACGCAATTTGCGAGCCAGAGGTGGTCTCTGCTTTTGCCTTCTCGCCCAGTTTGAAATAGCAAGTCCCCAAGAGCAACAACGGCTCTTGTCGAAATTCGTTGTTTTCGGGTTGCTGCAAGGCTTGTTTGCAAAAGTCGATCGCTTGTTCAAACTCACGCCGCTCAAAATGCAGCCGCGCCAATTGCAACGTCAGCTCGGCAGTCGCCTCGGCGCCGTTGGCGCTGCGGCTCAGCGAAAGAATCAACTGCGTGAGCTTGGCCATGCTTTCCGGCGTGCTGAGCGGCTCAAATTCTTCCAACGCGCGCAGCCGGTTTTGCGCGCCGGCAAAGTGCGCACTGGCGAAATAAGATTTCAACAAGCGCTGCCATTCCAAGCTGGCTAGACGCTTCTCCCCTATTTTTTCGTAAGTATCGGCGATCGCCCATTGCGCCTCATCGACAAGCGCGCTGTTGGGAAATTTTTCGAGCAGCGCTTGATAAAGCCGCAACGCCGCCGGATAGTCATTCAAGCCTTGCGATTGAATATCCGCTTCGAGCAGCAAAACCGCGTCGCGAAATGTGCCGGCGGGATACTCGTCGCGATAGGCGCGACAGAGCGCCAACGCCTCTTGATATTTTTGCAATCGCATCAACGCGGCAGCGCCGCGCCAAAAACTACGCTGGCGGCGATATTGGGGATTTGTGCTGTCGCTGCGCGTTTCGACTACGAGCGGCAACTGCGTAGCTTGATGATACGCTTCGGCGGCCGCACCGTCGTTTTGCAAATTTTCCTGCAAGCGGCCGATGGTGTAGAGATACATCAGCTTGTGTGTCGCACCGGTGTCGGCGCGGTCGAATTTTTCCAATGACTGCAAAGCGCGATTGTAGTCGCGCATTTCAGCCAGCATTTCAGCGCGGCGCAGCACGAGCGTATTTTTTGCGCCGGCATTGGGAGCCTGCGCTTCGGCTTTATCCAAAAACGAAATCGCGCCGGCTAGATCGCCGAGTGTCTTGGCCAATTCGGCGAGTCGCGCATAAGCTTGGCTCGTCCATTCTTGAGATGTCGCTTTTTGCATCTCATTTTGCACCGCTTGCACTGAAGCGCGCGCTTTGCTTGTGGCGGTTTTCTTGCCTTCTTCCGCAGGGGCAAAATGCGCCACCAATTCCTGATAACTCGTTTCGGCAAGCTGGAGTTGGCCGACGGCTTCTTGCAAGCGGGCGCGCACGAAATAAGCCTGCACTGTCAAATCACTTTGCGGGAAGCTGCGCATGAGACGTTCGGCTTCGTCCAATGCGCGTTTCGTGTCGCCGGCGGTCTCGAAAGATTGCACGAGCAAAAGATGGGCGGGCAAACGATAATCGCTGCCGGCGTAATCGTCCAACAACTCATAAAGCGCCTCCCTCGCCTTTTCGTGATCGCCGGCGCGCAGCCACATTTCGGCGCAGTGATATTGCGCCTCCGGCGCCTTTTCACTTTTGGGATGAACGAGCACGAAGCGGTGGTAACTCAACGCCGCATTTTGCGGTTCGTTTTGCTTTTCAAAACATTCGGCAATACGCAGCCGCACCGGCTCGATGGCGGGAAACGACGGATAGCGAATTTCGTAAGACTCGAAGGCTTCACGAGCAGAAGCGAATTTTTTCAACGCGAAATTTGACTCGCCCAGCAGCCGCCACGCCTCTGCGGTTTGCTGCGCATCCGGATAGCGCTGCATGTACAGCCGCAATTGCGAAACGCAAAGATCGTAATAGCCCTCGTTAAAAAGCTTTTGGGCGTAAAGAAAATCGTCGGTTGCGGGCGTGTTTTGCGTGAACGCCAAACCGCAAAAAGCAAAAAGAAAAAAGCAAACGAGCGCAATTTCAAACTTGCGGCGCTTTCCTGCGCTTGTGAGATTAGAGATTTCCATTTGACACCAAATTATTCCTTAATTTTGCAAACTAAAAGTCAAACCCCGATTTTCCTTGAGTTGTTGAAATCAATTGGATGGCAGTTTCAGCTTTACGATACAAAATCGGGGTACTTATAACTGCATTTTTACTTGTGTTAAAAAGATACGCTGTATTCCGCCAAAAGTCAAGTTTCTTGGCATAAATAGTAGCGCGTTACTTTTCGAAGTTGCAATTGAATCCCAAATTGATTATCTTTCTTTGTGAAAAAGAAACATTACACTTAACCAAATTGACAAAGAGCGAATATGCCGAAAGTTAAAACCAAACCCGACAAAACGCGTCCGCCGAGGCTGTCGCGCCAATATCTGCGCGACCAGCAATGGGTTTTTGATCGCGAATCAGAGCTTGAGGAAAAATATCCTAATGAATGGATCGTCGTTCATAATGGCGAAGTGCTTGCTACCGGCGACAAAGCTTTTGATATTTGGCGACGGGCGGACGAGCTTGGTTTAGGGCAACCATTTCTTTTTTTGGTCGAGAAGGGCATCCATGTCTACTAAAGTGCGCCTCTACTGGAAAACCAAGCTCGATCGTTTGCACTTGGCCAATGGAGTTCATGTACGCATTATTCGACTCTATGTCCCCGTTAGTTTCAAAGAGGCAGCGGATTGGTCGGATCCGGTTAATGCTATCATCGACATTGGTAGTCCGTTGACGGTGTTGCCAAAGCGTGTCTGGCAAACTATGCAAAACATCGAATATCTATTTATCCGAAGAACAAAGCTTTTTTGCAGGTGTAGCACACTCTTTGACGACGGTCAAGTAGCTATTTTCACGGAAAGAAATTTCCTAAAACTCCCCAATATGTTTTTTATTCTGGCAAATAAATGCCAAGCTGATGAAGCTGTTTCATAACACCATCATAAGAATCAATCAGATTCCGTTTCTCTGCGGCTTTTATGATGTCGGTTGTAAACGAAGGGAAGAACCCCAATTCTTTGGCTTCATTGCGGGCCTTTTTGTCATCCATCACAAGTATATCCGGCCTTTTTTCTATCGCTAAATTGAGAACCCCTCTTTCACCTTTCCCCAAATTTCTCGAAAATGAATAATTCGTGGCAGGATTGACCACGATAATAAAGTCGTTTATCGCTTTAGAGATGTTCTCTTTTTGTAACGTGAATTTACATTCCAATACGGTTTCTTCATAAACCGCATGCGGTATAAAAATGCGCCCAAATAATTGTTGGAAGAGGTGCAACTGATCACAACGACTCAGCGCGATGATCGGGCTGGAATTGGAGATAACGATCATGGCCGTGCTTGGCTCATCACGTTTTCAAAACGTTGATAACTTTCGTCAAGCTCCTGGCGATTGGCATTGATAAATGAAAGTCCCTTTTGGCCCAAAAGCTCGAAAAATTCCGTATAGCTCTTGCCAAGCAATTCCGCCGCGCGGCCCAAGCTAATATTGCCTCTTTGCCGTTGTTCGATAATAAAATCTTCATACACGGCTCGTCGAACGGCGTTTAAATCATCAAAATGATCTAAAATTTCATCCGGAATTTCTATCGTTACTGTGGTCATGGTTTGAGCCTCTAAAATTGAGAATAGAGAGTCTTCATTGACTAAACCCGAATTAACTCAATGTAAAAATTGCGCGGTCAAATTGCAAGTATTTTTCGAGAAATTCCCTTGTATAAAAGTCGCCCACAAGAGGCAGGGGCTACATTACAAAATCTGCAAATTCCCATACTGCACGAGTATCTTTTTCGTTCCGACTTTTTCAAAGGCGATGGTGAGCTTCAAATTCTCGCCTTTGCCGTCGACGGCGAGAATCTCGCCCAGACCGAATTGCGGATGCTTGACCATTTTGCCAATTTGAATTTCGTTCTCCTGCGATTCGTTTTCATAATCCGGCATGGCTTGTTCATGGCCAAAATATTTTCCTCCTTCTGCCTCATGTGTCTCGAACGCGCGGGGCCGGCGCACACTTTCGCGCTGTACGAAACGTTGATCGAGTTCGGCCAAAAATCTTGATGGCAAATTATTGTTATAAGTCAGGCCTTTGGCGTTGCCGGTAAAACGGCTGCGCGTTGCGGCATAAGAAAGAAAGAGTTTTTCTTTGGCGCGCGTGGTGCCGACGTAAAAAAGGCGGCGCTCTTCCTCGAGATCGGAATCGACGTCGCCGGTGCGAATGAGCGGGAAAAGTCCTTCTTCCAATCCGGAGATGAAAATGATGGGAAACTCCAAGCCTTTAGCGCTGTGCAGCGTCATCAGCGTGACGGCGTTGCTCTTTTCATCCCACCTGTCGATGTCGGTGATAAGTGATACCCGCTCAAGATAGCCTTCGATGGTGGCGTCGCGAAATTGGCCGGCATATTCGTGAATGGAGCGCAGCACTTCGTTAATGTTTTCCACCCGCTCCAACGCGTTCTCGCTTTTGAGCAGGCGCACGATGCCGGTGGCGTCGACCAGTGCGTTGGCCCATTCCAAAAGCGAAAGCTGGTTTTTGAGGCTGGCGTAGCGGTCGATGAAATTGTAAAAGGCGAGAACTTTATCGCGTGATCCCGCCTTGATCGTGGGTATCTCGCCGACTCCCCCAAGCGCTTTCAAGAGCGTGAGATTGTTGACGCGGGCAAACTCTTCCAGCTTTTTGATGGTAGTCTCGCCGATGCCGCGCAAGGGGTAATTAATGATACGGCGCAAGCTCACGGCATCAGCCGGATTTGCCGCCAGCCGCATGTAAGCGAGCACGTCTTTGACCTCCTTGCGCTCGTAAAAACGCAAACCGCCGACGATCACATACGGAATGCCGGCGCGGCGCAGCGTGTCTTCGATGACGCGCGACTGCGCGTTGGTGCGATAGAGAATGGCGAAATCGCGAAAGCTGCGGCTGGACGTGCCGCCGTTGTGATGGCTGATTTCCTCGGTAATTTTATCGAGAATGATTTGCGCTTCGTGAAATTCGTTTTCCGCTTCGAGCAGCGCCACCGGCTCGCCGGCTTCGCGCTCCGTCCAGAGTTTTTTCGGCAGGCGCTGATGATTTTTGACAATGACGGAGTGCGCCGCTTCCAGAATGTTGCGCGTCGAGCGGTAATTTTGCTCGAGCCGAAAGACTTTGCAATCGGGAAAATCCTGCTCGAAATCGAGAATGTTGCGCACTTCAGCGCCGCGCCAGCGGTAGATGGATTGATCGTCGTCACCCACGGCAAACACGTTGCGATCACGGGCGGCCAGCGCGCGCAGAAAAAGATATTGCGTACGGTTGGTGTCTTGAAACTCGTCCACCAAAATGTGCCGAAAGCGCTGCGTGTAATTGGCGAGAATTTCGGTATGCTGGCGAAACAACTCGAGCGGATAAATCAGCAGGTCGTCGAAATCCATGGCGTTGTTTTCGCGCAGCCGCTGCTGATAGAGCGCATAAACCCGCGCGATGATTTCATCGCGAAAATCGCCGCTGGCTTCGGCGAATTGGCTCGCCGTCTGCAAGCCGTTTTTGGCGCGCGAGATGCGATGATGGATGGCGCCTGGCGAGAGTTTGTCAGTGGGAACGTTCAGCTCGGCAACGATTTGGCGGATGAGACCGAGTTGATCTTCGCTATCGTAAATGGAAAACTGTCTGGAAAAACCGAGGCGGTCAGCGTGGAGGCGGAGGATGCGGGCGCAAATGGAATGAAAAGTCCCCACCCATAGGCCGTCGTGGTAATTAAATCGCGACGCGCCATAAGGAACGAGACGCGAGAGGCGCTCTTGCATTTCTTGCGCCGCTTTGTTGGTAAACGTGACGGCGAGAATGTTATCGGCGCGAATGCCGCCGCGTTCGATCAAATAGGCGATGCGGTAGGTGAGCACGCGGGTCTTGCCGCTGCCGGCGCCGGACAAAACGAGTATCGGGCCGGCGCTGCTGGCAACCGCTTGGCGCTGTGCCGCGTTGAGCGTCTCTAAGAGATAGTCGTATTTCTTACCGCTCACTGGTTGCTGGTCGCTGGTTGCTGGTCGCTCGTTGCTGAATTATTCCATGTCATACTGATCACTGATTACTGATCACTGCTTACGGGCCTCATTCGCGGCTTTTTCACGCCGGACTTGTGCCCGCACGCGATCGAAATCGCGTTTGGCGCGCAGATGCTCTTCGAGTGTGCGGCTAAAAACGTGCGAGCCGTCGCCGCGCGCCACGAAGTAAATGTAATTCACGTTGGCCGGATACAACGCGGCGCGAATCGAGGCGATGCCGGGATTGCTCACCGGGCCGGGCGGCAAGCCGGGATAGAGATACGTGTTGTACGGCGAAGCAATCGCAAGGTGACGGTTGAGCAAGCGCCGCGGCGGCCCGGGCACGATGTATTGAATCGTCGGATCGGCTTGCAGCAAAATGCCTTGCCGCAGCCGGTTGTGATAAACCGCGGAGATGACGGCGCGCTCGTTGTCAACCACCGCCTCGCCTTCGATGATCGAAGCCAGCGTCACCACTTGGTGCAGCGAGAGGTTGAGCGCTGCCGCGCGTTGCCGCAGCGAGTCATCGACGTGGCGATGAAATTCTTGCACCAATGTGCGAATGATCTCCGGCAGCGAAACACCCAAAAAAAAACTGTAAGTATTCGGATAAAGATAACCTTCCAAATTGGCGGCATTCACCCCAAGCTCTTTGGCGACGGATGAATCTTCCACCATCTGCGCGAAAGCCGCCGAGTCGATCTCCATTGTGCGGCGAAAAATTCCCGCGAAATCGGCGCTGGTTTTTCCTTCCGGCAGGGTAACGCGCTGTTGCGCGGCTTTGCCGGAACGAAAAAGCTTGTAGAGCGCCAGCGTCGAGGCGCGCGGCGGCAGAAAATATTTTCCGGCTTTGAGCTGGTTGCCCCATTTCAAAATCTTGTTGGCCAAAATAAAGCGGTCGCGATTTTTAACGAACCCCTGCTGCGCCAGGCTGTCGGCAATTTGCGGCAGCGACATGCCGCGGCGAATGACGAACGCTTTCTCCGGCAAATTTTCCGGCACGACGGGCGCCCAGAACAGCACGTAAGCCGCAACGCCAGCCCCTGCCAGCACGACGAGAAAAAAGCCGAGAATGATTATGACGATTTTCTTCACCGAAAAATCAGCAGCAAATTATAAATCGCATGGGTATACGACGTGACGCCGATGCCGCGCAACACAAAGAGCATTCCTAAAATGACGCCCGCGTAGAAGCGAAAGATGAACGACTCAAACGTAAACGCCTCACGGCCGCCGAGGTAATGAAATCCCGAAAACAAAATCGCCGAAATGGCCACGGCCAGGATGTCGTAGACCGTGCGCTTGCCGCCGGCGAGTTTTTCAAAAATCAAGCTGAACAGCGAGATCAAAATAAAACGAAAGAGCAGCTCTTCATAGATGCCGGCGCCCAAAGCCAGCGTCGCTTTGGCGCCCATCGTGGTCAGCTCTTCCTGACTTTGCCACATCAAGAAGCTCGTGCGCTCGGTTAGTTTTCCGGCGATCAGGCCCAACAGCAGCGCATACAACGTGCTCTCAAAAATGCTGTACGGAATGTACACGAATTTGAAGCTGAGCAGGTTCTGTTTTTTGGCCAGCCAGAAAGCCCACGCGAGAATCAGGAGATACACCACCCACAACAGCATGTTGTTGCGGATGCCCGCGAACCACAACATGCGTTCGATCATCACCTCGGCGCTATTGCGGATTTGGATTTGTTGATCCGCGTAAATCGTGGCGCTGCCGCTTTCGTAGATGACCAGCAGAAACAAAATGGACAACAGCCCGAAGAAGTGCGAACGAGTCTGGTTGAAATAAACCTGCAGCGCCGCCGGCAAGAGCTTTTCGGTCAGCTTCCCAGCCATTCATTCAAAACTTCAAAAATATGACGATGTCATCCAGAATGAATCTTTTTCGTGCCAGGCAGTTGCTTGGAATTTCATAAGGATTCATCCTGAATGACATCAAATTTGATTTCCATAGTTGTGCAAATCTCAATACCGTCAACTCCGCAGACGCTCCCGTATGCTTACCAAAATCAGCACCAGCTGGTGTACCGGGTCGGCGCCGGCGCCGGCGATGATGCCCGTAACAAAGTAATTAAAAAAATTTTCCGGGCTGATGTTGTTATTAAAAATTTCGTCGAGAACGCCAAACTTCCATAGGGAACAAGCCACGATACCCATGACCATGCCGATTAGCATGGTGACGCGCATGATCTTCAGCTTGAGCTGCTCGAGTTCCTCCGGCTTGTCCTTCAGCGCCGCTTTCTTGTCTTCAAGTCCGGGAAAATAAGTGACCCCAATTTCCAGCAGGCGTTCGATCACCAGGGCCATGGCCAGCATATTCAGAAACGGATTGACATCGAGGGGTTGAGACTCCATGGCTTCTTGAAACAGCGCCTGCGCCAGCGCTGGCCAAGCCAGAATCAAGCCGCTCGCGAGCGCGAGCCAAACCAACGAAAATCGCCGTTTCGGAAGACGAACACTTTGCCTGTCTTGCAACATGTTTCCTCCCTACCTCAGTTAGTGAGATTGATGAACATCCGTGGTTTTGTTCCGAAAATGTTACATCAACGCAACCAAACAATATAGACAAGTCGCTTGGAAATGTCAATAAAATTTTCGAGAAAAATTTTCTGACGAAAATTTTTAACGGAAGGCAAAAAACAAAAAGGCGGCCTGCAGCCGCCTTTATTCAAATCCGGCATACTCGAATTGGTGAAAAGCTTTTTATTCTTCCACTTCCGTGTAGAAAACTGCGACTGCCGGTTTCATCACGCCGGTTGCAAGAGTAACTTTATTCGTTTGGAGGGCCTGCTCCGAAATCCGGCGATGAGAAATCACCAAAATCCCGTCGTTCTTTGCACCACCATTGACCCACAAATCCACCAGTTGGGTGACGTCCAGCTCGATTTGAGTTAAGCCAATCTTGTTTTTGGGAATAAATCCGGTGACGGGATTGGTGTTGTAATTGACCACTGCTCCCTGGCTGGTGCTGTCGGCGGAAAGAATTTCAAGAAGTTTTCCATCGGGCGGGTTAACGATATTTACCCCAAAACGCAAAACCGCATGGTCAATATTGACTTTGCCAAGGAACTGCGGCATGTCAAATTTGAACAAAAGCTGAAAGGCATTTTGCCCTATGGGCTGGACTGAAACTGTCACTTTCTCTACAGTGATTACACCTGCCCAAGTCGTCCATGGCAGAGTCCATACCGTGAGAACGACCATGATTTTGAGAATTTTCGTGCTCATCATGCTCTCCTTATGCTATCGGGTAAAGACTAATTTGCGGGATTCGGAATAAGATGCTTGCAGGTGATTGGATCTGGCTTCAATGCGGTATACATAGATTCCTGAAGCAAGTGTGGTGCCTGAATCATCGGTTCCATCCCAGTTTAAGTTATGGAACCCGGCTTCGTAAGGAACACCGGATATCAGTGTTCGCACCCGCCTGCCGAGAAGATCGTAAATCGTCAGTGTGACGATGGCCGCTTGGGGCAGCTTAAACCCAATGACGGTGCCAGGATTGAACGGGTTGGGGAAGTTCTGTTCCAGGCCAAAAGCTTTTGGGACTGTCGATGCTGTTTGGGTGGCGTCATGAGCGTCCGCCGCTGCAATTTTCCCGAGTCCTCCGCCTGGCCCGGCGTCGTTGTTATGACTCGTTTGCGGATTAGAGCTGTCAACATTCCCTTCAATCTGCTGTGAGTACCAGTAGTTGCCCTGGGCGTTCAAAGTTGTCGAGGTGTGATTGAAGATATCCACTGCACTACTGCCGTCGTAAAAGTTGTTCCATTTGTTATTGAGAAAGCCGTTTCCCGAGGTGAGATAATTGACAACTATGCCGCGGTCTTCGTTTGCCATGATCTGGCCGCCGGTATATCCGAAATTATTCCACTTCAAATTGCTAGGCTGGCTTTGCTCAAGATAGACGCCGATGGTGTAATCAAAAAAGTCGTTGTCGTGAATATTGGGTGATGAGGACGTGCCAATTCGAACGCCATTCTCAGCATTGCTAATGCCGTCAAAATAATTGTTGTAAATTTCCGGACTTGAAGAAATGGTTTTGACGCCGTCTCTGCAGTTGGTGAATGTATTTCCAGCAATGGTGGCGGCGCCCGGACTGTCTTTTCTTTCGATCCCGATGAGCGCGTCCTTGATGGTATTGCCTGTAATGGTGGGATTGCTGGACCCGCCCAACAAATAGATGCCGTGAGAGGCTCCGGCCGGGTTTTGGATGGTGCTGTTTTGAACCGTCACGCTGCTGTTGGTTGCATAAACGCCTTGTTCGGTAAAGTTCTGAATTGTGCAGTTGGCGATGGTAACATTGTTGGTGCCGGAAACATACACCCCTTTCGTCGCATGGTCGATAGTGGCATAAGTGATCGTGCCGCTGCTGCCGCTGTAGAAACGGATGCCGTTCCAGGTCCCCGAAGGGCCACTGCGATCGAAAGTCACCGGTTGCGTCTGAATGCCATTGACAGTGAGGGTGCCGTTGATGGTGAGACTGGTGCCGGATGCGAATTTGACCGTGGTACCAGAATCGACAGTCAGGGTAACCCCGTTTGCTACCGTAACATTTCCGACCACTGTAATCTGATTGGTCCAGCGCGTATTCACCGAGATCGTGCCGGCGAAAACGCCGGTCTTACGAAAAACGTACAAGCCGTCCGAAGAGCTCGCTAAAATGTTTGCGCTCGGCAAAAACGGATCGACGCCCCACGGGCCATTATAGACGGGATGGAGATATTGGCTTACTCCTGGCGTGTCGTAGTAAGCAAGCTCGGACATGCTAGCGGGATTGGTCGCATTCAAAACGCGGATGCCTTTGGTGTAATAGGAGGCATAAAGCGTATCTGCAGCAGTAGTTCCGCGCGAAACAATATTGTGGATACTGTTGGCCTTTTCATTGGACAGTTCCGTGAAAAAGGCGTTCGGCGGCGAAGCAAAAACACCGTTATCACTGTTTTCGCGAACCTCGTAGACCTGCTTGATAGGGTACCTGTAATTGTTTGGATTGGGCGATACAATATTGATGAGGTCCCACACGTACAAGTAATTGCCGCGTTTGTAATTGATCGAGCTGGGATTGATCCAGGTTGATAAGGTCGTGTCACCGCCAAACTGTTCTTCGTTGGAAAAGAGATAATTGCTTCCAGCACTAAGCCAGGTGCTATGAGCAATTCTATTATCCAGCGGCATTATTTTGTTGGGATCACTGAAATCCGATGGGTTTACACCGCGATAGGGATTGTACTGATGCACACGTTGTGAATCTACCCCGAACGAACCATTCCAGGTGTAATCACTGACCGTGATCCCTCTGAGCGAAGCATCAAACACGCGGCCTTGCGTGCTATTGATTTTCCGAGCATAAAGATCGTGGCTTCTCGCATTGACACCGGTTAACAATTGAGGTATTTCACCCTTGAAAACCGGAGCCGTATTCGGCACGCCGCTGATGTCATAAACGAGAATACTGCTGTCTACCACAAAAAACGAAAGAAAAAGCAGTTGTTGCTCTTTGTTCACAAACAGGTTATGAATGTTTTTGCCGGTCGTGATGTCATTCTTGTAGCCAGCAGTCGGGTTTACCGTATCATCAACCGCTGCGGTGAGATCGACCCAATAGGTGGGTTGCGGATTTTGAGCGACGAAAAGGAAGTTGTTATAGACTTTGACATCCGTTGGGGTGTTCGTCGCGTCTAGTCCAGGACGTCGAATGGTTTTCACGCGGAAAGGGTTAGTTGGATTGGTTACATTAACCATCGCGACACCAGAGCCGCTACCCGGTTCACTTAAGCAGACGAGGGCATACTCTTTTCCGTATCGAGAGTCACGCCATGACGCCAAATCTCGAATAGTTTCTTTTTGAGTTGGATCGATTGACTGACTGCCATACAAGGTCTGATATCCGACAAAGCCAGCCAAGGATAAATTTTTGCTAACGACCTGCCCTTGCGCGGAAGACTGTGCAAATAGGAAAGTCATCAGAAGGAACAAAATAGTCCGTTTCATGATTTGCCTCCTTGCAATTACTGCGTGAGTAACAATTTGATGGTTTTAACCTCGTTGCCAAGCTGTAACTTGGCAAGGTAAATACCTGAGGAAAGTCTTTTCCCCGCAGCATTAATTCCACCCCAGGGTATACGATACTCCCCAGGACCACGCTGTTCATCAAGCAGAGTCATCACCTCCTTTCCCAAAATATTAAAAAGGCGTAACTGGACTCGGCCTTTCTTGTAAACAGAAAATATGAACGTTGTTTGTTTGTTGACAGGATTCGGATAACTATAGAGGGTTAGTTGCGCTGAATAAGGTGCATACCGAGGCTCACGCACCGCGGTTGTCACGGCATTACGGAGACGATAGACATGTACTTCTGATCGGCCATTACGCAATATTGAGCCTACACTTGCATAAAGTATATTGGTCCGGTTGTCAAAAAACAAATTTGTTACATGCAAATCTAAGACAGTATCTGGTAAACCAAAGTTATAAAGTGCCCAGGAATCACCACTATTCCGACTGAGATATATTCCTCCTGGTTGAGCTGGATTTAATGTTGCCTCTGCTCCCGCGTAGATTGTATTTGTATCTTTCTCCGCCACTATCAACCCACCCCAAAAACTTAACTTACTTGTTACAGAATCATTCACCGAGAACCAATTGTTCCCTCCATCAAGAGTTTTATAAATACCACGCGCCGTGGCAGCATAAAGGGTATTACTCTGTTTGAGTTTTACAACATGCCATATGGTTCCAATCCTTAAACCATTGCTGATGTGAACCCAAGTGCTTCCAGAATTCATGCTTTTCCACACACCGCTAAAGCTCGCTGCGTAAAGCACACCGGTGCCTTTATCGACGGTTAGATCCAAAGGATCGAAAGGATAAGATGGAGTTAGATTTTGCCAGTGGACCCCATCTGAACTATGAAACACACCACCAAAGATACCTTGGTGGCCTGCATAGAAGATTCTCCTTTGGTTATCCAAAGCCAAGCTCCAAACCATATAGCCATGATGGTCTGGCACCAAACCAGTATCAGCACGGAACCAGGTTTGGCCTCCATCCACACTTTTGATAATGCCTGCTGCCAAAGACTCGCCGCCCACTAAAACCACATTCGGATTTGTGGGATCGATTAGAATATCACGCGCAGTCCCTGCGAGCCAACCTTCTTTATACTGTTTCCAGTTTTGACCACCATCTGTTGTTTTCCACATACCCCCTAGTGGTACACCACGAGGTGCAAAACTAATGTATACTATATCGCTGTTGGTCGGGTCCACCGCAATGGCACCGTACAGCCCACGCGCAAAGAGCTCCCAGCGAGGCTCTTGCGCCTGATTAGGGTTAGCGCAGGAGAAAAGCAACACGACGGCAACAAATGAGTATTCTCGCATTTTCTTACTCCTCAAAAATTGGCGGCATGTCGAATAGTTTTCACGTAAGCTGGGCTGTTCGGATTAGTCACATCGACCATAGCGACACCCGAGCCGCTACCCGCTGTGCCCAAACAGACCAAGGCATACTCTTTCCCATTGCGAGAATCGCGCCATGACGCGACGTCGCGAATGGTTTCTTCCCCGCTTGGATCGATGGATTGAGTGCCGTACAAAGTTTGATAACCTACGAATCCGGCCAAGGACAGGTTTTTGCTGACTATCTGCCCTTGAGCGTCGACCAACACAAAGGGAAAGGTTATCATGAACAACAAAATAAACCGTTTCATGGTTGCCTCCTTGCAGTTTACTGTAATAATAAAACTTTGATTGTTGTAACTTCTCCCTCAAGTTGTAATCTTGCAATGTAAATCCCTGAGGGTAGCCTCTTACCTTCCGCATTCGCCCCATTCCAGGATAGGCTATACTCGCCTGGGCCGTGTTCTTCATCAAGCAGGGTCGCCACCTCCTTTCCCAAAACATCAAACAGATGTAAAATAACCTGTCCTGTTCTATGGACCGCGTATAAAAAGATTGTTTGGTTGTTAAAAGGATTCGGATAACTGCTGATCCCTGGTTGTGCTGGATAACGTCGATGGCGAGGCTCGTGCACCGTGGTTATCGCGGCATCACGCAGCCGATATAAATTTGTCTCGCCTCGTGATTCACCGTACAATAAACCAATGCTCGCATATAGCACATTAGTTCTGTTGTCCAAAAACATATTAAAAACATGGATGTCTAAGGCGGAATCTGGTAAACCAAAGTTATAAAGTTTCCAAGAATTGCCACCGTTCTGACTGAGATATATTCCTCCAGGTTGAGTAGGTTCCAACGTTGCTATTGCCCCGGCATAGATCGTATTTGTATCTTTCTCCGCCACCACCAGTCCACCCCGAAAACTCAACTTAGCGGTTATGGAATCATTGACCGAAAACCAATTCTCACCACTATCAAATGCTTTATAAATTCCGCGATTGGACACTGCACAATACAAAGTTCGGCTATTTTTGACCTTGGCTATATGCCATATGCTTGGATAAGTGACTGGTGGGGTTGGAGATTGAAACGGTAACCCATTACTTATTCTAGTCCAAGTTTTCCCGGCATCCGAGCTTTTCCAAACACCATTTCCAGTGCCTGCATAAAGCACATCAGTAAACTCATCGACTATAAGTTTTAAAGGACAAAAAGGCAAGTTGGGGTTTGTTAACTGCCAGTGAACTCCATCTATGCTTCGCAACACCCCACCAAAAATACCATCGTGTGCCGCATAAAAGATCCGCCTTTGGTTATCCAGGGCTAAGCTCCAAACCAAATACCCGTGATGGTCAGGCACTAAACCAGTATCAGCACGGAACCAGTTTTGGCCGCCATTCGAACTTTTGAGAATGCCCACAAAAGGAGAACCCGAAGCCCAGATCTCTGCGGGGTTGATTGGATCAATCAGTATATCCAAGGTTTGGCCAAGTCCCCAGCCATTTCTGTATAAATTCCAACTCTGCCCTCGATCCGTGGTTTTCCACATTCCAGGTTCACCCGGGCTGATGTAAATCACATCGCTATTGGCCGGATCCACTGCAATGACACCAGCAAGGTTACGTGCGAAAAGCTCCCAACGCGGCTCTTGGGCTTTATTCGGTTTGGTGCAAGCCAAAAGAAACAGGACGGCAAAGATGAAGTGCCTTTTCATTTTCTTGCCTTTACGATTTTTTCGACATAACGCTATCAGGGGTGAAATGATACACCAATAAAGCTTGCGTTCAATGGCGGCGTTTGTAAAATTTCAAAGAGAAGAGAAGAGAAGAGAAGAGAAGAGAGAATCCCGATGTCATTCACGAAGCGTTTACACCCTCTTCCTGGCGGCATCCGAATCCGGTTCCAGTTTATCCCATTATGCACGCGGAATATACGAATTGCTGAGTTTATTGTCAAGTGCGGTCGCAAGAATACTATAAAAATTTCAATATCATTCCAAAATAATTCTTGCGCCATGCACAAATGTTTTTATATTGACATGACTGCGCCAACTCTTGCCATCATCGGTAAAAATAACCACGGTTGAATTGTACGAATGACGCATACGCCACAAAATTCCAGTGCAGGCACTGCCTACGGCCATAGTCTTTTCGTTGGCACCACCGGCTGGTCCTATCCAAGCTGGAACGATTTGGTTTATCCGGCGCGGCGGTCAAAAAATTTTTCCGAGCTGGCGGCGATCAGCAAATTCTTCGATGTGGTGGAGATCAACTCGACTTATTATCATCCGCAGAGCGCGAGCGCATCGCAGCAATGGCTGGCGCAAGTGGAAGCCAATCCCCATTTTCGTTTCACGGCGAGAATCTGGCAAAAGCTCGTGCTCGAAAAATTTTCGGCGAGCCGAACCGGCTATTCACAAACCGATATCGCGCTGGCCAAACGCGGCATGCAACCGCTGCTGGAGGCCGGGCGTCTGGGTGTCTTGCTCACGGCGTTTCCACAGTCATTCCATTATATAAATGGGAATCGCGACCGCTTGTTCCGCCTGTTCGAAGCTTTCCAAGAATATCTGCTCGTCGTCGAAGTGCGCCATCAGTCCTGGCATCAACCGGAAGTGCTCGCCGAGCTGAACCGGCGCGGCGTCGGGTTTGCCAATATCGACCAGCCGCAAATCGGCCAGGCGCTGGGTTTCACGGTGGTGACGACCGGACGCCTCGCCTACTTTCGTTTCCATGGCCGCAATCAGCAGCAATGGCTCAACAAAGATGCCGGCGTTGACGAGCGCTATGATTATCTCTACTCGCCAACCGAGCTTGCCAGCTTTGTGGCGCCCATACAAAATGCGCTGCGGCAGGCGGAAAGCGCGTATGTGATTTTTAACAACCATCCGGCCGGGCAGGCGGTAGCGAACGCCTTGCAATTGCAATTCGACATGACCGGAACCAAAGTGAACGTGCCGGAGAAACTGCTGCGCGCTCATCCGGATTTGGTGCGGCTGCGATTGGGGGCGAATCCGCAGCAGGCTGATTTGTTCTAATTTTGGTTTGAATTTGCAAAATTTTGTTGTATATTTCACTGTGTTGTTTTAATTTAAAGAATGCCTTTTTTACCCCGATAATTCACGCGGTGCGTAAATTGACTGCACTCTGCTTCTCGACTTAAGCTTAAAAATATAGTTCTTGAATTATCGGGGTTAAGCAACTCGGGCTTTAAGTTTTTGCTTCGATCATTGGCTGCCGGTTGGAGGAAAACATGTCGCGCTTTATAGATCCCACGACAGACTTCGGCTTCAAAAAGATCTTTGGCGACGAGGCCAATAAAGACATCATTATGGGCTTCATCACCGACGTGTTGGAGCTGGCGACGCCTCTCCTTGATATCAACTTCAAGGATAAGGAGCAGCTTCCGGAAGCCGAAGAAGAGCGGAGCGGGGTCTACGACATTTATTGCCAGGATTTGGCGGGCAACCATTTTATCGTCGAAATGCAAAAGAACCGCATCCCCTTCGTTACCGATCGGATGATTTATTACACGACTTTCCCGATCGCGGCGCAAGCCAAGAAAGGCGGCAAGCATGTAACGTATTTCGAGCCATCGTTTGAACCTACGTTCATTGGTGAGGTCGCGACGATGCCGTATGGCAATAAAACCGAAGCCGTTGCAAAATCATGGGACTTCCGGCTCAGTGAAGTTTATTGTATTGCGGTTTTGGGCTATGCTTTGAATGGCAGCACCACCGCCATCAATCGCAACCGAATTAGAAACGATCAGCCTCCGCACGTGCCTTTCTCCAATAAATTGCAATTCGTGACGTTGGAACTGCCGTTGTTCGATGAAACCAAGCCGGAATATCGCCTGGATCGACGCGTAAATAAATGGCTCTTTTTTTTGAAGTATTTGCCCTATTTAAAGGACATTCCGGATTTTTTAAAAGGCGATGAGGTGTTTGAGAAAGCTTTTGAAGCGGCAAGATACGCGAAGCTGACACGCAAAGAGCGGCGACGTTACGAGCTTAACATAAAACGGATGCGTGACACTTATGCGGTGCTGATGGGAAGCTATGAAACAGGCTATGACAAAGGTTATGACAAAGGCAGAATTGAAGAAGGCCAAAATACGCTTTGTTTGATTTTCTCTCAAAAGCTCGGCGCGATTCCGCCCGAGATTGACGAAGCGATTCGCAGCCTGAATGACGTCGAGCAAATTCGCCGGATACTGGCGCAATTTGCCGACATCAACGATTGGCAAATCTTGCGAAACCATCTTCCCAAGCTTAACGAGGGAAATCACATTTGATATGAACCCGTTCGCTAAAAATGCGATACTTGATTCTTGAAAACAATTAACGAACGAAGGATGAAACAGTGAGCACTAATTCTTCTCGAAACGGTGGTATGATGACAGACGGCCATACGATTGTTAATGATTTCAATATCCACGTGGCCACGGCCAACGGTTCCGGCAGCCAGACCTCGAACATGGTGTTGTTGCGCTCGATTTTTCAAATGGGCGTGCCGGTTTGTGGTAAGAACCTCTTCCCCTCCAACATCCAGGGCCTGCCGACTTGGTTTACCATTCGGGTGAATAAAGACGGTTACATTGCGAGGCGCGAGAGAAACGACATTCTCGTGACGATGAATCCTGAAACGGCGCAAGAGGACGTCCGCAAGCAGGAGCCCGGTACGATTGCGATCTATGACGAGCCGCTGAATTTAAACCAGCTCCGCGATGACCTGCTCTTTTATCCGGTGCCATTCGACAAACTGGTCAAGCCGGTTTGCCCGGAAGCCAGGCTGCGGAAACTGGTGCGCAACATGATTTACGACGGTATTCTCGCGCGGCTGCTCGGCATCGAAATGGCGGAAATCGAGAACGCCCTGAAAAAGCAATTCAAAAAGAAAACCAAAGCGGTGCAACTGAATTTTGCCGCCGCCCAGGCCGGTTATGAATTTGCCGGCGAAAGCCTGCCCAAGCAGGATCTTTTCCGCGTCGAGCGCATGAACAAAACGCAAGGCAAAATCATCATCGACGGCAACTCGGCCGCGGCGATGGGCAGCATGTTTGCCGGCGTCACCGTCTTCACGTGGTATCCGATTACGCCCTCTTCCTCTTTGGGCGAGGCCTTGACCGAGTATATGAAACGTTATCGCGTCGATCCTGAAACGAAAAAGGCGACGTTTGCGATAGTGCAAGCGGAGGACGAGCTGGCCGCCGTCGGCATGGCGATCGGCGGAGGCTGGGCCGGCGCGCGATCGATGACGGCGACTTCCGGCCCCGGCATTTCGTTGATGGCGGAATTTGTCGGCCTCGCTTATTACACCGAAATCCCCGTGGTAATTTTTGATATTCAGCGCGTCGGGCCTTCAACCGGTTTGCCGACGCGCACGATGCAGGGCGATATTTTGTTCGCGGCAACGCTCTCGCACGGCGACACCAAACATCCCCTGCTTCTGCCCTGCTCGGTGGAAGAATGCTTCACGATGGCGGGCACGGCCTTCGACCTCGCCGAAGAGTTTCAAACCCCGGTCTTCGTGATGAGCGATTTGGATTTGGGCATGAATTATTGGATGTCCGATCCGTTTAAATATCCCGACAAACCTTTCAAGCGCGGCAAGGTGCTTTCAGCGGAGGATTTGGAGCGCGTCCGCCAGTTTGCGCGTTACAAAGATGTCGATGGCGACGGCGTTCCGTATCGCACGCTGCCCGGAACGCATCATCCGCTCGCGCCCTATTTCACGCGCGGCAGCGGCCACAACGAGCGCGCCGGCTATAGCGAACGCCCGGAAGATTATAAGAACAACATGGATCGTTTGGCGCGCAAATTCGAAACTCTCAGGCAGCGCGTCCCAACCCCGATTATCGAGAAAAATTCCCAAGCCGAAATCGGCATCATCGGATTCGGCACGAGCCATTATGCCATTCTCGAGGCGCGGGATCGACTGCGCGAGCAACACGGCTTGCCAACCAACTACATGCGTCTGCGCGCCTATCCATTCAATGACGAAGTTCACGACTTCGTGCGCGCGCATCAGCGCCTCTATGTCGTCGAGCAAAACCGTGACGGCCAAATGTTCGATTTGCTCAAGCTCGATTTGGAAGCCGGCCAAATCGAAAAGTTGCATAGTGTGCGGCACTATGATGGCCTGCCGATTACACCCGCCAGCATCGTTCGCGGCGTTCTCGCGCATGAAAAAGAAGCGCCGGCGCCAAACCTGCAGCCGATGGAAAAAGTGTTGTTTGCATGAACCTTATCGAATATATCCACGACAAATTTTTCAAGAAGATCTTCTCCGAGGTTGCCAATGTGAAGACCTTTTTGAAATTTGTTTTGCCGGCAGTATTGCAAAACCGGCTCGACTTCACGGAAATAATGTTTGATTCGACTTCTTATGTTTCAGAGGAGTATAAATCATCCTTTTCAGACATCGTGGTGAAATGCCGAACCAAAACAGAGCAACTGCCAGTTGACATTTATTTTCTCTTCGAGCACAAGTCGTTTCAAGACGAAAGTGTTCTCCTCCAGCTCATGCACTACATGTACTTGATATGGCAGAAGGACAGCAAAGAGAAAAAGCCGATGCGAGTCATTATTCCGTTGGTGTTTTATCATGGCGAAGGGCCCCGGCAGATTCCAAAGCAGTTCATCGAGCAATTTCTCATAGCAGACGAATGGAAGCCGTTTTTGCTCAATTTTTCGTATATACTTTTTGACACCAACGCTTGGGATTGGCAGGCGGAGAGCAGCCGCCCATTAAAAGAGAATATTTATCTGCTCTCTGCAATGCTGTTGATGAAAGCCGCTTTTCGCAAGGATTTGGATATCATTCGGCAAGTGTTTCAATTATGGCATCAAATGGGTTTTATTCATGAGAAGGAGCGGATCACCTTTTTGCTGATCTACGTGACAGCGACGCAAGATATTCCTGCTCCACAACTGGAAAAACTGTTGGAAGAAAGCAATTTGAAAGGAGAAGAAGTCATGCCAACCTTAGCACAACGATGGATAGATGAAGGGATGGAGAAAGGGATGGAGAAAGGGATAGAGAAAGGCTATCTCCTAGATCGCCAAGAGGTGTTGATTATGCTCTTATCCACTCGTTTTCACTTGAACGAAGATGAAAAACAATTCATCCGCGAGGTCAATGATATAGAAAAATTGACCGCCGCGCTCAAAATGGTGGCCACGGCGAAAACGAAAGAAGAAGTCCTGGAAAGCTTGCAAACCGTTGTTCATTAATTTTTTTGAAGGAAGATAAAGATGAATACAGATGTTGCAACAGCTCCTGCAACAAAAGCAGCGAAATTGAACCGCATCGGTTTGGAGATTTCGCCGTATCGCGGCGGCAAGACCACGCTGTGCGCCGGTTGCGGCCACAATGCCATCACCGAGCGCATCATCGATGCGTTTTACGAAATGGGTGTTGACCCTTATGATGTCGCCAAATTTTCCGGCATCGGCTGCTCGAGCAAGTCGCCGGCGTATTTTTTGGAAGTCGCGCACGGATTCAACGCGGTGCACGGCCGCATGCCGGCTGTGGCGACCGGTGCGATGTTGGCTAATCGCCAACTGTTGGGTATCGGCGTGAGCGGCGACGGCGACACGGTCTCGATCGGCATCGGCCAGTTCGTTCACATGATGCGCCGCAACGTGCCGATGATTTATATTATCGAAGACAACGGTTGCTACGGCTTGACCAAAGGCCAGTTCTCGGCGACCGCGGACCTCGGCTCGAAGCTCAAAACCGGCGTCGTGAACGATCTTCCGCCGGTTGATACTTGCGCTTTGGCCATTGAGCTTGGCGCCACCTTCGTAGCTCGTTCTTTTTCGGGCGACAAAAAGCAGCTCTTGACGATTTTGAAAGCAGCGATTTCTCATCGCGGCACCGCGATGATCGACGTGATTTCGCCGTGCGTGACCTTCAACGATCACGAAGGCTCGACGAAGAGTTACAGCTACGTCAAGGATCACGACGAGCTGCTCGGCGAAGCGAGCTTTGTGCCCTTCTTTGAAGACATCACGATAGATTATGAACCCGGCACGACCAAAGAGGTCGAAATGCACGACGGCTCGCGGCTGCTTTTGCACAAGCTGCCGCAGGATTACGATCCGTCCAACCCGTTGCACGCACTCCGCCTGTTGGGCGAATCACGCAAACGCGGCGAACTGCTGACGGGAATTTTCTACGTCAATCCCGAGAGCAAAGACTTTATCGAGCTATTGAACCTCGTTGATGAACCTTTGAATAATTTGCCAATCGCGCGCGTGCGTCCCAGCCGCCACGCGTTGGATGAGCTTATGGAGGAGTTGAAATAATTCGGATGGCTGGCGAGGCGATTCACGCTTTTATAGAATCGCCTTTTTTGTCCCATTAATTTACGGCATCTTTGTAACCCAAGCTGCCAGCTTTGTCGTTTGCAAACTGGCAGTTTGCGTTACGCGGACTTTTAACGCGAGGAGGTGAAGCATGGCTCTTTTGAAAGTGGCTGATGTGCCGGCAACGACCGTGGCCAAGAATGCTGCCGTGATCGAAGCCGTTGCCGCGATGGAGCAAAACCGTGTCGGCGCCGTTGCGATCATCGAGCAAGGTCTCCTGAAAGGGATTTTTACCGAACGCGACGTCATGTTGCGGGTGGTTTTGGCCAGGCGCAACCCGGAAACCACGACGATATCCGAAGTGATGACTGCCGCCGTGCAAACCGTTCCGCCTGACACTTCTCCGATCGAGGCGCTGGCGATCATGGTCGAGAAACACATCCGGCATTTGCCAATTACAGACAAAGACGGCCGCATACTCGGCATGCTGTCGATACGGAATCTTTTGCAGCGCCGTGTGGAAGACTTGAGTCACGAGCTCGAAGCGGTGGACGCGTATTTGACGGCGGACGGCATCGGCGGCTGAAACGGCGTCTTACCAATAAGATTGCATGAAGGGAATGCAGTTTGTTTTTTGATAAAAATTTATTACTTTAGTAACGTTCGTTTTTGGAGTGCAACTATGGGTGTTGCCATTCTTGCTGGGCCGCCACGCCAGCGCCGGCGCAAACCCAGGCCGGAGTTGCTGACGTTCGAGCAATTTTGCGATCTCATTCACGAAGATCAGAAAGCCGATCTCATCAAAGGGGTTATCTATATGCAATCGCCGCCCTCGGATCTCCATGAAGCGCTGTTTGCGTTTCTGTTTCCTTTATTGACTAATTTTGTGCGCCACAAAAAGCTTGGCATTGTTCGCGGCTCTAAATCGGCGGTTCGATTAGGCGAAAACGACGGGCCGGAACCGGATATCATGTTCGTCTCAAAAGAGCGGCAACATATCGTTAAACACGCCTACGTCGACGGCGCGCCGGACTTGATTGTCGAGATCATTTCACCAAGCACGGCACACATTGACCGCGTCAAAAAGAAGAATCAGTACGCCGAGTTCGGCGTTCGCGAATACTGGATGATTGATCCAAACCGGCAAATTGCGGAATTTCTTCGAAATCATGATGGAAAATGGGAACCGATTACCCTAAGCGCAGAAGGGGTTTTCCGCTCTCAGGCCGTTCCAGAATTCTGGATGCGAGTGGATTGGCTGTGGGCTGAAGAGTTGCCCGATCCGCTCGAAACAGTAATGCACATCTTAAACTTGGCTGGGTCGAAGGCATGAGCATGCTATCACAGAATTTCATCGACGATGAGAGCGCTGGACGGCGCCCTCCTCAAATCGACGGCAAATGGATTGCCTCGCGACAGGAAGCGGTGCGGCACTATCTTTGGAAAAGATGGAATTTGCGCGGCGATGATTTGAATGACGTGGTGCAAGAGACGCTGACCGCGGCGTTGCAGAGCTTCGCCAACTACGAAGGCCGCAACAACGCGGAGCCTGGCACTTTTTTGATCGGGATTGCCAAAAACGTCGCGCAATCTTATTTCCGCCGTCTCGACCGGCACGAGCGCCGGCGCGCCCCCATCGAGATCGCCGAGTGCATCGGCATCGTTTTTAATGATGAAACCGAAGCCGAAGAGCTGGCCAGGCTGCTGCAAGAAAAATTGTCCAAGCTGCCGAAAAAATATGTCCAGGTTTTGCAGCTGATATTCTACCAAGATTATAGAGAGAGAGAAGCCGCTGATAAGCTCGGCATCCCGGTCGACCGGCTATACAGCATCAAATCCGACGCGCTCAAACGGTTAAGAAAGTTGTGCTCAAAAGACGCCAGACTCAAATCTTAACCGCGTGGGCAATACTTTTTTAGGAAGGAGAGACTGCGATGTCGTGTCAGTTTAAAAAAACAAGCCTCGATTATGCGGCCAAATATGTGCGGGGAGATTTGCCCGAGGCCGAGCAGGAAACTTTCGAGGCCCATTACCTTGGATGCGAAGAATGTTTTAGCGCCGTGCGTTTCGCCGAGAAAGTCTCGATGACCATGCATCATTACGGCGCCAGCATCTTTGCGCCCGCTCCGGCAAGGCCGGTCGCTGCCAAGCCCGAGTGGCTGGTGAAATTGAAATCCGAATTGGAAGATCTTTACTTCGCTTTTTCAAGAGAATGGCAGACGGCGCTGCCCGCACTCGCTGCTTATGTTTTGCTGGCTGTGGCGTTGGGGTTCGGTTATTACAAGCTCACCTCAAACTCGCAACTGGCGCATGAGCAGGTTCACCACGTTGAACGACCGAGCGCGATGTTGCCAAGCACCAACACGAGCTTGGCGCAATTGGAGCCTCTCGCCTGGTCGATCTCCGAGGCGACCGAAGCGAATAAACCACTGTCTGAGAGACTCGCAGCGGCCAAAGTGCTTTATCAAAATCATAACTACTTTCTCGCCGCAGAAGAGCTTGCTGCGATTGCCAATGATTTTCCCGAATCGATTGAAACGCATTTGTATCTGGGCATCAGCCAACTGCGTATCGGCCAATCGGCAGAGGGAATCAACAGCTTGCACCGCGTTTTGGAGCTCAGCCCAAACTATGCAGCGGCGCAATGGTATCTCGCGCAAGCTTATCTCGTGCAGGGCGATTCGGTCCAAGCGCAAAGCTGGCTGGCCGCATTAGCGGATCAGCGTGACCCGAAATATAGCCAGGGCGCACATATACTTTTGAAAAAAATTGCCAAAACCTCGAAGCAAACGAAATAAACGTCTTCTCTATCCTACCCCACACGCAAAGCCCGCAGTGTTTTATTTCACCGCGGGCTTTCGTTTTTTAACCGACAAACCTCTTGCATCAAAAGAGGCTTTTCCATAAATTGAAATTTCAGGAGTGAGCGAATAAAACAGGAAAAAGGCGTGACCACAGCGGAAGATTCCGTCTTGACTATATCGGCAAGCCCGAGTCAGATATCTTTGACCATCCTGACGAACGTTTATAGTCGCCGGCCCTCCTCTGCAACTCTTGAACGCCTGCGGCAACAGCGGCCGGATCGTGCTGCCGTCCACATTATACTCTCGCATCAGCCGACTGACGATCTCATCCAATTTGCGCAAAAGCACGGCTATCATCTTTTGCTCGCCGGCCACACGCACGGCGGACAAGTCGTGTTCAAGCCGTTTGGCATACCGCTCAATGTCTCTCAAACCGAAACGCGCTACTATTCCGGATTTTTCCAAATCGGCAATTTATTTTTGAGCGTCACCAACGGACTCGGCTTGACATTCGCGCCGTTTCGCTACCAGGCTCCGGCGGAAGTGACGCTCATCACTTTGCGCCGAATGTAACACAGACTGCCAGTCTGTGCTTTTTCATTACGATCGGATATCAAGAACACTTTTCAACTTTCTCTAAAGGAGCCAACTCCATGTCCAGCATCGAAAACTTCATTCCGCAATGGGAATTTGAATTTCAACTCACCTTGAACGTTTTGCGCGCCATTCCCGAAGACAGAATCGAGTTCAAGCCGCACGAGAAATTCTTTACCGCCCGGCGGTTGGCGTGGCATCTTGTCCGCATCGAGGATATTTTTGGCCGCGGCGTTTTGCGAGATAAAATCGTTATTGGTGAAAGCTCGCTCCCTGCTGAGCCGCCGGCAACAATCGCCGAAATGATTACCATTGCCGAAAAGCAACATCCTGAAATCGTCAACAGTTGGCGAGCGTTGGATGACGCCGCCCTTCAGCAAAAGATTCCGTTTGTAACGCCAGACGGTCTCGTGAGACGAGAATTGTCCCGCAAGGCTTATTTGCGCGTCACCCTGATGCATCACGTGATCCACCATCGCGGCCAACTCACGCTGATGCTGCGCTTGATGGGCGCCAAAGTGCCGAGCATTTATGGCCCATCCGGCGATGAAGGGTGGCCGGCAAAGTGACTCTCATTAAACTGAATGTCATGCTGGAAGCATCTTTTTTGTTGTCAAGCACAGTGCTGAGTTGAAAAAGGATTCTTCCAGGATGACACTGTCTTTTTTATAAGTATGCCTGAAACGATGAGCGATAAACCAGTAACAAACGACCAGCAACGAGCAACCAGCAACGAGCAACCAACAACAAGCCTTTTCCACCCCGCCGTCTCCGTCTGGTTCAACCAAACGTTCGGCAAGCCAAGTCCGCCGCAGGAACGCGGCTGGCCGGAGATTGCCGCCGGCAAAAATGTTTTGATTCTCGCGCCGACCGGCTCTGGCAAAACCCTCGCCGCGTTTCTGTGGTGCATCAACAACTTGCTCGAACAAAGTCTTGCCACTGACAAAGACACTTTTGAGAAAAATCATCTTGGTGGCATTCACACGCTTTACATCTCGCCGCTCAAAGCGCTCAACAATGATATTGAAAAAAATTTGCAGGCGCCTTTGACCGGCATTCGCGAGACGGCCACGCAAATGCAACTTGGCCTGCCGCAAATTCGCGTGCTCGTGCGCACCGGCGACACGCCGAGCGAAGTGCGCCAGAAAATGCTCAAACGCCCGCCGCACATTCTCATCACCACGCCGGAATCGCTGTTCATCATGCTCACCTCCGAGCGCGCGAGAGAAATGTATCGCACCGTCAAATACGTCATCGTCGACGAAATCCATGCCCTGTGCGGCCAAAAACGCGGCGTGCATCTCTCCCTCTCCCTCGAACGCCTGGCGCATCTTTGCCGCCGCGATTTCGTTCGCATCGGCCTCTCCGCCACGCAAAGACCGCTTGAAAGAATTGCCGCTTTCCTCGGTGGCCAAACTTCGAGACCTCGGACTTTGGACTCACCGGCTTCGGACTTTGTTGCCCGTCCCGTTGAAATCATTGACTGCGGCCAAAAGAAAAAGGTCGATCTTCAAATCATCAGCGCCGTCGAAGATTACGGCAATTTGCCCGATGACAGCATCTGGCCTTCTATCACCGAAAAACTTTACGGTCTGATTCAGCAGCATCGCACCACGCTGATTTTCACATTGATGCGCGCGCAGGCCGAGAAAATTGCCAAGCGACTGAATGATTGGCATCGCCAACAAAGCAAAGCCCCCCAAGAATTGGTGCAAGCGCATCACGGCAGCCTCTCCAAAGAAGTTCGGCTCGAAATGGAAGACAAGCTCAAACGCGGTGAATTGCGCGCGTTAGCCGCGACTTCATCGCTCGAGCTCGGCATCGACATCGGCTCGATTGATTGCGTCGTGCAGCTCGGCTCACCGAAATCCGTCAGCCGCGCCATGCAGCGTGTCGGCCGCAGCGGCCATCTCATCTCCGCCACCAGTAAAGGCCGTTTCTTCCCGCTCTATCGCCACGACATCGGCGACTTGGCCATGATCGCCCGCGGCATGTTTGATAGCGCCATTGAAGAAACCCAGGTGCCGGAGAATTGCCTCGACGTGCTCGCGCAGCAAATCGTCGCCGCCGTCAGTGTTGACGAGTGGAACCCCGGCGAGCTTTATCAGCTCGTGCGCCAATCGTATTGCTATCGCCAGCTCTCGCGCAGTTTATTCGACAGCGTGCTCGACATGTTGAGCGGGAAATATCCTTCGGATGACATGCGCGAGCTGCGGCCCAAAATTTCGTGGGATCGTGTCAACAATCGCCTCATCGCCCGGCGCAGCGCGCGACAAGCCGCGATTATGAACGGCGGCACGATTCCCGACCGCGGCTATTACGGCGTTTACATTGCCGACACCAACATCAAGGTCGGTGAAATGGAAGAAGAGTTTGTGTTCGAGTCGCGAATTGGTGATATCTTTTATCTCGGCTCCTCAGAATGGCGCATCACGAGCATCGAACATGATCGCTTTTGGGTGACGCCGGCGCATACCGAACGCCCACGTCCACCCTTTTGGCGTGGCGATTTCTTTTATCGCGATTACGAAACCGGCTTGCGCGTCGGCGAGTTTCGGCGAAAAGTGCAGGAGCGCATGGCGTTGCCCGAGGCCTTGAATTGGCTGATGGAACATTTTGCCATGGATCGCTGGTCCGCCGAAAATCTGCTCGCCCATTTTGACAAACAAATCGACAACACCGGCGCACTGCCGACCGATCAGCAAATTGTCGTCGAGCAATTTTATGACGAAGTCGGCGACCCGCGCTTGTTCGTTCATTCCGTTTTCGGCGGCAAAGTCAACGCGCCGTGGGCTTTTGCTCTCCAAAATAAAATGGAAGAGCTTACCGGCGTCGAAGTGCAAAGCCAATTTGACGACGACGGCCTCATGCTCCGCTTTATCGATACCGATCGCCCACCCGCTCTCGAACAGTTGCTCTCGCTTACGCCCGAAGAAATCGAAGAGCGCAATTTGAAAGCCTTGAGCACCACTCCCCCCTTCGCCATCCGATTTCGTTATAATGCCGCTCGCGCGCTCATGTTGCCTCGCACCTCGCCAAAACGCCGCATGCCGCTGTGGCAGCAACGTATGCGCGCCGCCGATCTTTTGCAAGCCGTGCGCAAATACGACGACTTTCCCCTCATCATCGAAACCTATCGCGACTGCCTGCGTGACGCGCTCGATTTGGAGAGCTTGAAGCGTGTCATCGCCGATATACACGCCGGCAAAATTGCCGTCCACTTCGTGCAAACCGACGTCCCCTCGCCCTTCACAGGCAACCTGCTGTATAATTTCCTGGCGAATTACATGTACGACTTCAACGAAGTGCGTTTGTCCCAACACGCGGCCGCGTTGGAAGTGAACCGCGAGCTGCTGCACGAAGCGCTCAACCGCGGCCCGGTGCCGGCGATCATTTCTCCCGAACTGGTGGAAAACGCCGAAAAATACTGGCAATATCGCGACCCCCAGCGCCGCGCCCGCAATGCCGAGGATTTGCTGGAGATTATTAACACGCTGGGCGATGCGACGACCGAGGAATTGCGGGAACGGTGTGATGAAAAGCTGGAGGAATATTTAAGTCAGTTGCAGCAGCAGGGACGGATTATGCTGCTCGATTTTCAACATGACGGGGAAACGCAAACACGGTGGGTCAGTGTGGAACAGAAGGCTGCGTACGAGGAATTATTCTAATTTTGCTACGGAGAACTATGCGGTTATAGTCTCGAGTTCAAATTTGATCGTAGGAACAGAAATTCGTGGAGCTTTTGCAATTCGTTCAGCGTTTCTTATGAGCTCTGCAATCCATTCCCCCACATCAGCCTTTACGACTTTTTCTCCACAGCGCGGGCATACCCCTGCCGGCGCGTTTTCTACAACGATAAGTTGTCCGTTAATCCAAAAATCTTGATTGATAAACTTTTCTTGCAAAGGCGTGCCGCATATTTCGCATTCGCCGTAGTCGTAGCTGTTTGCTTTTAATTTCACCAAATGTCTTACTTGATTTACAAATGTGCCAACAAAACCTCAACGTCACGAACGAACTTGTCAAAAGAAGGGCAACGTTGGCGAGCCAACTGCAAATCAAACTTCTCGGCAAATGCGGGTTGGTCGTCGACTTCGACATAAGTGCGCTTGGCCGTCATTTGACGAGTTAGGTAACCTTTCGCGTCACGGATTTCTTCGGGTCTTTCAGGAGACACCGCAGTATCTGCCAGCCCACGAGCTCCGCGCAGCGACTCCAGGCTCCCCAGAAACCAGGCCTCAATTTCAGCTTTTGCCAACACCACGACAATCGGAAGACCAGCGCTTGCATTTTGCGCCCGTGCCAAGAGAATAGGCGCAAGCTCTTTCGGACAATCATCATCGGCATCAAGCAAAAGTAAAATAGCGGCACATCCTTCGGGCCGGTGTCGGGCGAGATCGATGGCTCGCTCCAACTCCCCAGATCGAACCACTTTGTATCGGCCAACCCGAAGAGGTCTGGCAATTTTGACTTCATATCGCCCCCTTTCAAACAATAAACGGCGCAACAATATTGGCACCGCCTCAACTTCCGAATGTCCCTCAACTATGGGTACCAGAACAGGTAACTTCATGCCGCCTCGTCCACACCGAATAGGTTCAGTTGCCTGGCAGCTTGGTTGGCGTAGTCATGATCCACTTGAAGCTCACCTTGGCGCAAAAGCTCGCCCGCTGTATAGAGGCGTTGGCGCATTATGTCTCGTGCGGATTTCGTCAGTGGGGTGATTTGTGCCACACCATGCACGGATTCAACGGCAACGATCTGCTCATCCTTCAGTTTTTTGTTATCCAACATTTCCGGACTATGTGTGGTTAATAAAATCTGCGAACGTGCCGTGCCATCAATGAGAATATCCGTTAAAATCTCCATGGCTGATGGGTGGATCGTGGATTCCGGCTCTTCAATAGCAATCAAAGCAGGGGGCCGCCATTGATAGACGGCAAGCAGGAGACCCAACGCGCGCAAGGTACCTTCCGACATATTCAGAGCTTCGAAGCGCCCCGCTTCCTGGGGCCGCAGCCCAATGTCCTGGCGAAATTCCAGAATTCCTTTTTGCCCTAGCGAACTGGGTTGGACGCTGATGATGCCCGGCGTGATCTTTCCAAGTAATCGGCAGATGCGTTCGTAAACATGGCCATTATGCTCGCTATTTTCACTAATTCGCCGTAAAACCGCTGCTGCGTTGCTGCCGTCCGGCAACAGGACTGTTCCCTTGCCTGGATCAGGGTCTTGGAGTTCACGTAAACGTTCCGGCCTGACGTTATAACGCCGCATGTTCGTCAGAAAATCAAATACTGGCCGAAATTCTTCGACGGCGGAGAGCACAGTCAGAGCCAAACGATCCGGCTCAATCCGCGGGCGAATGCCGGGCACCTCACGTTTAAATATGCCGTTCTCTACCTCAAATTCATGGCGCGGACCTGCCGAAAATTGAACGATGCAACGCTCATGTGTGACCGTGAAAAATTCTCCCGAGTGCGTTGCGATCTCAAAGGCATAATCGGCCCGGCCACCATCAGCAAGGTCGAGACGCAATCGCCACCCAATGTTTGTCGACTGCGGCTGGCCGTTCGATCGATGAAGAACAGCCGCAATGCTGCCGCGATTGGCAAAAGCTGATTGAATGGAATGATTGAGACCGTCGGCGACGAAGGCGAGCGCATCAACAAAGTTGCTCTTGCCTGCGCCATTCGGTCCAACCAAAACTGTCAGCGGCTGAAAATTGACGATCGCCGCTGCGATGTTTTTATAGTTGCGAATCTGTATTTGATGTAAACTAACTCCGCTCATACGGTACCTTCTTCAAATAAGGATGACAATGACGCAAGGCATTGTTTGAGTGACAAATCAATATAACAAATTCGATGCGCAATTGCACGATATTTTTTTCTTGCATGTCTCGTTTGCGTGCATTAAATTTTTGATTCTTGACTGCTGCCGAGGCAAGATTGCAAAATTTCAATCAACTCGTACAACAATGATCAAAACTGTTCACAACGTTCCGGTCAACCCCGAGCTTATTTGGGATTACTCTTTCTCTGAGGAGGAGTTTCAAACCGAAACCTTTTTCAAATGGTATCTTGACCGCGTGCTCAACCAGGGCAACAGCCAGGACTTGCGAGGGATAAGCTTTGCTTTGATTGAACGTTATCTTCCCATACTTAATATTTCCAACACAACGCGCCGTTTTTGGGAACGTTATTTTCGAGAGATACGTGGACGATACGCCTAACATTACGAATACTCAAAAGAAACATGTTGGCCTCGATGAATACTGGATGGCACGTGCGCTTGAAAACGTCTCACTTGTCGAGAAATTACCTCGCATGCTTAAGCCGCTCGACATGCCCACTTTGCAAGGCTTTTTTAATGAGCAGATTGCCCGCTTGATGAAGATAGTTGAAAAAAAATCATAACCCTCCTTCCATTTCTTGATCCCGAACCCACTTGACTTTTGCCAAAAACTTCTCTATCTTGTGCCGCACCTAGTCAGAGTTGTTGAAACTCACCTTTCACAACCCCGAAGGAGGACAGGAAAATGGATGGTTTACTTTGGTTTTTGCTCATCGGCCTCGCCGCCGGTTGGCTCGCCGGACAGATCATGAAAAAGCGCAGCATGGGTCTGATCGGCAATCTCGTCGTCGGCGTCATCGGCGCGTTGCTCGGCGGTTGGTTGTTCGGCGTCATCGGGCTCTCGGCCTATGGCCCTGGAGTTTGGACATTTTTAAGTATGTTTAGTTAAAATACTTGACATTACATACATAATTTGCTATCTTCTGATAAACCACAAAAATCGGAGGATAGCAT
>JAKEEU010000205.1 GCA_022616415.1 Candidatus Zhuqueibacterota bacterium | reverse complement strand
GGTGAAACTTGCCGAATTTTTCGTTTGTTTCCTATTCTCTCCTGCCCCCACCAATTCTTCATCTTGCGTCACGGCCATATTTGTTGTAGCTTGGCGCCTCGCTACTAGATCTTGTGGTATTGGTCTTTTAATGGCAAAGAATCTCAAATCGATATTGATCCTTGCAATTGGGCTTGGGTTAGCCTACTGGTTTGTCAGTCGCCTGGACTGGCATAGCGTTGGGGTATATTTGCTCAACGCAAAAATCTGGCCGCTGGTCCTGGCGGCAGTCCTGGTAAATCTCACGATGCTGGCTAGAAGCCTGCGCTGGCAGGCATTCCTCGCACCAATCAAGCCAGTGGGCCTCGGAAATTTATTCGCAGCGACCTCGATCGGATTCGGCGCACTGTTTGTCATCGGCCGTGCCGGCTCCGAGATTATCAGACCGACCGTGCTCAGCTTGCGAGAACGACTGCAACCGAGCGCAACCATCGCCACAATTCTGATCGAGCGTATCTACGATAGCTCAACGGTAGGCTTGCTTTTCTCTTTAAATTTGATCTTTTTCGAGTTGCCGGCTGACCGCGCTCAGGCCTGGGAGGGCCTCGGCGGAACCCGCACTGTCGGATTAAGTCTCACATTCGGATTGCTTTTTGGACTTGCAGTCCTTGTCATGTTGCGATTAAAAGCAGAATTAATAATAAGATGGGTGGAACGTG
Source organism: Candidatus Zhuqueibacterota bacterium (assembly GCA_022616415.1). Lineage (GTDB taxonomy): Bacteria > Zhuqueibacterota > Zhuqueibacteria > Zhuqueibacterales > Zhuqueibacteraceae > Zhuqueibacter. Next base: position 523 of record JAKEEU010000205.1, on the reverse strand, counting down.
TCACAAACCGGCTCCCAAAGAAACTCACTTTGCCGCTTCTGAACTTTGTTCGCCATTTGGCCGAAGGATTATCGGTCCTGCTGAATTTACGCAAATTGCTTGTAACCATTTTTTATACAGCCTGTGTCTGGGTATTAGTGTCGGTGGCAACCTGGCTGGCCCTCTTTGCCTTCGGGGTAAATTTCTCTCCAAGTCAAATCATTTTTACGCTGGGTTTTGGACTGATCGGCTCGATAGTGCCGACGCCGGGAGGATCGGCGGGGGCTTTTCACGCGGCCGCAGCCAAGGCCTTTGAGTTTTTAGGACTTGAATCAAACCTTGCTGCAAGCATCGCAATTGTCTATCACCTGATCGCCTTCGGACCGCCCTTTCTTCTCGGCCTTTATTATTTGGTTCGTGAAGATATCAGCTTTGGCCAGGTGCGTGAAATGATAGCCAGTGAAGGCGAAACAAGCGAGCTAAAAAAACAAAAAGCGGGTATATCGAGTTAAGAATTTTTGGAGGAATTAGCCGATGAAATGCC
>JAKEEU010000204.1 GCA_022616415.1 Candidatus Zhuqueibacterota bacterium | reverse complement strand
TGGGCCACACGCACGGCACCGGACACAAGAACGTCGAGTTGCGCACCGCGCAATACCGGGCGAGCTTTGACCAACGCATTTGTCTCGCATTTGCAAAAAGTTTGGTGCGCGCCAAGATCCAAAACGCACGCACGCTGATGCGGCGTAACTGGCGACAAGGCGAGGTTCCCGAAGCTTTGGTCACGGAATTCAAACGCGACATTGAACAATGTGGCCGCGCCCGTAGTTTGGAAAGCTTGCTCGGCGTTGAGGGGCTGGCCGCGGCACGGTATTTCGGCTGTTTCACGGAGTTGATCAAACGCGAAGGTGACAGCAGAAACTTTTCGTTCGATTTCGTGAAGCGCAATCGCCGCCCGCCTGAAGACCCCGTTAACGCGCTGCTCTCATACGCGTATGCTTTGCTGGTGAAGACCTGGACGGTGACTTTGACGGCCGTCGGTTTTGACGCCTACCGAGGGTTTTATCACCAGCCGCGTTATGGGCGCCCGGCGCTTGCGTTGGATATGATGGAACCTTTTCGGCCATTGGTTGCTGATTCGAGCGTGCTGCTTGCCATCAATAATGGCGAGGTGCGCCCGACCGATTTCGTTTCCGCGGCCGGAGCTGTGAATCTAACGAGCGATGGGAGAAAGCGGTTTATTGCCGCATTCGAACGGCGCCTTAGCCAAGAGGTTACTCATCCCTTGTTCGGCTACAAAGTAAGCTATCGCAGGCTGTTTGAGATCCAGGCGCGCCTGCTCGGACGATTTCTCTTAGGCGATATCCCTGAATATCCAAATTTCACCACTAGGTAGCGCAAGTGGACGAACACCTTTTCATCGTGACCTACGATATCGGCGATCCGCGCCGTTGGCGTGCTGTATTCAATCTGATGAACGGTTATGGTGATTGGCTCCAGCTATCGGTCTTTCAATGCCGCTTGAGCCGCCGGCGGCATGCGGAGATGATCGCGACCCTTGACGAGCTTATTCATCATGAAGAAGATCACATTCTACTACTTGACCTCGGCCCCGCGGATTCCGTGGAACCGCGCGTGGTGAGTCTAGGCAAACATTTTAAGCCGGTTGAAAGAGAGCCGATTATTATTTAGGGAACCTCGGCAAAACGCGGTTCCTGCCGTATCGGGAGCTATGCTTATTTCCCAGTTGCGCAAGCGATGGGGAAATAAAGAAAAGCGAAAATCGCATTTGCGTTTTTCGTGCTCTGTTAAGCCCTAGACAGACTTATTCAGAGCTTTCTTCGGTGTATAATGCATTGCTGCCGAGAGCCCGCGAGCACTCCAGTGGCGCGCAAAACCCCAGTGAGCGCTCGCGTTCTTCGGGGTCTTTAACAATCAGTAAGTTTC
>JAKEEU010000018.1 GCA_022616415.1 Candidatus Zhuqueibacterota bacterium | reverse complement strand
GCAATCAAACGAATCAAATACAGTTTGAAAAACTCAGGGGGAATAACAAGGTGGGGAATTATAATCCGGCCAAAGTGGGGAGTTTTATGCCGGCATTAACAGAGTGCATTGAAACGATAACAAACACTGGTCGGGGCAGATCAATTGCGTGAGCAAGACCCCAAAAGCACAGAGTGCATTGAAACTGACCAATGGTAAAGCAGGCAGCTTTTGTGCGTGAGCAAGACCCCAAAAGCCAGCGCGAGATCCGGTCATTGGGATATATGGGTGATGACGCTCGATCTCAAGTTGATTGCACAAAAGTTGAAACAAAAATCTGTGAATTAAATGCTGGAAATGTCGTAAAAATTATTGGCAATACTCACGATATGGCAATACGATGCGGAGATTAGTGATGTGAGTATTTGAGCTAACGATTGCGAGCAATGTGTAGATCACCCGCACAGTCGGGCGGGAAAAATACGTGTTTTATCGTTCCGGCCCCACCCCGGTCTTACCTTGAACAGCACAAGCTGACAGCAGGATACTTCCGTCTCTTCTTGACGCGATATCTGCATGAGATATCCCAGCGTCGTACCTTCGTTGATTCAGAATCGTCTACTCGACCTCATTTTCATGAAACCGATCACCAAGGTTCGGTTTCCGCATTGATCCGCTTGCACAAGCACGTCTTGAAACAAAAAGTTTCTCATTAAACTTCGGAGGAAAAAATGACAACCGCAAATACCGTTGGTGAAATCCCGAACGTGACCACCAGATCAAAGAGTGACGAAACGATGTGGGCGATGTTTTGCCATCTCGGTGGCCTATTCGGCATCGTCTTTCCATTTGGAAATATCATCGTTCCGCTCGTCATTTGGCTGGTGCATCGTGACAAATTTCCTTTGGTTGACGATCAAGGCAAGGAAGCGGTGAATTTTCAGATCAGTATCAGCATCTATTTGATCGCTTCCGCCCTCATGATTTTGATTGTTATTGGATTCTTTCTGTTGATCGCGTTGTTGATCTTTGCGCTGGTTGTGACTGTCTCAGCCGCAATCCAGGCGAGCAAAGGCGGCAAATACCGCTATCCGTTCACGATTCGATTAATTCAGTGAATTTCATCGAGCAGGACTTGTTTGATTAAAATTTGTGAGGCAGTTATGAAAAAGCACTCACTTGTCCTCATGGCGTTGGTGCTCATCAGCGCCCTCAATCCGGCGAGCGCCCAGATGATCGCCGACATCCGCGCCGATGTCGCCACCACATTCGGCACGTACCATCCTTATTTGGTTTCCGGCCGGCCGGCGATTCCAGCGGTGGCGGTCGCGCCGGATTTCAGCAACGTCGCCAATTTCAGCCGCTTTCAATTCACCGAAAACGAATTGAATCTCTTGCGGCGCAACCACTTCGTCGTCTCACCTCGACGAACACGCGCGGGCACCGGCTATCGCGAGATGTACGACATTTACAACGAAGCGCGTGAGCTGGGCATTCCAATTCTCGTCACCACCGATTCGACGGGCCGATGCCTGTATACAAGGAACACCCAATATTCATCAGTGGCGGAAATTTTGACCACGGCAACCCGGCATTTATTGATATTCTGCTTTCCGAGGAGAAAGACCAGGCGAAGATACTCAACAACTATGATGCCAAAAAGGGAGATCGCGCAACGGTGCCGATGGCTGGTCGATAGAGGTGTACTTCAATTTGAAATGAAAAATAGCCATCATCCTGGCAAGCGCTGTGTGCCTGATCGCCGTTATGGTCTCCTTGACGAGCGGGAATACCATGCCTTCCATCAGCGCCCAGCCGGAAAGCTGCGTGGCTTTGCGAATCAACGCCATCTCCGCCGGACTTTTGATGAGCCGCAGTTGATCCAAAATCGGCGTGAGATTATTGATTTCAAAATGAGGAAAACGGCTGCGGAGCAAATCGACGAAATGGCCTTCGCGCGAAGGGCGGCCATCCCAAGGATCGTTGGCCATATCGCTGATCGCGCGCAGCGCCAGATCGCGGCTGGTGGCAAAACCTTCGGCCGGGTTGAATGGCGTGAAGAGCGTGTGCTTCGCGGCGGTGCGCGCTAATCGCGCCAAATGCTCGCCGAGCATCTCGGTCGCAAAAACCGCGTCGATGCCGCTGAGTTGCTTCACCAACTCGACGTCTTCGGCGGAAAGCACCTTGCATTCGCTGCGCTCGCGGCCTTCATTGCGGTGCGGCAGATATAGCGAGGCGCGGCGTTGCGAGCCGTCGAGCAGCAAATACGCGTGCGGCACTTCGACGCCGCAGAGATAATAAAACTCGTTCGATTGGCGAAAGCGCACATAACCCACCGGACTCGGTGCGCCTTGCACAACGGCCAGCGCATTCGCGCCGATGGCGTCGTACACCGCGCTGCGGCGCTTGGCAAATTCCTCCGGCGTAAAATCTTTGGTGAAAAGCGGCACGCCGTCTTGGCTGAAAGCCAGGCTCGCCCAAATTAGAACAGTAAGCAAGACCACCATTTGAATTTTATTGCTGCGATGCTGGGTCATATCTCCTCCGCGTGGTTTTGGGTTCATAAAAATGATAAGCGAATTTCGGAGAAATGCAAGTAGGTTTGTAACAATTCAGCAACTGTCCGGACGCTGCTTGATTTAAACATGTTTGCTTTTTGCGACAACCTGCATCTTTCCGCCGAGAAACGCCGAAGACACCGAGATTCACCGAAAAATCTTTTTCGGCGACGCTCGGTGATTTCGGCGAAGTTCGGCGGATATATCTTTACTTGTTTGGGTGCGGCCCTGGCCTGCTTAGAACATTGGCAGGGCAGGCTCGTCCGCGTTGGGCGTACTTCGAAATAAAAAGGGCGGTGAGTTTGCTCACCGCCCGTATTGCCATCAACAATTTTAAATTTGTGTTGCCTCGTTTTAGTTTGCCGCCATTGGAGACGCACTCGGCGGGATCGGGAACGGCACTTGATTCTTCACCGGCGGGAGGCTGCGCAAATAGGCCCAGATGGCTTTGAGGTCTTGATCCGTGAAATTTCTGTAGACATCCCAGGGCATTGGCGGCAAAATGTCGCGGCCGTTGGGCTGGCCTTGATGTTTGCCGGTGCGAATCGCGCGCATAAACGTCTCTTCCATCCATTCGCCGAGGCCGGTGCTGGTGTCCGGCGTGAGGTTGGCAGTGAAGCTCACACCCCACGGTCCGGCCCAGGAGGTCAGCATCGGATTGGCCATCGTCAAAGCGTTGCGTTCCTGCAAATCCGCCGGGGTCCAGATCGGATGCGGAAGCTCTGCCGGATGTCCGGAGAGCAAACGCGTGGAGTCCACCATGGGGATGCCATTCGGGCCGATGAGTTTGGGTGAGTGGCAATCATGACAGGCTGAGGTGTTTACCAGATATTTGCCGCGCGCCACGAGATCGATTTTTGACTCACTCGCCGCGCTGGGTTTTTGCGCGCAGCCGATGAACTGCGCCGCCATCAAACCCATGACCAAAATGACGATTAACTTTTTCATAGCTATCTCCGCGCGAAGTCGATGTTAGTGTTAGAGTAATTTTGATCTTGATTTCATATCAAACCCGTTAGGGTTGAGATGTTTATAGAAGTGAATTTTTTTGTTACGTTTTAACTCCGTAGGAGTGAAATGTGGAAGCATTGAATATGTCACTCCTACGGAGTTTCTGCCTATAATCTCAACTTGGCTATAAACATCTCACGCCTACGGCGTTTTGGAACTTTGCTAATCCAAGCTTACTTTGCATTTGGCCGCAGCATGACGCGCTCACCATGTTCATTGATCAGCACCAGATGAGATTCGGCTTGATTCGAGACAAGCTGGAATTTCAGCGTTGCGGCTCGCAGCTCATTTTGGGTTGAGGCGCGCTGATCCTCCTCATGGACACAGACATCGCGCTCGAATTGGCTGCCCATTTTCGGGGAGAGCACGATTTCCGCGCCATTGATCGAGAAGGTGCCTTCTTGATAGAAATAATAATCCGTGGTTGTAATCTCTTCACCGGCGCCAAAGCGATACTCGCCGTTGGCCTGGAGGATCAAAAACATCCCGCGGCCATTGGGCTCGCTCCATTGCTGCGTGCTCGAATTATAAAAATTCGCCGCCGCAAGAGAGCCGCTCTGCCACTGGCCAACCAGCGCCGCCGGCACCGCGGCTTTCGAAGTGGCAACGCCCTCTTTCGCGATCGCGAGTTGTTTCTCACTGCCCATGAAAGCGGCCAGAAGGCCGGCGCTGACGAGTGCTACGATGGACTTTCGCATATCTTCTCCTTCAGGTTAAAAGTTCATCAAAATTATTTCTGAACTGATTTTTTCTCTGAGTCTGTTTGTCGTGTTGCCAATGATAATTCAAAGTCAGTGCCAAAAAGACGAGCGCCAGCATGATGGCAATTATGTCGCGAAAAAACTCGGAGTTATTGGGATACAACAAAGGATGGCGTGAAGATCAATTTACCGCGAGTTTGCGGGAAAATTGCCGAGAGCAAGCGGGGGAGGCTGTTGCTAATGAGGGTAGGCTCGTTGAAATTCCCGAGCGGAAAGGGAGAATATTAGAAGAATCACGAGTTGATGATTTAGGGATTAAGCTGCAATAGTTTTCACAGAATTTTATTTGCTATTTATTTTCGCAGTCCTTATATTGGGGTATAAGACAGGGTCGTAAAATAGTCACTAGTTGGAGTGTAACGATGATACAGGCAAAATTTACCATTGAAGAAGCACAAAGCCGCTTTTTGAGTCAGCATAAGAAATATGGGTTTAAAGACAAAAGCTCCGTCATTCGAGCAGCACTGGATCGTTTGCAGAAAGAATTTGAGAAAGAGAAGCTCATGAAGAGCGCGGACTTGTATGCAGAAATTTATGATAAAGATAAAGAGCTTAGGAAACTAACCGAGTCTGCCATTTCGGAGTGGCCGGAATGAATAAGCTCAAGCGCGGAATGGTCATTGACGTTAATCTCGATCCCATTCGGGGATCGGAAACCGGCAAAATTCGCCCCTGTGTGATTGCAACCAATGACGTCTACAACGCGCGGGTTCCCGTCATTCAAGTTGTTCCGGTCACCGAATGGAATGAAAAGAAAGGCCGAATCATTACCAACGTCACCATCGAACCCAACGCCGCCAATGGCATATCGAAAAAATCGGTGGCTGATTGCTTGCAAACTCGTCCCATTGATCACCGCTACCGGCTTGTTAAAGTTCGCGGCAAGCTGGATGCTGAAACGATGCGCAAAATTGATGAGGCGCTGAAGAAGATTTTTGATTTGGAGTGAAATCGCGCCGTTCGATTTTGGCCCGGTTTCAATCTTCCTTCATTCCAAATTTCTCCCGCTTGAATAGGTAACGACCGTTATCTCCCTTCGTAACGAGAATAACCTTGCAATTCATCCGAGAATTTCGTAAATATTTGTTTATTAAAATTCAAAATCTCTGGCATGTCCCTTGTTTGGTTTGATAGTAAAAATTCCAAAATCAAACCAACAAGGAGTGCAAAATGAGAACGAGTTATAACGGAAACGGCGGGATTGATGGAAGGGCGTTAATTGAATCTTCCGTCACCGTGGACAACATCCTGCGGAAAGTCGAAATCAACCATCTGGCGGTTCAAAGTCCCGAGCTGTTTGAATTGCTTCGCAAATGCGAGTCTGAATTTGAGCAAATCTCCGAAACCAGGAAAGTAATCGACATCGGCGCTTTCGTCAAAAGCAAAGTTCAGATGGCGGTGGATACGGATTACTTTGACCGGCGCGTTGCGGAAATGACTGGCGAGTTTGAGACCGGCCTGGAGGAGGTCAAAGCTGATTTGCTGAAGACCATTGAGCAAAAGTTCGACCCCGCCAGCGCGAACTCGTATACCGATAGAATCCAGAAGTTCTTTGAAGAAAAGAAGACGCAGTTTGAAAAGTACATTCAGAATTCCCTGCTCGAGCTGGCCAACAGCAAGAAGGCCATTTCTGAGAAAATCGATCAAAGCTTCAACCCTGAGCTGCGGAATAGCCACATCGGCAGGCTGATGGATTTTGTGGATCGATTTCGCAACGAGATCAAAAAGGATTTCAATGTCGAGCAGGAAGGCAGCGTTGCGCATCAGATGAAACAGCTCATCAAGCAGACATTGGGCGAGAATGGTGAGCTGGCGAAATCCATGGACCGCCGGCTGTCCTTTGACAATCCGAACAGCACTATCGTGATCCTCCAAAACAATCTCGTCAAAAAATTGGATGAGATCAAAATGGAGATCGCCGCCAGCAAGAGCGCGGCAGAAACGGCGCAAGCGGCGTTGGAAAAAAGCGCGCAGAAAGGCTTCGACTTTGAAGATATGCTGCATACGTGTTTGGAAGATTTCGCCAGACAGCGAGGCGACATGGTCGAAGATGTGAGCAAGTGCCAGGGCGAATTGACCCGTAGCAAGAAGGGCGATTTTATCTATACGGTGACTGCGCTGAACAAAAAGATTGCCATTGAAGCCAAAAATCGCAAGATGCAGACACCGGTCAGATTGCTCGCCGAAATGGATGAAACTCATGTCAATCGCAGAGCCGATGGCGTCATTTATATCCATGCCGATGAATCGCAACTGCACCGGCAAGTCGGAGCTTTTCAAGAATATCCCCCGAACAAAATTGTCACCCATTTCGGTCTGTGGGAAATTGCATTGAAAATTGCCATATCGCGGTTAACCATTGACAACGCCACGATAGAAGGCATTGACCGCGCGGCAGTCGAAAAAGAGATCGACGCCATTAAAAATTCGTTGCAAAATTTCCGTACCATCAAAACTGCCGCGAAAAACATTTTGAACGAATCGAACAAAATTGCCGGCCAGGCAGAGCAGATACAAGCTGAAATCTCCGCCTCGCTTGAAAATCTTGCGGACTTGCTTCTGTCGGTCGGGATGAACGAGAGATCTTGTATCGCCTCTGTTAAAGTTGGGTAGCGCAGACATCTTGTCTGCAGTCAGGATGACTGCGCTACGTTTTTCCGCCAATGCCTCAGGTATGACGAATTCTTTATCGGACTGAGTCCATGATCTATCTCACATTCGTCGGAAATCATGATGCGCTTGACAAGGCACGGGAAGGCTATGGGGCGGCCTTGACCATTTTCTTGCAATACAAGGACGTGATTTCCGACGTTTATATTTTCGTCACTTCATTCAAGGGAACTGATCGCGTCAATTACAAGGAGATTGCTGAAAGCAGCAAGGCGATCATGCTCGCGGAGAAGCCGCAGGTCAAGGTGACTTTGGTTGCCATTGATTTGCCCAATCCCGTCGATTTTGATCTGGTCTATCCCACCTTGCTGCACGAGACGCAAAAACTACTTGAACGAGAGGAAATCAAAACTCGAGAAAAAATCATCAATATCACCTCCGGCACGCCGACCATGACGACCTGTTGGGTGCTGCTGCATAAATCGGGTCTCATTCCCAATTCCAGGCTCATCCAGTCTTTTGAGACGAAATATGCCCGTGAGCGCGGCAAATCCACCCAGGAAGTCAATTTGGAAATCGATGATTTCCCGCAAATCACGGCGCCGGAGGATTTGAAAAGACAACTGACGATTGTCAGCCGGAAAAATGTTCAACTCACTGAAAAGCTCAATGCCTCCGAGCTGGACAGACAGATTCCTGAAATTGTCGGGCAGTCGAGACCCATTCGCGAGATCAAAGAGCAAATCCTGAAAGATATCGATTCGGAAACGCATGTGCTGATTTTGGGCGAGCGGGGCACCGGCAAGCAGGTGGTGGCCGAGGCGATTTGGCGGCTTTATCACCACGAAAAAGACAAAGTGCTCACCACTTTCGATTGCGGCGCGTTCTCGGAAACATTACTACTCTCCGAGCTATTTGGGCACAAAAAGGGCGCATTCACCGGCGCAACGGAGGAGCGCACTGGCTTGTTGAAACAATGCGACAACCGCATGCTCTTTTTGGACGAAATCGGCAATCTTCCGATGAACGGCCAGCAAGCGTTGTTGCGTTTTGTAAACGACGGCGAGTTTCGACCGCTGGGCTCGAATACCGTACATAAAGTGAAAACACAAATTATTGCAGCAACCAATAAAAACATTCACGATTCAACGCTATTTGCTCAAGATCTGAAAGACCGTTTCGACGAAATCATCGAGCTGCCGTCCTTGCGACAGCGGAAAGAGGATATTCCCCCGCTCATCAATCACTTTCTGCTCATCTTTTCAAGAAAACAGAGCACGAGGATACCGTTGGCATTGCGCCATGAAGTCGTGCAAAAACTGCAAGAGTATGATTGGCCAGGCAATGTGCGGGAACTGGAAAAGTGGATTCAAAAGCTCTGCCGGCGTTTTGAGGGAGGCGAGTTGTCCTTGAAAGATTTACCCGCCAAGCTCATTGCGAGCATCATGCGCGACGAAGAAATATATGAACTGCCGGATTTGCCGCTGCCCATTCCTTTAAAAGACTATATCGATAAAATCCGCGAAAGGGCAAGGCTTCAAGCCAGTGGTAACATGGCCGAAGTAGATCGGCTTTTAGGACAAAATCCTGGAACGGAGAAACAGAGGCAATATCGGCAAAAGCAAAAAGGATAAAAACTGAATAAATTGCTTTAAGGAGAAAGCACAATGAATCCAAATGACGCTATACGCCAACAAATCCTGCAATACTTCTATGATCGCAACGCTTCGGCCACAAGTCGTTTTGGAAAGAAGGGTTCGGCAGTCAAAATCAGCGATGCTAAAAGAGAGCTGAAACAGCGATACGGACTAACCAAGCAACAGGTGATGTCGAATCTCACCTATTTGATCGACCAAGAATGGATCAAAACAGTCGAGGTTGAGAAAACCGTTCAGGTGAGGGGCGGCACCGTTCCATCCACGGTGACCTGGTACGAAATTACTGCTGCCGGAATTGACAAGATTGAAGGAGAATCCGAGTTTCAGCCATCAGAACGTTATGCCGGTATCAATATTACAGCCACTGGTGAGAATGTGATTACGCTTGGCGATGGCAACGTGGTCAATGTTAATTATGAACAATTGCACAAGGAATTGAGCGGCATGAAAGCGGCGATCTCGGACTCCAAGACTTTATCAGAAAATCAAAAGCTCGATCTGGCTGTTGACATTGAGACGATAAAAGATCAGCTTGCGAAAGCCGTTCCCAACAAAGCCATCATTGGGCATTTGTGGTCGGGCGTTGAGAAAGTTGCGACCGCTGCTGGTTTTGTCGATTTTGTAGTCAGAATTGCGCCGTTAATTGCTGGCTTGTTACCATGAAGTGAACTCCGTTAGGAGTGATATGTTTATAGCCCAGGCGCTAAACACGAAATGAAAACTCCGTAGGAGTGGTATGTAAAAATGTTGGCACAATTCGGCCCAATGCACATGCCACCCCTGACGGTGTTTGGGTTATCTCTATCAATCTTATCTATAAACATTTGACTCCTAACGGAGTCGGGTAAGGCTTGCGTTTGAGAATTCACGGACGGCATGTCTCATCTTCAATAAAGGACGTCATAATGAACACGACAAATTCATCGAAAAATCATAAAGGAAAACCTGCTTACGGGCCGCACAACCCGCACCCGCTGGCGCAGATGAAAACCGAGCTGGTGTGGGAAGGCAAGTACGATGAATACGGCAACCGCCGCGAAGTGGACATTGCCGGCTGCGCCATGCCACTGCAAAAGATTGAGACCGTTGACCAGCCGCGCAGCGAAGCCGCCGCTGCCGGACAAAAGGATTTGGAGTTATTTGAGAAAAACAAAACCCGCCTCGACGACTTCCGCAACATGCTGATTTGGGGCGACAACAAGCTGGTCATGGCAAGCTTGCTGAAAGAATTTAAAGGCAAGATCGATCTGATTTACATTGACCCACCATTTGATGTGGGGGCGGATTTTACGATGAACGTTCCGATTGGGGAAGAGAAAGAAACCACTTTTAAGGATCAGTCAACGCTTGAAATGGTGGCGTACCGTGACATCTGGGGTAAAGGTACCGACTCCTATCTCCACATGATGTATGAACGCTTAACACTGATGCGGGATTTGTTGAGTGAGAGAGGGAGTATTTACCTTCACTGTGATGAAAATGTAAATTATTTCCTTCGTGCTGTATTAGATGATGTGTTTGACAAGCAAAACTTCATTTCTGAGATCGTATGGAAGCGCGCCGATAGTCACAATGACGCCCATCATTACGGAACGGTTCACGATATGATTCTTTATTACTCGAAAGGTGATGATATAACTTTCAATCCTCAATATGTGCCACTTTCAATTAAGACTATCGAAACTTGGTACAGACATATCGAGCCAGAAACCGGTCGCAAATATAACTTGGGAAATCTTGTGAGCCCGCATCCACGACCAAATCTTACATATGAGTTTAAAGGAGTACCACCACCCACGAATGGTTGGCGTGTCTCGAGACAACGTATGGAGGAGTACGATAGTCGTGGTCTACTCGTGGTTGTTGGAAAGGATAAAAAGACGCTCAAAATTAAACAGTATCTGGACGAAAGTAAAGGTCGTCAAGTAACTGATTGGTGGGATGATATTAGCCAATTGCGTGGATATTCCACCGGCCAAGATGGGCGCACTGGATATGACACCCAAAAACCTGAAGCCCTTCTCGAACGAATCATCAAAGCTTCCTCGAACGAAGGCGACCTCGTCGCCGACTTTTTCTGCGGCTCCGGCACAACTGGCGCCGTTGCCGAACGACTTGGCCGGCGCTGGGTCATGTGCGATCTTGGTCGCTTTGCCATTCACACCTCGCGCAAGCGCCTCATCGAATTGCAGCGCCAGCTTCACGAGGAAGGCAAACCCTATCGCGCTTTTGATGTTTACAATCTTGGCCGCTATGAAAGACAATGGTGGCAAAAGGAATATCTTGCGGGGGCAGACGAAGAACACCGGCGCGTGGTGCTGGAATTCTTTCGCGCTGAGATTTTGAATCCGAGTCGATCACCCTCGCCGCTCATTCATGGCCGCAAAGGTCAGGCTTTTTGCCATGTCAACGGCATCGATTCCATCTTTACACGCGCAGAAGCCGAAGCGGTGGCCAAAGCCGTTGCGCAAGCTGGCGGTCGAGAATGTTACTGCCTGGCTTGGCAATTTGAAATGGATTTGCGGCTCAAAACAGCGGCACTGGAGCAGGAAACCGGTGTGAAGCTCAAGCTCATTCCCATTCCGCGGGAAATCATGGAGAAAAATCGCACGAACCCGCCGCCGTTTCTCGAAATGGCTACTCTCGAAGCCGAGCCGGTTTATCGCAAAGAGAACGGCGGGAAATATGTCGATATCAAACTCACGAAGTTTCTGCCCTCGTTGGCCGAAGTTCCCTCCAAAGAACTCGAAGCGCTCAAAGAACGCGCGGTCAAGAGCGGATTCGATTTCATCGATTTCTGGGCGGTGGATTTTGAATGGCAGCCAGGCAAGCCTTTCAACCACCATTGGCAGGATTATCGCACGCGCAAAGATCGCAGCCTGAAAACGGTCAGCACGGCCAAATACAAATTCCCGAAAGCTGGCAAATATACTGCCATGGTGAAAGTTGTTGATGTCTTTGGCTGCGATACCAGCACGACGGTGGAGATAAAAGTTGGTTAAGTTGCAAACCCAATAATCCCGCTATGACACCAGTGTCAAGCAAAAACCCCGTTAGGGGGTGCAATGTTTATAGCTGAGGATTTTCTTCTGCCATTTGAACTCCGAAGAAGTGAAATGTGACGAGATGAAGCCATCTGATGAACCCCCAAAACATGTCACTCCTACGGAGTTTAGAGATTTCAATTGCGACTTGACTATAAACATAACACTCCTAACGGAGTTTCAAAATGTGCATTGACTCGAAGGAAAATTTCAAATGAGCACCGCATCAGGAACGAGTACCGATAGGAATCTTTTTTCATTTCAAGCACTGTGATAGTGCGAAAAAGGATTCTTCCAGAATGACATTTCGAGGAGGGGTGACAACGAAAAAGAAAGAGGAGATTTCAAATGAGCACCGCATCAGGAACAAGCACCGAAAGTCCCATCATCAATCCTTCCGCGCTGGAACCCTTGTTTGAGCCGTGGGAGGAGCCAATCGCTCACCGTGTTCGGAGCGACAAACCCGACGCTCGAGCAGAAACCAGAAAGGGACGCCGTCCGTCAAACATTGTCATTGCCCAAAACCTGCGCGGCAAGGTGAAGGAGTGGCGCGAGACCTTCTACGCCGGCGCCAGCGATACGACCAGACAACTTTTCAGCTACTGGTTCGAGCGGCCCCATCGCATGAAAACGCCGGACGGTGATGAATTCGAGTTCCGCTATTACTTCTGCCAACGTGAAGCCATCGAGACGTTTGTGTATCTCAAAGAGCTGCGCCAAATCGAGTGCCTGTCGCAACTGGTCGCGGAATTCGGCGGGCCGCAGGCGGAGATCGCGGCTTTGGGCATCCATGAAGATGAAGATGCCTGGAGCCGTTACGCCTTCAAGCTCGCCACCGGCGCGGGCAAAACCAAAGTCATGAGTTTGGCGATGACTTGGAGCTATTTTCATAGCCTGCGCGAATCGGAATCTCCTATGGCGCGGCATTTTGTGGTGATCGCGCCAAATTTGACCGTCTATGAACGCCTCAAGGAAGACTTCGGGGACGAACGAATATTTCATTCCGATCATGCCGATCCTTTGATCCCACCGGAATGGGTGGGCGACTGGAACATGAGTGTGATCCTGCAAGACGAGGCCAGCGGCGCAACCACCGGCGGTACAATTTATTTGACGAATATTCATCGACTCTATGATCCCGCCAAACGCAAAAATTCAAAGAATGCCGAAACCTACGCGTGGATGGGACCGCCGGTGTCCAAAGCCAAAGCGCTGGATACCGGCGAAACGTTGCGGCAAAGAATAACCTCGCACAAAAGGATCATGGTGCTGAATGACGAGGCGCACCACATTTGGGATCCGGATTCCGCGTGGAATGAAGCGCTGCGTTATTTGCACGATACAATGATGGCGCGCAGCGGTGGGCAAATCGTCGCGCAATTGGATTTCTCGGCCACGCCAAAGGATAACAAGGCGCAATACTTCAAGCACATCATCTGCGACACACCGCTGGGCGAAGCGGTTGACGCCGGCATTGTCAAAACGCCGATCATCGGCAGGGCGGATAAAAAACTTTCGGAGGAAGCGAGCGACAACGCGGCTTATCGCTTTGACCGGCACATACGTCTCGGCTATGCGCGTTGGCTCAAAAGCAAGGCCGAATGGGAGAAAAGTGGCAAGAAGGCTTTGCTCTTTGTGATGTGCGAGGATACCGAAGCAGCGGATCAAATCGCCAGGCGCTTGAACACCGATGAGGCATTTAAAGATCTCAATGGCAAAACCATCAACTTGCACACCAATCTCAAGGGCAAGCTGAAGAAAATCGGGAAGGGTGCCAATGCCAGATACGAATTTGTCGAGAATGAGAAGGAGATCAGTGATGAAGACTTAAAAGCGCTGCGCAAGCTCAGTCGCGATCTCGATAAAAATAGCAGCCCATATCGGTGCATTGTGTCGGTACTCATGCTGCGCGAAGGCTGGGATGTTCGCAACGTGACCACGATCGTGCCGCTGCGGCCTTACAGCTCAAAAGCCGACATTTTGCCGGAACAGACGCTGGGACGTGGCCTGCGCCGAATGACGCCGCCAGGGTCACAGGGTGCGCATGAATTGGTGACAGTGGTCGATCATCCGGCATTTGCAAGTCTTTATCAACACGAGCTGGCGCAAGAAGGCCTGCCGCTCGAGATTGTGGATGTGGATAGTATACCGGCAACCACGGTGACCATTTTCCCTGATGAAAGTCGCAAGCGCTTTGACGATCTGGAAATCGCCGTGCCGAATTTGACGCCTGGCCATCGCATTCTCCCCAAGCTTGAAGGACTCAGCATTGATGACATAAAAAATGAATTCAAAAAATATAAACCGTTGCCATTGGGCAAAAAGGGAACGGAAGAAGTCGAATATGAAGGCCGGCATCTCTTCACCGGTGAGGTGATTGAGAAGATGAAAATCTACCTGCCTCTGCTGGAGACTGGAGTCGGGGCGATTTCTTACTATGTCAAGCAACTTGAGAGCATTTGCAAATTGAGCGGCCTGCACACCAGCCTTGCTCCGCTTTTGCAAGAGTTTCTGGAAGAAATTTTGTTTGACAAAAAGACCAATTTGTTTGATCCCGCTCTTGCTTCGCGCTTGGCCGATTCTGATGTTGCCGAGCACATTCGAGCCATTTTCGTTCCTTTGATTCGGAAACGCACCACGACGGTTGAGCAACGGCTGCCAGGCGCGGAACCGATGCGCTTGTCGCAATGGAAGCCATTTCAAGTGACGCACAGTGAGCGGCGACCGGTTCATGAGGCGGATCGGACGCTTTTCAATCTGGCTCCCTGCAATCGGGAATTGGAAGTTGCGGTCACAAAATTCCTCGACACGGCTTCCGATGTTGCGGCCTTCGCCAAGAATGCCGGACCGCAATGCCTTCGTATTGACTATCTGACGGCGCATGGCCGATTGGCATTCTACACGCCGGACTTTTTCGCCCGAACCCAAAACGGCAATTACTGCCTTGTCGAAACCAAAGGCCGTGAAGACGTGGACGTCCCACGCAAAGCGCGCGCTGCGGTGGCGTGGTGTGAGTCGGCTTCCACCAAGAACTGCAATTGGGAATATGTTTATGTTCCGCAAGGCGTTTTCGGACGCATGACGGGAAATTCTTTTGAGGAGTTGGTTCGCACGTGTAGACCTGCACTCGAAAATGTCCTTCAAAGCGAGCAACTTGAAGAGAGATATCCACTCTTTGCCGGTGTTTTGGAACCGGAGGAAGAGCGCCCCGAGCTGAAAGACATCGTCGATGAAGATACGCTCAAGGCATTGCCCTCTCGCTATCAAAAAGCCGTTGAGCAAGCTGCGATGCTGTTTCGATTTTTGGAAAATAAGCAGGGGATCAATTTTGCCAGCGTCTTCAATCCATTGCTCGGAAGTCTTGACGAAGCGGCAAAAGGGTTGATCCTCAGGAAACTTCAAAACGATTTACCGCCAACGGTTCCGGAGCAAAAGGCGTGGTTCGGTCTCTACTTGGAAGATATTGACCAACCTTTGCGCAATCATTTGGAAAAAATGGCATACAATCTCAAGCGCACGCTTGTTTTCAATAACGGCTTGTCACCAGTTGGATTGTTGCGATCGTGCTTGGAGTATGCCATCAAAGAGAAAACACAGCTCGGCGGTGTATTTGCTGCCGTGAAGTCCCATTTTGCCTTTGCCAATGCCGCCGCCTTGTTGACCCAAGTCGCCGACATCAACGATTTTCGGAACACGTATGTGGCGCATCAAGGAAAGGAATTAACCGATTCGCAACTGGCAAAAACGCAATTGGGGAAGTGGATTGGTGGTTTGAGAAGTATCGTCGAAACCGGCTGAAATAACAACTTTGCTTTCGCCACTGTGCAAGAAAAAGCAATAAGAGAAAAGTGATGCTGTTTTTTTGCCAAAGTTAGAGCCAGCCATTGCCGTGGAAGAAGCTCTAATCTAATGCCAATTGCAATAATTCACCCCCGCCGTTTCTGCCCCGGTTTCGTAATCCCAAGCTTTTCCATTTTATAGCGAATCGTGTATTCCGCCGTTTCCAGCAAGCGCGCGGCTTGGGATTGGTTCCATTGGCTTTCTTCGAGCGCCTGGCGGATGAGCTGGGCTTCGAATTCATTGACTTTTTCCTGCAAGGATTTGCGCGCCGCGTCATCTTCAAAAGCGGTGGCGTTTTGCAGCTCCGACTGGAATTCGGCGGGAATCGTTTTAGAAGTCAATACCAAAGTGTCCGGCGCTGCCAGCGTCACCAACCGCTCAACAAAATTTTCCAGCTCACGAACATTGCCCGACCATTGGCGTTGCTGCAAAAAATTCAATAATGAATTCTCGAAAGCTTCAACCGGCTTCTTTTGCTTGTCCGCAAATTTTTTCAGAAAGTGATTGGCGAGCAGCGGAATATCCTCGCGGCGCTCGTTCAAGGTCGGCAGGTAAATGGGAAAGACGTGCAGGCGATAAAATAAATCTTCGCGAAATTTCTGCTGCTCCACGAGCTTGCGCAGCGACACGCTTGCGGCGGCGATGATGCGCACATCCACGCTGCGGGATTTGTTGCTGCCGACGGGGCGCACCTCGCCTTCTTGCAGCACGCGCAGCAATTTGGCCTGCATTTCAACCGGCAAATTCGCCATCTCGTCCATGAACAGCGTGCCCTGGTGCGCTTCCACGATCAAGCCTTTGCGCTCATAATTGGCGCCGGTAAACGCGCCGCGCGCGTGGCCGAACAGCTCGCTCTCGATCAGATGCTCCGGAATCGCGCCGCAATCAATCGCCACAAAGGGAAATTTTTTCCGTGCGCTAAACTCGTGAATGGCGCGGGCTACGCGCTCCTTGCCGGTGCCGCTTTGCCCCTCCAACAGCACGCGCACGTCGCAGCGGCTGGCGGCCTCCACGGCGCGCAACAGTTCGATAAACGGTTTCGATTTGCCGATCAAACCGAGCGGCTCAAACTGTCCCAACAACGCGACCTCCGGCAGCGGCGCGTTGAAATACTCTTGAATACGCTGCACATTGCTGAGAAACGGCGTGCCAATGGCCGCCAGGTTTTCCAACAAACGCAGCGCGGCCTCGTCGAAAGCCGCCGCTTCATTTTCGCTCAACACCAGCATATAACCGAGGGCGCGCCCTTGACTCATGAATGGAACACACATCGCCGCGCGCACGGCTTCGCCGGCAAAAGCTTCCTGGTCAAAGCGCGCATCCGTTTGCAAAGCAGCGCTCAAAAAAGCGCGTTGATGTTTCATCGCCCAGCCGACGACGACGTTCTGCACGTATTGATACGGCGCCGCGGCGATTTCCTTGCCGCCTTTGAAAATGGTTTTGATGGTTTCCTGCGTGCTGGGGTTGATCATCATGATCGACGCGACCTCGGCGTTGAACAGCGCCGTCGCCGTCGAGGAAATCAGCCGCACGATTTCCTGAAAATCATTCTGCTGGCCGAGAATTTTGGCCAGCTCGAAAAGGCTTTCGGATTTTGGGGATTCGGAGTTCATACAAACAGATTTAAAAAGATTGTCCAACGGATGAAAGCGGCCAACGGATAAAACGACTAATCGCAAAAGGATTATGGCAAAATTACTGGCTCATAGAAATATCGGAAATTTTTTGATAACCCATTCAACTGAATCATAAAAATCAGTTGGCAGCTTTTATCCATTGGTAATACCTTAATTTTGCACTGAATTTGACCGAAACTGCAATTGACGCAGATTTGATCGATATATGAATCCACCAATTGGGTGGTGCAAAAAATTTTTTGCACGGCTGGATTTGCTTTTAACTCCGCTAGGAGTGGGATGTTTATAGCAATGCACGGTTCCGGCTTTTAAAACTCCGTAGGAGTGAAATGTGCTTGTCTTCAAATGATCGAGGCTTCTATCAACGAAATGCAACATGTCACTCCTACGGAGTTTGAGAATGGTAGTAGCTCGAAATTTCTATAAACATTTCACCCCTAGCGGGGTTAGTCAGAGTGCACAACCGATCACAAATAATCGTGCCCTTTGGTGCAAAATTAAGGTAATAATATTGACATTAACAGATTTAAAATGCCTCAGGTACCAACAACGTCTTTCAACGCATATTCAATAGCCTGCACCGTTGCCATATTTTTGCCTTCCGCATATTCGGCATCAAATTTTTTTTCACCCAGCGCTGCGCGCACTGCAGCGACTTCATGATCGAAGCGCGCTTGCACGAATGTCGGCATGGGAGCACCCATAGCGTGATGCAAAGCCTCCGCCGCGGCAAAAAGGCGGGCTGCACGATTCTGATTTCCAACGGTGTGCGACAATCGCCCGAAGCCGAGCAGCGCATTGGCCACGCCAAGTCTGTTGCCCGTTTCTCTGGACAAATGCAAACTCTCTTTGTAGCAGGCCAGGGCACAGTCCAGGTCATTTTTCTCGAGCTTGACGTGACCGTGAAAGTTGAGGACATAAGCCATTCCCCATTTATTTTCCAACGCCCGAAACAGCGACAGGCTTTCTTCCAAAAGCTCTTCCGCCAGCTTGCTGTTGCCCTGTTCATGGGCCACGACTCCGGAAGTGTAACAATAAAAAGCCAGCGCCCATTTACTCCCCACCTCTTTGATGAGTGGTGCGCTCTCTTCCAAAAGCGTTTTGGCCTGCCCCAGATCGCCATGAACGATCGCCGCGTTGCTCTGATAGCTCAAGGCAATGGCCATGAGTTGCTTATCATTCAACGCCTTCAATCTGTCATACGCTTCTTCCAATATAGAAGTGGCCTTTTCATAGCGGCCTTGCATACCCTCGATCCATCCCAGGCTGGTCAGCACGAAAGCAATGCCGCGTTCATCGCCGATTTCACGGCGGAGGCTCAGGCCGCTTTCATGTAGAGACCACCCCGTCTTGAAATCGCCTTGCAAGTTTGCCGCCCACCCCAAGTTGTTGAGCGCCAACGCGATCCCGCGTTTATCGCCCAACTCGCGATGTAAGATCAAACTCTCTGCCGAAAGCGTGCGCGCCGTGTCAAACTCACAACGCATCACGGCTATCCAACTTAAGTTATTAAGGGCTGCGGCCTCAGCTTTCTTGTCGCCAAGCGGCTCGACCGAGCTCGCCGAGGTCTCTCGCCAAATCTCCAGGCTCTCGAGCAGAAGCAGGTGCGCGGCTGGATAATCACCCAGTTCGTGAATGATGGTGGCAGCGCCATTGAGCGTCTTCGCGCGTTCCCGCGTGCGTTGGGCGGAACCTGGAAACGCCAGCAATGCGGTCAGCCGTTCACGGCCTTCGAGCATGTGCCCGCGCACCAGCCAGAATCGCCACAGCGCGCCGCCCAAGCGTAATCCGTGATTGGCCTCGCCATTCTCTTCGACCCATTTGAACACCGCACGAAAATTGTCGTGTTCCCGTTCCAATTTCGTCAACCAAGTTTTTTGCTTAGGCCCGGTCAGCTCGGGTTCAGCCTGCAGCGTCAAGGCCAAAAAGAAATCTGCGTGAGCGCGCCTCGCCGCCTCCCAGTCTTCGTTCGCGCGCAAGCATTCCAGTGCGTATTCACGTATCGTTTCGAGCATCACGAATCTGGGCTCATCATCCGCCGTTTGATCTTGACGGAGCAAGCTCTTGTCAATCAAAGCCGCGACGCCGTCAAGCGCTGAACACGTCAAATCGTTCTGCGCTCGCCAAACCGCTTCCACCGCCTCGAAAGAGCAACCTCCGGAAAACACGGCCAATCGCCGGAAAAACGATTTTTCTTCCGCGCGCAGCAAATCGTAGCTCCATGCGATCGCCTGCTGCAAAGTATGATGGCGCGCCGGCATGTCTCTCGCGCCGCCTTTCAAAAGCTCAAAACGTTTCTCAAGCCGCGCCAGCATGGCTTGCGGCGAGAACAACTTAAGCCGCGCCGCCGCCAGCTCGATGGCCAACGGCAGGCCGTCGAGGCGAAAACAAATCTCGGCAACCGCCGGCGCATTTTCAGGCGTCAAAACAAAATCCGGCTTGACCGCCGCGGCGCGTTGAACGAACAGCTTGATGGCAGCGTATTGCGTCAGCACGGCGAGCGTGAAACCGTGCTTGGGATTGGGCGTCGCCAATGGCGGCACGGAAAATTCATGCTCGCCCGTGAGATGCAACACCGAGCGGCTGGTGACGAGAATTTTCAGTTGCGGGCAAGCGGCCAGCAATTCGGCCACAACCGGCGTCGCTTCAACCACTTGCTCAAAGTTGTCGAGCAATAAGAGCAAATTCTTTTCGCGCAAATAAGCGATGACCCCCTCGGCTACTGAACGCACGGGGTTTTCAAATATTCCGAAGGTCTGGGCAATAGTGGACAACACCAGCTTGGCATCCGTGTTGGCGGCCAGAGAAACAAAAAATGTCCCATCCGTGAACGCTTCGTTGAGGTTGGCTGCCGCTTGCAGGCCAAGCCTGGTCTTGCCGGTTCCGCCTGGTCCGGTTAGCGTGACCAACCGCACTTCCTCACGAAGCAGAAGTTGCGTGAGCGCCTCAAGCTCTTGCTCGCGTCCGAGGAGCGGCGTTGAGGGCACGGGCAAATTGCCGAGGCGCGCCCTTGGCGTTTTCACGATCGGCGCAGCGAGGTTTGTTGATCCTTGCACAGCTTGTAAATCCGCCAACATCGCATCGATATGTTGATAGCGCTTATCAAGATTTTTAGTCAAAGCCTTATTGACAATGTCTTCCAACGCTTGCGGCGTGTCTGCACGCAAATCGCTGATTGGCTCCGGTGTTTCATTGATGATCGCATAGATCAGCACTTGCTCGTGATCGCTTTGAAACGGCAATTGGCCGGACAGCATTTCATAGAGCACGACGCCAAACGACCAAAGATCGGTGCGCTGATCGACTTTTCTGCCGCGCGCCTGCTCGGGCGACATGTATGCCACCGTGCCCATCGTCGCTTTCTCTTTGGTCAGAAACGAGCTGCCGGCGAGCTTGGCCAAACCGAAGTCCATGATTTTGATTTGGCCTTTGGCCGTGACCATGAGATTCGAGCTTTTAATGTCGCGATGAATGACGCCCTTTTCATGCGCTGCCTGCAAGCCGGCGGCGATTTGTATAGCATACTCGATGACGCTGTTCACTGATAACTGTTCACTGATCACTGTTTTTCGCAGCGTTTTCCCTTCAATAAATTCCAACGCCAAAAACAACTGTCCCTCGCTCTCATCGATTTCATAGATCGTGCAAATATTGGAATGATTGAGTGCCGCTGCAGCGCGCGCTTCCTGAATCAACCGCGCCTTGGCTTCGGCATCACGTGTCAAATTTTCCGGCAGAAATTTCAGCGCCACCTGGCGTTGCAGCTTGGTGTCTTCCGCTTTGCAAACGACGCCCATGCCGCCTTCACCGAGTTTCTCTATAATTTTGTAATGGGAAATGGTTTTACCGATCATCGCCTGTCTCTAATATTTTTTAGACGAAAGCCACAGCCACGGAAGATAAAAAGAATCCATCCCAAAAAGTATAGATGAATTCCGAAAAAAGCAAGTATCTTTAAAAATAAGAAGGGCGACGATTTTCTCGCCGCCCTTGTTTATTGTGGTGGAACAATAATTATTTTTTGCTCGCCGCGGTTTCAACTTCGGCCAGCAGCTTTTGCAGCTCGGCTTGCGAAAATAATCTTCCGTTGCGAACTACTGCGGCGATTTTTTGCGTGTTGTGAATGTCGTCGAGCGGGTTGGCCTCGAGCAAAACGAGATCGGCGATCTTTCCCTTCTCCACCGTGCCGAGCGAATCTGCCATGTTGAGAAATTTGGCAGGATTGCAAGTCGCAGCTTGCAGCGCTTCCATTGGCGTAAGGCCGGTCTCGACGAGCAACGCCAATTCATCGTGCAAGCTGAATCCCGGAAAGCAGAAATCGAGAATCGAATCCGTTCCCGCCAGAAACTCCACGCCGGCGTCCTTCATCTTGCGGATCAGCGTGGAATCGAGCTGATAGATCTGCTTCGCCCACTCGAAATCGAGCGCCGTCCAGTTTTTGTAGCGCGAATCGTTTTGAGGGTGCATCATCATTTGCAGCCACGGCGAGACGTACTTGAGGCGCGGATCGTTCATGACGTTGGGATCGGCGCGATGGAACGCGCGCAGCGCCGTGAGCGTCGGGCATAGCCAGGTGCCGTTCGTTTTGAAACGTGCAAACAACTCGGCGGCTTTCACTTTACTGTAGAGGTCCGGCTCGTCGCCGATCCAGTCAATCTTGCCATCCTCGGCAATCGGAAATTTATAGAAACGCGTTTTCTTTTCAAACACCGCTTTGCAATGAATCACCCGTCCCCCGTCCGTGAGCGTTTGTTTGCGAAAGGTGAACGATAGCAATTCGCCCTGTTCAGCGGCAACGGTTTTGAGAATGGATTGGCCGGCCTCCGATTCCAACCAGGCGTTGAGCGTCGGGGTCAAAAGCTCGGCATGATGAGTGCCATTCCAGAAACTGGCCAACACCTCCTGCAATTTCGCGGTCAATTGCGGGTCGGGGTCAGCGGCAGGCGACGCCACGTTTTCCATTTCAAAGAGATAACACGCTTCGCGGATGCGGCCGCCGCCGAGATGCTCGATGCTGCTCTGTCCGGCCTCGGAGGCTTCCGCCGCACTCAAGCCGACTGGCACGTGGCCCGCGAAAGGAATGCCTTGCTTCTTGCATTCGTCAGCCACGACGAAATAAACTTCACGTGGGAGCCGTTCATAGATTTTCACAAAATCAGCGCCGCGCTGCTTTTGCTCGCGCACGACTTGTCGCGCCATAGTCGTATCGCTGAGCGGAAGCTTGATACTGTCGGTTGCATGCGGCCCATCGAGCGCCTGTCCGGCGGTGACGAGGCGCGGCCCCAGCCGTTTGCCATCGGCCACTTCCTGGCGCATTCTCACAAACCAATCAAGATGCCGCCCGCCCATGTCTCGAATGCCGGTCACGCCGTTGGCGAGATAGAGCTTGAAAAATGGCGACAAGCTTTTTTCTTCGCCGGCGCCGGGAAAGCCGTCCTGCACGTGCGTGTGCATGTCCCACAAACCGGGAATTAAAAATTTGCCGGCGGCATCCACCACCTGCGCGTTTTTCGGGATCGTGGCTTCGCCGGTTTTGTCCAGCGCCGTAATGCGATTACCGGCGATCACCACCGTCATGTCAGGTTGAGGTGGCGAACCGGTTGCATCGATCACGGTGACATGATTAAAAACGAGCGAGGGCGTTTGTGCAGCGGATAATCCGGTTAAAACGAAGAGCAAGGTGGATACAAGTCTTTTCATTTTTTTGATTTTGCTGAATGGCGACAAACCCAGGAAGCTCGGCCGGCCTGGAAATGACGCCATGACCGACGACGGTCTCCGCTTCCCACCGTTCGGTGATGAATTTTGCAACCCATTCTCGATTGGCGAAATGAAGTGGATGTATATGAACGTTTGACACGGTCAACCATCTGGTTTGTTCAAAAATTCATCGCCCCGGCCGCTATGCACGATTTACAGCGATTTTCCATTGGATGAATAGGTTTGTAGTCCCCGCCCCTTGCCCCGCTCCGTCTTCATAGCTTTGTATGGAAGCGGGACGGAGTGGGCGGCTGTCGAAGCCAAGGGATTCGTGGTTGTAACAGTGCCCCACAAGGGGGCAAGACTACGATTCCTGCACACGCATTTGAAAAACGCTCTATATGTATGGCAACTTTCTAGGTCACAGCGCCGCCAGCACCTCGTCAAAATGGCCATCGACGCGAACTTTGGGAAAGATTTTGGCGATCATTCCCTGTTCGTCGATGATGAACGTCGTGCGCACGATGCCCATATATTTTCTCCCGAACATCATCTTTTCCTGCCAAACGCCATATGCATTGATGGCTTGTTTGTCGACGTCACTTAACAACGGAAAGTTCAAGTGATACTTGCGTTTGAATTTTACATGCGAGTCGACCGAATCGGCGCTCACGCCGAACACGACGGCGCCACGCTGCTGGAAATCGCCAACACCGTCGCGAAACGAGCAGGCTTCTTTGGTGCATCCCGGCGTATCGTCTTCGGGATAAAAATACAGCACCACTTTTTTGCCGCGATAATCAGCCAGGTTCACCGGTTGGCCTTCGTCGGTGGGCAGCTTAAAATCGGGAGCCGGTTGGCCGACGGCGAGTTGTGTATCGCCGCCAGGAGGTTGGTTTGGTGCTGCGGTCTTTTTCATATTTCCATTGTTCCATTCTTTTCGCCATTTTATATTGGCTTCAAGCGGAACGGCTGTTTTGGGCAACATAATCAGGAATGGTCGCATGAGATCCACGCTTCATTTGAATCAGAATGAAATCTTGGCGTGAGAATTAGCAATCAATAAATCGCTGGATTCCAAAAATTTCTTTTTGGCAGGTTTTACGATGAGCAGCTTGATTAAAGTTTTGGCCGGCGCGCCTCCCGCCAGAATCGCCCTCTTCGCTCCGCTCGTATTCATTCTGCACGCGGCGGAAGAAGCGCCCACGTTCGTGAGCTGGTTCAATAGCCTGGTTCAACCGGGCATTTCCCAGCAGCTCTTCCTTCAAGTGAATGCCTCCGTTTTCGTGATCACGATCGTTCTGGCCCTTTTCGCCACCCTCGCCAACGAGAAAACGGCCGTGTTGGTGTTCCTCGGCTGGCTGAGCTTTTTCATGTTTGTCAATGCCATTTTCCACGTTATTGCCACTCTCGTTCACACGCGATATTCACCCGGCACAATCACTGCGGTGACGCTTTATTTGCCTTACTTTTTCTGGTTCCTTTCACGCTTGCGCGGAGATTTGGCGCCAAGCTTCGCGGCGATTGCTGCAGCGATTATCGTGGGCTCCGCTCCGATGATCGTACACGGCTATTTGATTGTGTTCAAAGGCGAGAGATTTTTTTAATAATGAATAAACGCATGCGCTTCATGGCTTTGTTCCGTCTGCTTGCCCCCGTTTTATTTTCTCCCACAAATACCACGACATGTAACCGGCATACTTCTCCTGCAAATCCTCTCTTCGCCAATCCTGGCCGGTGATCACTTTGCGGCAGTTCGGCGCGCCGCAACTGCATTCCATCTCGTAATCTTCGTCATCGGTCGTCGCCCAATCGTGCGTCAACTCTTCGCCGGCTTGAATGTCGCGCATCGCCACCAAGACGATTTGTCCCTGCACGCCGATATTCGGGTCGCATGAGTGATTGCTGAAAATCATGCTGCCCTCGCGCTCTGCTTCCGTCAATGGGCCGATGAAAAGATCCTCGCCAATCTGGATTTCCGCCGGGCCGAGCGTTTTTTGAATTGCACGCAAGGTTTCGCGGTTGAAAATGTGCCCGCCTTTGATGCAAACGATCTCACCTTTGGCAATAGGCTCTTTGGCAAAAAGGCCCCGGCCGTGAATGGAGCTTTGTTTCACGAAGGCTTTGGGAGAAATGCAGGACAAATTTGAAGTTTTTGAGAACACAGTGACGATGTACAATGTGGCTCTAACGTTCGTCGGTTAGATGAATCGTATTGCCGAATTTGTCTTGAACGATTTCTTTCATTCACCGCCTCAATTTGCGGTGTTGATGAAAATTTAGTGAAAAGCCTGATTGGAGTCAAGCCACTTTTTTATACGCCCCAAATGGGCGGCGTCGCGGCAGGCGGCGGTTTGAAGCGCTGCCGCGTTGTTGTGTAAATGTGGAGGCGTTATCTCCGCGCCCGATATGATTTCGTCGCCATCACTCCCGCCACCAGCAATAACCCGAGAAGAATCTGGGCGCCAGTTGCATAAGGCAAGCCCGTCGTCGTCAACGCCCCCGCGGTGAAACCGGCAATACCTTCTCCGCCCATGACGCCGGCAGCAATTAATAATCCCGTGTGATAAGCATGTGGATATTGCTTATCCACGATCACGCGAATGATCGCGCCGATAGCCATCGGAATCGCCAGGCCCATCCCGAGAAACAAGCCGATGCCCAGCGGCATCATCAGAACTTTGTTGCGGTGTTTTTCCGGCAGGAAGGCGTTGGCGATTTCAAACAGAAAGGTGAGACCCAATCCGGCGAAAAACACGTTTGGATATTGAAAACCGAAAATGCTGCCCGCGACCAGGCGCGCCTGCGGCGCCGGCATCAGCGGGGTGAAAAGCTGATCGGTAAAACTTTTTCTAATCAATTCGAGCACGAACGGCGCGGCGAGCCCGGCAGCGACGGCCGCCAGCAAATCCACTTTGACAATGTCCATGAATCTCGTGCCGATGATTTGCGCGGATTTGTAATCATGGCCGATGTCTCCCGCTACCGCGCAGGCCACGCTGACGAAGGCAACGATCATGAAAGAGGCGAAGGGGCTGAGCTGCAATGCGAAAGAAGAATAAATGAAGGCGATAACCAAACCGACAAAAATTCCGAATTGTTCCAACGGATCGATGTTGGTCTCGCCGGTCATGCGCGCCGCGACGGCGACCATGATCCAAACGCCAAGCACTGCCAGAGACGCCGCCAACAACGGCACGCCCGCGAGCATCAATGTTATTGCCGACAGCACTGAAATCAACGGCAGAAAAAACGAGTAGCGGCGATCGCTGCGCAGCAGCGGCAGAAATATGACTTTGAAACGTGGAATGATGTAGCTCGCAAAAAAGCCGAGGCCCGAGCCGAGCACCATGCCCATGCCCAGGTTTTGCGTCCAGGCAATGGCCGATGTGGAGGGAAGTTGCTGGCTGATAAGAATAGGAATAATGAATAACCAGCCGATGATCGCGCCGCCAAGCCACGAGAAGCCAGCTTTGGGGCCGAGAATGTAACCGCTGCTGATGGCCAACGGCATCGGAAAAAGCCTAAGAAAAATTCCGAAGGCCGCCAGCGAGGCGATGGTAAATCCCGCCGGAAAATACAAATCCCGCAGCAATGCAAAAATGCCCGCTGCTGCCGCAATCGCGACGATGGCGAACAGCATTTTTCCGCCTTGCTTGCCGAGCAGCAACAATTCCGCGCCGGCCATGCCCGCCGGATAGGGCAGATTCTCCCTATCAACAAAAGTTTTTTTCAAAGGAACGGACAAGGCAACGCCGAGCACGCCGCCGGCAACGGTGATCAGCGCCAGCATCCACGCGTTCGGCCAGGCGATATTTGTGTTTTGCGTATCGTTCAAAAAAATAATTCCCGGAATCGTAAAAACGATACCCGAGGCGACCAGCCCGCCGACGCTGGCGCCCGCTTGCGCCACGTTGATTTCGTGAACGTTCACATGCTTGCTGCGCAAGTGCAAAACGCCGCCGGCCACGATCACGGAAAAAATAATTGGCCACGGCATCGCGCCGATTTTGATGGCGATATAGGACGAGCTGGCGAGCAAAAATAAGGAAAGCGCCACGGCGATCATCGCCGCACGCAGGGTAAATCCCGGTTTGTCGACAGAGTCTTTGTCGAAAGCGGCGAGCTTACCATGGTGATTCACGCGTTCACTTTCTCCGAAGATTCAGAATCGCTAAAGGAGTTTTCGCGGTCTAGCAAATAGTATGATAGAAACAATTCAAGGTTGGAAATCAAAGAAGAAATTTAGTCACACCTCACCAACCCCTCAATTATTGATGGTTATTGCGAGATCGTTGCGCTCGCGATGGCAATTATCCGCTTTCCGCTTGTGCCAGCTTGATAAACATTTCCTGCGCCGAGCGGCGGGTTTCGCCTTTTGGCGGACGGCGCAGAACATAGCTGCCATCTGGCAGGCAATCCCAGGCGGAGCTGTTGTCGTTGTCGTACACATCGAGAATCGCGGCAAGCTCTTGCTTGACCTTCTCATCGGTGACCGGCATGACCGTTTCCACGCGGTTGTCGAGATTGCGCCGCATCCAATCTGCCGAGCCCAGATAATACTCCGGCTTTCCTCCATTCAAAAAACAATAGATCCGGCTATGCTCCAAAAACCTTCCGACCACGCTGTACACGCGAATCGTTTCCGACAATTTCGGCACTCCTGGCCGCAGGCAACATAGCCCGCGTACATTCAGCGTGACCGGCACGCCAGCCTGGCTGGCCAAATACAATTCCCGAATGATTTGTTGATCCTGCAATTGGTTCATCCTGGCGCGAATGCCACATGGCCGGCCGGCTTTGGCATGCTCGGCCTCGCGGCGGATCAGCTCGGTGAAACGCTCGCGCATGTTCTTGGGGGCGACGAGCATTTTGTGGTAATTGTCATAGGGCGTCGCGCCGGTCAATTCGTTAAACAATGCCGCCGCGTCATCGCAAAGCTCCGGATCGCAAGTCAGCACGCCGAGATCCTCATAAAGCCGCGCCGTACCGGTGTGATAATTGCCCGTGCCGACGTGAACGTAGCGGCGGATTTTGCCCCGCTCTTCTCGCAGCACCAAAGCCAACTTGACGTGCGTTTTCAGCTTTTGCACGCCGTAAGCCACGTGTACCCCTTCTTTCTCCAACAATTGCCCCCACGCGATGTTCGGCCCTTCGTCAAAGCGCGCGGTGACTTCGACGAGCACGGCGACTTGCTTGCCGCGGCGCGCGGCTTCGGCGAGCGCTTGCACGATCGGCGAATCGCTGCTGGTGCGATAGATCGTCAGCTTGATGGCCAACACCTCCGGATCGACCGCTGCCGAGCGCAGAAACGTCAGCACGGAGGTATCGAAGCTGTGATAAGGATGGTGCAGGAGAATATCCCCCTTTTTCATCTCATCGAAGATCGCCTTCGAATTATTGGAATTTAAGTTGCGCAGCCGCGGATGGGTGACGGGTTGATGCGGCGGGTAACAAAGCTTCTCACGGCCTTCCATTTTCAATTCGACCAAATCCCGCAAGCCGATAAAATGATCGGCCGGATAAATGTCCTCACTTTGAACATCGAGCTGCGTGGCCAGCCATTTTTGCAGTTTTTCCGGCATCTCTGCCTCAACCTGAAGCCGAACCACACCGGCAAAGCGCCGCGCCTTCAACTCGTTGGTGACGAGCCGGATGATGCTCCCCGGCGCCAGCGGCGTATCCGAATCATCATCGACATAATCCGAAAGCGTGGCGTCTTCGCCTTCCGCCCCGCGCGTTACACGGAACAAATAGGTTTTGACCGAATCGGAGCTGGGAAAGAACTGGTCGAGATTGGCCGCGATGACTTGCTCCAGTGGCACGAAGCCGGCTTTATCCGGCAAAGGAATCCAGCGTGGCCGGTTGTTCGGCACCTTGATGCGCACGAATCGTTTGCGGCCCTTTTTTTTGTCAGACATTTGCACGGCCAGGTTTAGGCCGAGGTTGCTGATGAATGGGAAGGGGTGCTCTGCGTCCACCGCCAGCGGCGTCAGGATGGGCAGCACTGAAGAGCGAAAGTATTCCTGCAGATATTCTTTTTGCTTTTTGTCGAGACCGGCGTAATCCCAAATGGGAATGCCGGCTTTCTTCAACCCCGGCCGGACCTCCTCTTTCATCACCCGCGCCAGCGCGCTGATCTGGCCGAGAATCTCTTTGCGGCAGGCTTCCATTTCCTCGCTCGGTTTGCGTCCATCCATGGAAGGCTTTTCCACGCCTCGTTTCAACATGCGCTTCAGGCCGCTCATGCGCTTCATGAAAAACTCATCGTGCAGCATGCCCATAATGCCGGCAAACTTGAGGCGCTCCAGCAGCGGCAGCTCCGGATCTTCGACGAGAGCCAGCACGCGCCGCGCGAAGTTGAGCCAGCTCAATTCGCGATTTAGGTAGGCGCTGGGTGATTGAATGGTGATCGCAGCCGTTTTTTCTATCGCCAACATGTTTTCGCAACCTCACAGCTTGTATGGAAAATTTTTCATGCCAAATCGTTTTCAATCCGGCGGCCAATTTGATGGGATCAAAATACATACGTTTTACACAAAAGTCAAGTCGTTAGCTTCGAGGATGGTTATTCAATCTGTAAAAAACGTAGGGCGCAATCGTCGTCCAGATCAGCACGAGTAACCATACTCTGCCTGCCAGTATATTATAATCGTGTAAGAGCTTGCTCCAGGAATGCCCCGCCACAAAATGTCCGAACAGGAACTCGAAGGCAATAGTCAGCGCCAACCAGATAAATCCCACCGTCCAGGCTGCCTTGGCCGATGGCAATGGCCACAAACGGCTCAATCCCCAAATAATGGCGCCAAACAGGATGAGGCCGGTGAGTGTGGAAACTTGATGTGCCCGCAATTCGCCCAGTGTGTTCTTATAAACCGCCTCGCGGATGGCGCCATTGATGATCGCGGCGAAAACTAAAATAAACCAGGATAGAGTGTAACGGAGAATCATTTATTTGTTCTTTGGCTTCCATTCACAGCACCAGCGTCGTTCCCAACTTTGAATCACCTTCCACCGCGAGTTGCACTTGCGAAGCGTGGCACAGAATGACCGCTGTGACGCCAGACTGCAACGCCGCAAACGCCTCTTCGAGTTTCGGCAGCATGCCTTTGGAGATGATGCCCTTCGCTTTCAGATCGTGATACTGCGCCAGCGTCAGTTGCGGGATGACGGCATTTTCATCCGCCGAAACGAGAACCCCCTTCTTGTCAAAACAATAAATCAACCGCGTGCGGTAATGCATGCATAAGGCGCTGGCGAGCGCTGCCGCGATGGTATCCGCGTTGGTATTGAGCAAGGCGCCTTTGCCATCATGCGTGAGCGGCGCAAAAACCGGTGAAAGTCCGGTATCGAGAAATTGGATAATCGGCGCTACATTTACGCGCGCAATATCGCCGACGTAGCCGTAAATAATTTTTTTATCTTCCCGTTTCTTGGCCACAATCACGTTGGCATCAGCGCCGGTCAAGCCGATGGCATTACCTCCCCGCGCTTGCAGGCCGCTGACAATCGTTTTGTTGACCAAACCGCCGTACACCATCGCGACAACCTTTAGTGTCTCCGCACTAGTGATGCGCCGCCCATCGACCATTTGCGTCTCAATGCCGAGCGCGCGAGAAACGTCCGTCGCAATTTTGCCGCCGCCGTGAATCAGAATTTTCTTGCTCTCGATCCGGACATAATCATCCAAGAATGCGGCCAGCGCCTCGGGCTGGTCAATGACATTGCCGCCGATTTTGAGGATGAGAAGTTGTTCCATGGTGTGGGTTGGTTTGATGTGTAAAAATTTTTATCACCAACGGATGAATTAAGACCAACGGACAATTTTCATCTACGATTTCCCCACGGATTGAAGAACCCCACCGATAATTTATAAAAAAATCAGTGGGGTTCTTCAATCCGTGGGGATTTACAAGCTTTTTTCGTTGCGGTTCCCTTTTCGTTGCAGAATCAAGAAAATACGTTGCTCATCGTTGCGGCAAAGCTTTCGAGAAACTTATCCGCATGCTCCTGCGCCAGCGTCAACGGCGGCAGGAGCCGTATGGTGTTGGGATCGTGCGAAGAGCCGGTAAAAATCTTGTGCTCGTAGAGCAGCTTTTTTCTAACCGCTTCGCTGTTAAATTCCAACTCAATGCCGATCATCAACCCGCGGCCACGGACTTCTTTGACGCCTTTGGTTAGCTTGCGCAATTCATCCAGCAAATGGTTGCCGAGCTTCTCGCTATTGTTGATGAGCTTTTCCCGCTCGATAATCTCCAGCACCGCCACCGCCGCGGCGCAGGCTAAATGATTGCCGCCGAACGTCGTCCCGAGCAATCCATGCGAGGCTTTGAATTTGGGATGAATCAACACGCCCGCAACCGGAAAGCCATTGCCCATGCCCTTCGCGATGGTGATGAGATCGGGCTGAATGCCGGCAAGCTGATGCGCAAAAAACTTGCCGCTGCGCCCATATCCGGACTGCACCTCGTCGAGAATCAACAATGCGCCGGTTTGTTGGCACAACGCTTGAAGCTTTTGCAGGAACTTCGGCTCCGGCACTCGAATGCCCGCCACGCCTTGAATCCCCTCAATTATGGCCGCACAGATATCATCGCGCTGAAAAGCTTGTTGCAGCGCCGCTTCATCGTTCAACGGCAGCAAAATAACTTCGTGATTCTCATTGAGTGGCGCGCGAATCTTGGGGTTATCAGTCACCGCCACCGTGGCCGAAGTGCGACCGTGAAAAGATCCTTGAAATGCCACGATCAGTTTTCGTCCGTTGTGAAATGAAGCCAGCTTCAACGCGTTTTCATTCGCCTCCGCGCCGGAATTGCACAAGAAAAGATGATAGTCGTCATATCCCGCCAACGTGCCGAGTTTATTGGCGAGATCCTTTTGCAGGGGGATTTGCACCGAGTTCGAATAAAAGCCGATGCGATGCAGTTGTTCCGTAAGCGCGCGCACGTAATGGGGATGGCCGTGCCCAATCGAGATAACCGCATGCCCGCCGTAGAAGTCGAGATACTTCGTACCGGCTTTGTCCCAAAGATAAATATCCTGCGCCCTTACCGGCTCAATATCATAAAGCGGATAGACATCGAAGAGTTGCATAAGTTGACCTTATAATTTTCACGTAGCCCCGACCCCCTACGGGCGTAGCCTTGTGGGTCGCTGCCACTGCCAGTGAATTTTTGGTTTCAAGAGCGCCCCACAAGGGGGCAAGGCTACGACAAAATTTACTAATACGCCATTGCCTTCAACTTCAACCCCAACGTCTCCTCCAAACCAAACATCAGATTCATATTCTGCACCGCCTGCCCCGAAGCGCCTTTAACCAAATTGTCAATAACGCTGATCAGAAAAAGCTTGCCCTCGTGGCGCTCCATATAAACAACGCCATTGTTGGTATTGACCACCTGTTTGACGTCAGGATTTTTTCGACTGATATGCACGAAAGGATGCGCGGCATAATAGGCCTCGCACATTTCATACGCCACTGCCAGCGACAGGTCGGTGTCCAAATAAATCGCGCTGAGAATGCCGCGCGTGAAGCCGCCACGAAATGGAATGAAGTTAATTCTCGCCTCCAGCGCCGGTTGCAGAGATTTCAAGCTTTGATAAATCTCGGGGAGATGTTGGTGCTCGAATGCCTTGTAAACCGAAATATTATTGTTGCGCCAACTGAAATGTGTGGTTTCCGCCAGCGCCTGTCCTGCGCCGGTCGAGCCGGTGATGGCGCTGACATGAACTTCGCCGCGAATGAGTCCGCGCTGCGCCAACGGCAGGAGCGCGAGTTGAATGCACGTCGCAAAGCATCCTGGATTTGCGATTCGCGTCGCGCGAGTGATTGCCGCTCTGTGCAACTCGGGCAAGCCGTAGACAAAATCCGGCGAGAGGCGATGATCCTGGCTCAAATCAATGATCTTGGTGCGCTCGCTGCTTTGGTGAGCACGCAAGTAATTCGCCGACTCGCCATGCCCCAAACAAAGAAAGAGCACATCGACCTCTTCATTAATCGCGTTGGAAAACTTGAGATCAGTTTCACCCAACAAATCGGCATGCACCTCAGGCACCGGCTTGCCGGCGTTGCTGCGGCTGGTGGCGGCGCGAATTTCGGCGGCCGGATGCTGCAACAAAATGCGCAGCAGCTCGCCGCCGGTGTAGCCGCTGCCGCCGGCAATGCCAACCCTAACTTTGTTCATCGTTGCGATTCACCTTATAATAAATCATGCTTTGATTCGCCAACATCTTGGAGAACCCGCGCGCATCCTCTCCCGTCCAGGCGTGGTATGCTTCGTTGTAAACGGAAAACTCCGGCGACATCAGATCGTGCGGCGAGGTGATGCCGAGAATCTGAAACCGATACGGCGCCAGATAAACCGAAACCACGCCCGTCACCGTTTTCTGCGAATTTCCCAAAAAACTCTCGATATTCCGCATCACTGGATCGAGATATTGCCCCTCGTGCAGCATGTGGCCGTACCAATCCGCCAAATGATCTTTCCAATACAGTTGCCACTTGGTCAACACGTGCTTTTCGAGCGCATGATGCGCTTTGATGATGACCAGCGGCGCCGCGGCCTCGAAGCCGATGCGATCCTTGATGCCGAATGTCGTGTCGTCAACATGAATGTCGCGGCCGATGGCATACGGTCCGGCGATTTTCTCCAGCGCTTGAATGGCATGCACGGGATTCTCGTAAGCAGTGTCGTTGATGCCGATCAGCTCGCCGCGATTGAAATGCAACTCGACGGTCTGCGGCTCTGAATTGGTGAAGCGTGTGGGAAACGCTTCTTCGGGCAGCCACTCGGACGAAGTAAAAGTCTCCGGCCCGCCAATCGATGATCCCCACAGGCCCTTGTTCACCGAATACTGCAGCTTCGCCCAATCAAATTCGATCTTGTGCTTTTTGAGATATTCGATTTCGGCATTGCGCGAAACGTGCTTGTCGCGGATCGGCGCCAGGATCGCCGCTTCCGGAATGAGAATGTTGAACGCGATGTCGAAACGGATTTGATCGTTGTCCAAGCCGGTGCTGCCGTGCGCGATGCTGCCGGCTTTGATCTCGCGCGCATATTGCGCCAGCGCCGTGGCCTGAAAAACTCTCTCCGCGCTCGCCGACAGCGGATAGGTGTTGTTCTTGAGCACGTTGCCGAAGATGAGATGCTTGATGCACTTCCGGTAATAATTTTCCGTCTCATCCAAAACCACGTGCTTCTTCACGCCCAAGCGCCGGGCGCGAGTTTCGATTTCCGCCAGTTCCTCCGCGTTGAAGCCGCCGGTGTTCACCACGACGGAATGCACTTCCAAATCCAGCTCCGCCGCCAGATACTTGGCGCAGTAGGATGTATCGAGGCCGCCGCTGAACGCCAAAACGACGAGACGATTCTCCCGCTTTTTAACGGCAATGGTGTGAACGTCGTGAGGATCAAAGAGCAAGCCGGTGCAGAGACAATGCTTGCGATTGTTGCGGGTGAGAATGTCATAGTTGCGGCACGACTGGCAGCCATCCCAAAACTCCTTGTCGGTGGTCAGCTCCGAAAACGGCGCCGGCTTGAAGCCCAGCTCGGTGTTCATCTTCATCACCGCGTGGCTGGTGGTGATGGAAAAGATCCTGGCGTTGGGATATTTCTTGCGGGAGAGATCGAAGATGGCGTGTTTGATGCGCTTGCCCAGTCCCGAATTTCTAAACTCCGGATCGACGATCAAGCCGGAGTTGGCGACGTACTTGCCGTGCGTCCAGGTTTCGATGTAGCTGTAGCCCACCAGCTTGCCGCTTTGGGTAAACGCCACCACCGCCTTGCCTTCACGCATCTTCTGCGCGATATATTCCGGCGGCCGCTTGGCGATGCCGATGCCGCGCGCTTTGGCGCTTTCTTCCAGCATCTTGCTGATCTGCTCGGCATAACCGATATGCGCTTCCGAAGCGATCTCCAAAATAAATGAGTCGCTGGGTTCCTGTGATTCGTCGTTCATTTGTGCATCCAACCTCCTTTGACGTAACGCAGACTGCCAGTCTGCAAACGAACCAGACCGAAAAATTTTCGCGGTCGTGATAGTTTTTTTCAGGGTCATACTATAAAACTGCCTGCGTATCAAAGCTGGCCAGCGGCTGCGTCGAAGTTGATTGCTCCGCGTCGTTAAAGCCAACTTCAGGAAATAAAATTTTTGTAATATAAGGAAAACTTGCTGCCAATGTCAAGTTAAGTTCGCAGGTTATTATGGTGATGAATAATTTACTTATGAAAGCCCAAGCCACACAACCGGTGCAGGGCTTTATAGGAAATTGCTCCGTTATCGATAGCCGGAGGCCGGCTTTGGCAAACTCCATGTTGAGATCTTGCGCAAATTCCAAAATCAAATCGTGGGCTTCGAGATCAATTACTTCAATATCGTTGACTTACAAATAAACCATTTTGCCCTTAATTGGTTTTGCCTTTTTTAATAGTGTCTGAAGTTACAAATCGTCTATACATCCACAAGAATGTCTAAGCCAGCATCGTCTCGAAAATTTTGTTTTTCAAATGCCGCAGCATACTTGAAAGCCAAACCCTTGATTTTACGATTAACATTTTGATGAGTCGCGTCGTTTTCGGTGGCATGAAGTTTGAATATCTTTACGGTGAAATTACAGAGGAGGATAGGAGTCTGTAAGTAAATCAAGCCCCATTTAAAGCTATGGAGGTGGAACCATGAATGGCTCCTATTACAATTATATGCCGGTCCCATTTAATTCCGATTTTGAGTTTTTTCAAACCTTGCGCGGCTACCTCAAGTTTTCGTTGTTCGTGCTCTTCGTTTTTACTTTGCTGGTTGTTATCGTCTGGAACATGCAGCCCTGGTTTGAAATCGAGATCAAGCCGGTGGACAAATTAAAGGAAGCGCCGTCGGAAGAGAATTCGTCCACAAAATCGCTGCAAAGCAACGTCGAGATCGTCACCTATGTGGTGCGTCCCGGCGATACGCTCAGCGAGATCGCCGAGAGCTTTGAAGTGTCGGTTCCGGCTTTGCTGAAACACAATCATCTGGACAATCCGAATGTGTTGCGCTCCGGACAACGCTTGAAAATTCCTCGACGGCCGAGCAGGTGAAAATCAAAAGGTTTCTTTCAAGTCCGCGTTTGTCTCTCCTCCACATCTCTCTCTCGTGTGAGGATTAGCCAACGGCGCCGAGCTCCCGAGGGGTGAGCTCGGGCCGTCGTTGGCTGTTTTTTTTATGTAATGGAATAGTCACAAACAAAAACATTGTAAATTTAAAATTGAAATTTTTCAATTTTAAATTTACAATACAAATCATCATCCGTCAGAAAAAATCCACACGGTCATGCTATAAACTGCCAAGGTATTGACCCACCTTTTCAAGCTGCTCAATTTTGACATTCAAGAAAACCGCCAAACGATTTTGATCATTCGCAAAACGCTCTTGCAGCGTTCGCAAATATCCGGACAAGCGATGGGCGCGGCGAATGGTTTTCTCCAATTTGCTTTTTTCAACTCCCCACGACTCAGCCAATTGCGCCACGTTGGCGTTCGCTTGACACAGGCCGGTTAAAAGCAGGTTTTGCGCCTCGTCAAGAAATTTGTAGCCGGTGTTGCGCGCGATGCCAAGCTCATCCAACACTTCTTCCATTCGCCCTTCGCGCTCGATGAGCGTTCGCAGCAAAATCTTGTGGCGCAATTTTTCGTCGCGGATATGTTTGAAGCTCATGGTTTCACCGGCGGGCGACAATTCGGTGAGGGTCGGCAAGCTTCCCAAAACGCTGCTGCTGGCCGTAACGCCTGTTGGCTTTGGCAGCAATTTTCTGAAATCAGCCGCGGTAAGCACGTCGTGATTGCGTAAAATCGCGGCTTTTTTGAGCACGTTTTGCAGCTCACGAACGTTGCCCGGCCAGGTGTAATCTCGCAAAAGCTCGATAGCGTCGGGGGAGAGTTGAATATTGGGATTATTCTCTTCTTGCTGAATGGAATAAAGACCGTGTTCGATCAATAGAGGAATATCTTCCCGGCGTTCGCGCAGCGGCGGCAGGTTTATGGAAATCACGTCCAGCCGAAAATACAAATCCTCGCGAAATTTTCCCTGCTGCACCAAGTCTTTGAGATTTTTATTGGTTGCAGCGATAACTCGCGTGTCGACCGTGATAGGTTTGGTCGAGCCGACGCGCTGGATTTCTTTCTGTTGCAGCGCACGCAGCAATTTCACCTGCATCTCTGCCGGCACCTCGCCGATCTCGTCGAGAAAAATCGAGGTGCCCTCCGCTTGCTCGAAATAACCGATCTTGCCGCTCACTTCCGTAGCGGTACGCGGCTCGATGCCAAACAGCTCGCTTTCGATGAGATTGAGCGACAAAGAGGCGATATTGGCGACAATCCACGGGCGGTCGCCGCGCGGGCTTTGGGAATGAATGCTGAGCGCCACCAACTCCTTGCCGGTGCCGGATTCGCCGCAAATCAAAATCGTCTCATCGGGGCGGCGCAGCGATACCTTTTGAATGATCGTATAGATTTCCTGCATCGGCTCGCTCTCGCCAATCAGTATGCCAAAATGATAGTTCAAATTTGGATGACGATATTCGTGAACGCGCTTCTGCCGCTCGGCGAGATATTTGGCCTGCTTCAAAAGTGTGCGATTGTTCCTTTCCAGAATGCGTTTTTGCAATGCGTTTTGAATCGTCGTATGCAGCTTCTCCGCAAAAATCTCAAAATCATCTTTTATTAGAAAATAATAAGCGCCATCTTTGATCGCCCGAATCGCACTATCGATCTCCCGCGAGGTGCCGGTCAGCACAATCACTTCAACCGTCGGGTCGAGCGCTTTTATATGTTTGAGGATTTCAAAGCCGGCGATCTCCGGCGGCATGCCCGCCCGCCGCGGCAACCCGAGATCGAGCAAGACGAGATCATAGCTTCTCTGTTGAAATTTTTCCAAGGCGGCTTCCGCATTATCGGCCACTTCGAGATGATACTCTTCCCCCAGTTTATCTTGGAGAAAATTGGCAAAGTGGATGTTGTCTTCGATAACCAGAACTTTGAACACACTTTTCGGATTCATAGCTGTTTCACCTCGTGATGATGAACGTATAAAATAAAAAGGGCAATGTGTGGCTACGCCCTTGAGGGGGACTTCCATAACCCTGCCCGAACCTCAATATTTTGCGCGCTGGTTTTTAATGTTTTGACGCAATGCCAAACTCAGGTTATGCTGCTGCCGGTGTCTCGTTCTGCAGCACCGGCAAGGTGACGATAAACTCGGCTCCCTCCGAGTATGCGGTGTTGTATTCAATCTTGCCGCCGTGCCGCCGCAGGATTTCGTGTGCCAGGCAAAGCCCAAGGCCCATGCCACCGGTTTTGGTTGAAACATAAGAGCTAAAGAGCTTGGGAACGATTTCGCCCGGCACGCCGGCGCCGTTGTCTTTCATTCTGACTTCCACCACGTTTCCGCGTTTATTGACTTGAATGGCAATGTGACCTTTGGGCGGTTTCGCCACCGCCAGAGCTTGCGCCGCATTCATGAGCAAGTTTGAAAAAACCTGATGCAACCGGTCGGCATCGGCATAAACCACGGGCCGCGCTTCGGGAAATTCGTGATCAATCGCTATTTGCTGATCGATCTGCAGAAAGAGCATCGTCTCCGCTTGCTTGATGATCTGAATGAGATCGTGCGACGCAAAATGATACTCTTTGATAATGCCGTTGCTAAATTCCCTGAAATCGTCGATCATACTGCGCAAATCTTTGATCATGGCCAAGCCTTGCGCCTGCTTTTTGGCATCCGGCTCATGCAAACAATTCATCAACGGCGTGATCAACGGGCTGATTTGATGAACCACCATGGCCGCCATCTCGCCCAGGAGACGATTTTTGTCCCATCGTTCGATTTTGCTCACCAGTTTGGCCATGCGCATGGCCGCGAGAAAACGTCCGAAAAAGCTGCGCAGCAATTTTTTCTCTTCCGGAGATAGGCTCAATGCTCTGGCCGAAAAAATATAAATGCAGCAATAACGGATCAGGTTGTCGACCATCGGTTTTTCGTCCAAAAATTTGACCAACGGGGGAGAAGGATGATCGACAAATGGAACGTAGAGCAGCGTTCGAACCTTATTGTGCTCGGCTTCCGGCATGTAGGTTTTCAGCGTTTGCCGGAAAAATGGATGGTCGCCGTCGCGCTGCAAAACAAACAAGGGTGGATGGTCGCCGCGCGCCGCATGCGCGATTCTGGCGTTGAATTGCGGCAGCGTACCCAATGCCTCGGCGCTGTGGCAGAGCGGATTCGTGCATCCGGAGCACTCGGTTATGGCGATATGAATCACTCCTTCGATCAAATCGCCGATTTTTTCACGCAGCACTTTTTTGAAGTACGCAAAATTATAGCCGTTGGTAATGAGCTCCTGGTTGTCGATCAGCAGCTCGAAGATTTCCCGCTCGATGACTTTGCGCTGCATCGACTTGTGCTGGTAGTGCAGCGCCTGTTCGATCGCGCGAAGAATAAAATCCGGGTTCTCGTCTTTCACGACATAATAAAAGGCGCTCTTGCGCATCGCCTCGGTAATGTAGCTCTCGTCGCGATACGCCGTGAGCATGATCACCTCGATCTCATCGCCGTAAATCTCCTTGATCTCATCCAACACCACCAGCCCGTCTTTGCCGGGCATTTTGCGATCCAACAAAACGAGTACCGGCTGGTCTTCGCGAATGTGCGCCAATCCGGCGTCGCCGTTCTCGGCCACAGCAATATTTTTGTATCCAGCCAATTCCAAATAAGTTTTCGTGGCCAATCGCACATCAGGATCGTCTTCAATGATTAAAATTTTTTTGGTTTTTAGATCCATTTTGCAGGCCTATTTTATTGTTCACACCGAAGACGCTATTCAGGCGCTGGCTGTGCTGTCAATTGTTTGACCGGTGCAAATGTTGGTTCGACGAATCTTGGCAGTGTCACCATAAATTTTGTGCCCCACCCCAATTCCGTTTCAAATTCAATTTTGCCGTGATGCTGGCTAATGATGCGCTTGCACAGGACCAATCCCAATCCGGTGCCGCTGTCCGGGTTTTTCGTCGTGACGAAGGGTTCGAAGATGCGATCTTTGATGTCGTCGGGAATGCCGTCGCCGGTATCGGTGATTTCCACTTGCAAGGAACCGTCCAACTCATACAAAAGCACGGTGAGCATGCCGCCGTTGGGCATTGCATCTATGGCATTTTTGACCAAATTGGTGAAAAGCTGATTCATTTGCAATTCATCGCCGTAAACCAGCGGCTCGCACGCCGAAAACTCCGCTCCAATCGTGATCCGCTGTTGATCGCAGAAAGACTTATTGGTCTCAATCACCATGCGCAAAATTGTTTCCAGATTGACCGGCTCCCGATTCGTGTGTCTCATACTGGCCTGGAAGTCCTGCATGCCTCGCAAAATTCTTTGCGCCTTTTCGACATTTCTTTCAATGATATCGAGCGTTTGCAAGCTGCCATCTTCCGAGGTTAGGGTTCCATTCAACGTCGTTTTGAGTTTGCGCAAGAAAATCAGCGAGCTATAAAGAGGATTTTTGAGCTCGTGCGAAATGTCCAACAGCAGCTCGCTGGTTACTTTGACTTTCTCGCTTTGAACGTGCGAGGCGGTCGCTTCCATGCGTTTCAAAACGGTGGCGATGACGTCGCCAATATGGCGCAAGGTCGTGGCATCCTGCTCTTCAAAAAAGCTCCAACCCGAGGGAGTAATTTTGGATTTGTTAAAAACCTCGATGACTCCGAGAGTTGCGATTGGACGGCCCAAGTAAGAAATGACTTTCTTGCTTTTCACTTGCCTGAAATATGGGCTAATCGGATTGCGGTTGCCGGTGAGACGCCGAAAATTCCGGCCGCTATTGGCAATGACTTCTTTCTGGGTTTCGAGAATTTGTACGGGCAAAGGTTTGTGCTCTCCCTCGGGGCGCTTTAACGACAAAATCCCTACTCTTTTCAAGTCACTATCGGAATGGAATCCCGAAGCCGCCTGTAGAGTGAGTCGGGATTTGCTTTGGTCAAGGAGGTGAATTAGACAGCCCTCCACATTGAGTGATTTTGCCGTAAATTCGGCCAAACGGTCGAGAACTTCCCCTTTTTCCTCGATGAGCACCACTTCTTTTAACGCCCCCATTAGATTTTCGAGATCGATAATACGGCGACGGTTGTATTCATCGGCTTTGAGTTTGTGGTATTCGCTCGCAATCAAAGGCTGCAACGAGCGAAAAAATCTCAAATCATTAGCGCCAATTTTCCGTTTTTCCGGCCCGAGATAAAATTCGGGTTTGTTGACATATTGGCGATGTTGTTTCCGGCTCCAAAAGACCAAAGCACCAAGAGGCTGCGCGTTTTCAAAAAGTGGCACAATAAAAGCAGTACCCGATCCGGCCGGCGACCAATTGGCATCGAGCTTTGGAATAATCTCTTCAAGCTTATTCTCAAAAAGAGAGCGTATCACATAAGGGGCCTTCCCGCGATTCGACACAAATTTTGCCTGGCTTTCCAAGCATTTTACTCGTCCATCCTGCACAAACTCTTTGTAGTGCCGTGATTTGACATGGAAGCTGGACAGCACGGATTTAGGGCGGCGACCACAAGAGCGC
Source organism: Candidatus Zhuqueibacterota bacterium (assembly GCA_022616415.1). Lineage (GTDB taxonomy): Bacteria > Zhuqueibacterota > Zhuqueibacteria > Zhuqueibacterales > Zhuqueibacteraceae > Zhuqueibacter. Next base: position 30,869 of record JAKEEU010000018.1, on the reverse strand, counting down.
AGCACAAATAATTTCCGATATTTTTGATATTCATAGAAAAGAAAGTTTTGATAAAACGGCTGTTCGGGGTTGCCGCGGTTCAATATTTTCATGCACTCAATAGATATGGCTTCCATCAATAAATTGAGATCAGGGACCGCCGCGCTATAAAATTTTTTTGCCGTGGCGCGCATGCACCGCTCATTTTCATGATATTGTTTTAAACGTTTGGCTTTGGCCAGCCAGATGGCATAATTAAATGTGGTTGCCAGATGTGGCGCCAGCCATTCGATCATCTTAATGAAATCCGGTTGCCAGAAATGGCTTTCGGTTACTGCACCGGAATGAAATTTGCCCAACACCAATATTCCTACCAACTCGCCATCTGCCAAAACCAAAGGGTAAGCCAAGATGGCGACTTTTTCAGCAAGTGGAACAATGTCACTCTCAAATTCTGAAGCACCCCGTGGATCATTACGCAAATCATTTGTGCTAATCGGTGTTATATCTCGCGCAGCTTGTCCAACAATGCCCTCGCCAAATTTGAAATTTTTCCAAGCCAGCATTCCATTTGGTTGAAAACCTGCGGCACCTTTTAATTTTAATAGATCATACCCCTCGATGCGGCCCAAAAGAACGCAAATATCCATTTGAATATTGTTTGGCCGTTCGTTTAAGCTGGCCAAGACAATCTTGCAAAGATCGCAAGCAATCTCGCGTTTAGTTTTATCGACGGAAAAGGCGCTTTTAATGTAAATAAGAAGTTCTGGGAAGGAAGTGGGGGAGAGACTTAAGTGTCCATTCTTCCCGATCCCGTCATCAATTCCTGGCAGAGTTTCGAGGCCTTTGGGTATATCGTCTGCGATCATGGTGCTGCCCTCAGATTTGAAGCGTTGATTTAAAAAGCGGTTGGAATTAATTTGTCTTGTATATCGTAAAGCAATTTCTACACCATCGACCAAGTCAAAAATGGGATGAAGCTATGCTGGTATCCTAAAAGTTAGTCAAATCAATCATACAACTACAGTTAAACGAATAAGCGAACGGTGATCTAAGAAAGTTATCGTTTCGTAATATATAGAAAAGTCAAAAAAGGTCTATACATTTTGAAGTTACGATTTGCGCGAGCGATTAAAAAATTTAAGTTTTCTATTCCGCATTTCACGGGATTGTCAGTATTATTTTAATGCATCATTCCCAGCAAAGGCCTTTAAAGCCGATTTTCAGTAACCGACCAAGCCTTATCGCCATGAAATTCTATTTTCAGGCCAAGGGGTTTGAGGTCTATCACAGCAACCAATATCAAGTGCAGTATCAAAATGGATATAGGATTTTCTTCTGCTTCACAGGACGGTTCACAGAAAAAACTTATTCTCATGTGCGGACTACCGGGCGCCGGCAAAACCACGACGGCGCATCGAATTCGTCAGGCTTTGGGTGATGCCATTGTCGTCAGCCGTGACTTTATCAGAAACCGGTATAAGCTGAACGGTCACATTGATGAATACCCAAAGGGCGAAATTACAAAAATCGACGAAATATTCTATGCTGATGTTAAAAATATCCTTCCGAATTTCTCTACTGTTATTTTAGATGCGACGTTCAAGGAGTCTATCCAAAGACAAACTGCTTTTGATTTTGCTCTCAAGCATGGTTGTCAGTTATTTTTGATCGAATGTATTTGTAGCGATCCAATTCGCCTTAAACGTTTAAATAAACAGAGGATTCTAGGGCAAAAGAAATTTATTAAGCCATTAGAAGAGCTGATGGAGTATTATAAGAAAAGCATGCAAGAACCGCAGAAGCAGTTAGAGGGATTAAGCTTTCTTCAACTTGATACCGAAAACAATCATGTTGAATCAAGATCCATTCAAGAGCAAGCTTTTCCATTCGTAAAGCAACTCGTTGAAATCTTGGAGCGACCTTTTGAACCCGCCATGTTTGAATCTTATTCCACGAACTACATTCAAGACAATACGTCGGAAAAAGAAGCTGCAGAGTATTTTCAGCCAACCTAAATCACTAAATTCCTAAGCACCAGAGTTATTGTTTTTTTTAAACTTCAATGATTACGAAAAATTTTTGTTCATGGTTTTACGCAACTGCATAAAATTGTTGGTATGTCTATAGATATAATCCCCCAACTGGTACATTGACACATAGTAGATAGGTGTCCATCATGGAAGGTATTGGATATGTCTTCATAGCCGCTTGTTTCATTTTACTGGTTATCGACAAGGTTTTTCGATTTTGGAAACCGAGCACTAAATACGACGCTTTCATAAGCTATAATAGTGCTGACAGGATACAAGTCTTTGCTTTGGCCAATTTTCTAGAGGAAGTTTGTGGACTCAAGTTATGGCTTGACAAGCAAAAATTAAAACCAGGAGTGGTCTGGTCAGAGCAGCTTAAAAAGGGAATTATAGAGAGTAGATCTTGCATTTTCTGCTGGGGTCCATCAGGATTATCGTACGGGCAAGATCGCGAGATTAAAATGGCTCTGAATATTGCAAACAAACGGAGATATCCAATATACCCGATTCTTTTGCCTAAATGTCAAGACATAAAAAGCCTACCAGCTGGACTTGAACGTTTCCAGTGGATCGATCTTCGAGAAGATGGTTTTTTCGCGTTCCTTCGGATATTTTCAAAGAACATGAAAAACTATGAAGCCTTGGTAAATATTATCAAACAACTCAATCACGATTAATGAATACCTTCGCAGCGAATAAAAATTAAACTATAATTTGACATTCGATTCTGGCTCTCCGCCGCCCAAAAGCTGAATCGCCGTTTCATACCCCAGCATGGCAATCTCCAGCATCGTCGCATCAAGCGTTGTCTTGGGTGAATCAGCAGCAGAGGATGAAGGTAAACTCTTCGAATCTTGATTTTCCATTTCCGTTTTCTTTGACGAGTCAACTTGAAATTTAAACAGCAATGAAAACGTTGGGTGCAGTGTGGAAGTTGGAAAATCGTCGGCTAAAAGACTGAGGTGGGCAAAGCGGCGATAAGTAGCAAGTGGCGAGTCTTCCTAACGTGAGCAGTTTGCCCGTCCGTTTGCCAATGCCGAATTATACCAAAGCAAAACTTGAAAAGCAAGCCTGAAATGTTTTAACGCCTAAAGGCAGATTCTTTCCGGCATGCCGAATGATCATTTTCCCTTTGCCAGCGGCTCGAAAATTAAAAGACAGGCTTCCTTTTCTTTGAATCTCGGAATCATGTCAGCCTCGAGCCACCTTAAAAAATCACCGTGCTCCTGAAGTGTCTTGGGGTTGATAAATTCCTGAAAGCGCGATGAAATTTCCAGCAGCTCATTTTTGGCGCGGTCTTGAATCGCGGACACCTGGGTCCAAATTTCCGGATACAGTTGTTTCAAATTCACGCATCTGACGTAGGACCGGCCTCGAATGCTCATGCTGCGGTCGTGAACAGTGGTGTATAAATGATGGCGCGTCATGCCAACATCGAATTTTAATCCGGCAATATAGGCCGGACGCCGCCGCCCTTCCATCAGTCCCATATAAATCAACTTTTGAACATCCAAATAAAGCGCGGAGCGAAGATCGCGCTCGTGGTTATCGTTATAACCGACAATGGCAAGCTGCTTTTGTTTTTTGATGAAATTGACGAGAAGGTCAATAAGATATTCACCGCCGTAGGTGCATATATTGCTGCCGCCCAGCTTTGTTTTGATGTGATTTTCAAGCGCATCCATGACCGCCAGCAAAAAGTCGATGCCGGCAATTTTTTTTCTGCCTTGGCTGTCGGGCCTGGCTAGGTCTTCCCGAATACGCATGGAAGCATCAATGATCGCTTCGGCCAAATCACGCTTCAAGCCTTTTAATTCACGGAGGCAAAAACCGATTTCATCTTCTGCAATCGGAATTTCTTCGGCCGGCTCGATTTTTTGCGGTTTGCCGGTGCCGTAGAGGTAAACGGCCAGATTGGAAATGGCGTCTGCAAGAATTCCTCTTGAAACGAAACTGGCAGAGGACAAATACGCATACTCAGGCCCCTCTGGTCCGTCGTATTCCACATGCGCCGTATATTTGGGAATAGGCGGCACTGAAACATGAAAGATAAGATCATCGAAATTGCGGTATAGGCTTTTAATCCTTTTACAAATGAGGTTCGAGGCATGCCCTAAATTGACATTGATGACATGCGTACAGGCGCAAAGCAGCGGGTTCATGTGTTCAAACGTAAACGCCGCCTTTTCATCCACAAGTTTGCCGGAAAAAATTTTCTGCATTAAAATCCGCTCGTCCTTGTTGTTGGTCTTGGCCTCAAAATTGGCCAATTCACTGGTGAGGGTATGATCGCCATATCTTTGATGTATCTCGATAATCAGCTTGACTTTCTGTTTCGGATTGCCGTCAGACTTCGCCCGCAAAAATTCATTGAGCTTTTCAATGGTCATTTGCGTTACGATGCGGTCTTTTCGATCCCTATGGACCGTGCGGATGATTCTATCGCGCGCCAATAAAAGAGAATTGAAACTGGGCAGAGCTTCATGGCGAACGTAGAGGGTTTTGCCGCCGCGGCGAAAGCCAATGCGCTCCTTGAAATCCTCCAGTGAAAACCGAAAGGGCTGTCCGGTGTAATAGTTATCCCGCAATAAATAGTCAATCCGATCGGCATCGAAGTCGCCGCTAATCAGCTCGCGGAAAAGATCAAAAGGTTCCGAACACGGCTCGCCCACCGCCAGCCGGCTGATGTCCGCCGCTTGCAAGCCAATTTCCTTCAGTATATCGCGAATCTCCTCGTCTTCTTCGATGAGGACTTTGGTGAAGACTTCATGCGAATACTTGCTGGGATTTTCGAAAATAAATTTGATCTCATCCGAGAGCTCGAGCTTTGCAAGATCATCCTCGGAAACGGCCAGCAGATCCGGATGTTTTTTGAACGCCGATTCCACGGCATGGGAAAAAGGCGGGTGCCCAAAATCATGGAGCAGGGCGGCAATGCGAACAGCCACACGGCAACGGAGGTATTGAAGAGTGTTTTTAAGCAGTTCTTCCGGAAATGAATGGCTGGCAAAAAGAAAAAGCTTGTCAGCCACGTACATCGTGCCAATCGAATGCTCAAAACGCGTATGATTGGCGCCTGGAAAGCTGAGGTATGTAAACCCCATCTGTTTGAGATCGCGCAGGCGATTAAACCCTTGCGTATTTAAGATCTTCTCTTCCGTCTGGGTCAAAGGAATATTCCCCCAAATCGGATCGGGTATAATGGTGCTGAATGACAACAATGTGTCAGTATTCAAATTTTTCATATCACCACCTCCGCCTCGTCATCGTGATGAACTTGCTTTTAGAAATGCTGAAAATTTGAATTGCAAAATATGAGCCAGCAAGAAATCACGAGGTGAGAAATAAAGCTGAAACCAAACAGCATTCGACCATAACGAAATGAACTGATTTAAAAAATCCGATAGGCGTCACCGGCTTGCACAAGATCCGGATTGGCGTGAACAATGAATAACCGATTCTGCAATTGTATAGAGGAAATGCTAATCGTCTACTTATTTAGTGGCGGAAAGATTCAGAACCTGGAGGTATACCGATTTCGGATTGCAGATTGCGGAATTTTCAGTTCCAAATAATCAATCGATTAAGACAGGAGGTTGACTCAAATTCTTATCCTTAACAAATAAAGATGGCGAATCCCAATTTTCTTACTCCGGTGGATTGACCACCGAACTATCCGCCGGCGCGGCCAATGTATCGGGAGACGGAATGCTATCTGATTCCACCAGCGTGGTTGTAGTGGGAGAGGGAGAAGACGAAATTTCCTCCGGCACCGGCTCGATATATTTCGCTTCCTCTAACGAGTCCACCGCAGCAGCTTCAGTCTCTTGCGGCGAAACGCTGCCGCGAAGTGAGAGACCAGCTAAAGCCCATTGCGCTTGTTCGGGCGTGATCTCTCGCGCGTTTTGCATGAGCCAGACGACGCGCTTTTGCATGCGTTGCACGCTCTTCAGGCGTTTGAAGGGATTGAAGTATTTTGGATTCGGCAGCATGCTCGCCAGCATGGTGACTTCGGCGAGATCGAGATTCGCGGCGGGTTTGCCGAAATAATATCGCGAGGCGGCCTCGGCGCCGTAGATGCCATCGCCCCATTCCACGATGTTGAGATAGAGTTCGAGTATGCGCGTTTTGGAGAGAGTCTTTTCGAGGCGGCGGGTGAGAATCAGCTCGCGGGCTTTGCGCAGCAGGGTTTTGCGTTTGTGCAAAAAGGCGTTGCGCGCCAATTGCATCGTCAGCGTGCTGGCCCCACGCACGTAACGTCCCCTTTCCAAATTCACGCGGAACGCCTCTTTCATCATCTCGTAATTGATGCCGTCGTGTTGGTAAAAAACGTCATCTTCGCTAATGACGACAGCTTTTTGCAGCAGGGGAGAGATGCGCTTGATCGGCACCCAGATGCGAATCGAATCCGTCGAGCGCTTGCTCCAATTGATGTGGTTCGGGTTGACAGTGGATGCCGGCTGGTAGGCTTTGATTTCATCCGCATCCGGCAGGCCGGCGAAGAGAAGAAAATACCCCATCCCCACGAGCAAAACGATGGCGAAGCCGATGATGGAGAGACGGCGACGGCGTGGCGACAAATTTCGCCACGCTGCCAGCATCGCCGAAAAAAGATTCCCATCACGAAGATCATTCGTGGGAGTCATGGCAAATTTCTTAAGCTCACTGAATGAGAACTCTCACAGAAGTTTTAGGATTTTATTTCAGTGAGAGTTCCATTTCTGTGAGCGAGATTTTTAACTTGTCGGTTTGCGGCGGAACAGCTTCGCTAGATAGTTACGACGCGCTTTACACCACAGGCATGGCCTTAAGCCCGATTTTCAGCGTGTTTTTGACCTGGTTGAAGCTCAATTTGTCTTCACGCGCCAACCAGCCGAGGGCCATCCACAGCGTTTTATCGTCCGCGCCCGTGGCTTTTTTCAGTTGCGCCGCGGACATTTCGCCGTCGGTTTTTAGCGTGTGCCAAACCTTGCCGGCGATTTCACCAACCTTGGCAGTCATTCTGTCCTCCAATCTGTTGAATCAATTTCAAGTTAGTCCATTTTAAGCCAGTGTTATATATAATAATCGTGGTGGGGAAAGTCAAGAAAATTATTTAACAGCCCAGTCGAGCCGACTGGGTTACGCCCGTGGGGTTACTTCACGATCACGCGCACGGAGTCGCGGGCTTGGCTGCGGAAGGCGATCACGTAGCCCGAATCTGATTTTGAGTTGGCGGTAAAAAGTCCGCGGCTGTCGATGCTGCCAAACGGGGCCGTGATTCTCCAGAAAACGTCTTCGTCGGTGAGATCGAGCGGGTTGTACAAGCTGTCGGTTGCGGCCACGGCGAAATCCAATTTTTCTCCAGGGCGCAACGTAACGATTCGCGGCTGTATTTCGAGATGCGCGAGCGGCCCGGTTGGCGCGGTGGAAATGAGCAGCAGGGCATTGGCTACGGCACGCTCGCCGGTGGCATCGCTGGGACGATTCACGACTTTGCCGCGCACGACCATCGTTGTCGAGCCGCCGCCGTCGAGATTGAGCGCTTGTGTGCAGCCGAGTTCACGCATGAAAGCGGCCAATTCCGGTAGCGTCATGCCCTCGCTGTAGCCGGGCTGGCGGCCATCGACGGTGACAAAAAAGAATCGGCTGGTGTCGGCGTTAAACCCGGTCGCGCTGCGCGGGTGGCGATTGTTGGTGAAAGATGGGCTGCCGCCTTCACGCTTGCTTTCGATGGAAATGTTGCCATCGCGCACGAGGCGCGGCAAGCCGCCGATGGCTTCGACGAGCTGCCACGTGGTTTCGGGAATGCGCCAGATCAGCTTTACCGTGTCGCCCGTCGCGAGGTTGAGCAGCAGCCAATTTTCTGCAGCGCCGTGCGCCGAGATGATGTAGGTGGAATCGTCGAGCGGCGCATTGCCGATGTTGCGATGAAGCTCACGTACAACGGCGCGAAAGGTATCATTTACCGCAAATTTTTCGAGCGGCTGCAAACGCGCTTCGCTGCCCACGCTGTTGGTGCCAGTAGCCGCGCCGAAATAATGGTTGAAGAAAATCAGCTCGCCGGCATGGCGCGCGCGGTTGAAGCCGTGCAATGGCTGCCAAACGCCTTGCTTCGATTGCATGCTGCCAATGAGCGAGAGAAAATTAATGACCGGCTTTTCAGCAGCGCTGATGGCAAATACCGAGCGGGAGGCAGGCTGGCGCAAAATCGCGCCGTCGCGCAATTGCAGATTGATCGGAGCCCCATTGCCGGTGTCATAAAAATCACCGTTGATGGCGGCAACGACGCGATGGCCTTCACGATCGGCGCGCGCCGCCATTCTGCTGGTTTGCTCCTTGCCTTGCAGTTGATTGCCGGCTTTGATGGTCTCGAGCTGGAGCAAGGGACTGCGCACGTCAAATTCGATGACGTGAATCGCCCACGGCCCAGCGGGACGAAATATTTCATAATGCCACGCCTGCGGGCCGATTGGCTTGATGATATTCTTTTCCGCCGGCTTGAAGGCGCTGACGGGGAGCTGCGCTTGTGCAGTCGTAAGGGAGAAAAGAAAAATGGCCACGAATTTTATCATATTTTTGACAAGCAAGGTTGGGGCCCTGCGGCAAGCTTGTAGCGGATATAAATGCAATTTTATTTTTCTGTGGCGTTTTCTGTGGGCGGCTCTGAACCCCTTTTAGATTCAAAAGCCTCGGAAGGCTGTGAAGCATTTTGGGGCGATTCTTCGGATGGAATCTCATCCATTTCGGCCGCTGGCTCCAGCTCGCGGTGCAGCGTGCCGAGTGTGATAAAGCTGTAAAGATTGCGGCCGCAACTGTTTTCGCAATGAAACTCGCGAAAGATGCGCTCACACTCATCCTGGCTGGCTATGGTAAAGCGTTTAACATTCCCGCAGGCTTCGCAGGTAATGATCAGTTGCGTGTATTCGATGTCTTGCATGCTTTATTATAGCAGAATCTAAACTTCTTTGCAAGCTTTTTCTGATAAAAAAATGCTTGCGTTGAAATGAAGAATTGTTTATATTAAAACGCGGACCTAATTGACGAATACGGATAAATTTTCAAGCTTTTCCGCGTCCGTCCATAAAGTCCGCGTGTTTCAAGCGGGAGTAGTTCAGTGGTAGAACACCACCTTGCCAAGGTGGGGGTCGCGGGTTCAAGCCCCGTCTCCCGCTCCAAGTAAAGGCACGTGGCCCCGATCATTCTTAATTAAATTAATTAAGGAGAGTCGGGGCTACTTTTTGGCGTTTGTGATCCTACCCCAGTGTGGCGGATTTTTTAACTCCCAACTAAGGGTGGTTTTTAAAGCGGCCCACAAGGGGCCGGGACTACGCGACAATGCAAAGCTCGAGGGCGGCGTAGCCAAGTGGCCAAGGCGGAGGTCTGCAAAACCTCTACTCATCGGTTCGAATCCGATCGCCGCCTCCCGTGAAAGTGAAAAAAGGGAAAAAACAAAAAGGCAAAAAGGAATTTGTTATTTGCTGTTTTTTCTTTTTATCTTTGTTATCTTTTGCCGGGGTGGCGGAATAGGTAGACGCTGGGGACTTAAAATCCCCTGGCTATAACATGGCCGTGCCGGTTCGAGTCCGGCCCTCGGCACTGAGCAAGGGGCAAGAAGCAAATTGCAAACAGCAAAAAGAAAATAAGCCCGTTTGTTTTTTTGCAGTTTGCTTTTTCTGTTTGCCCAGTCCATTGTTTTCCATTCGGACATCTCCCTATTAGCTTTCTATCCGGCGCAAAAGGCCTGAAGACCCCTTTCAGGCATACCAGCTTCATCGACAATTCAATGCGAACCGAAACGCTTCAGGAAAATCAGTCGCACGCGACAAGCAACACGAAGAAGGGTTTTTCTTCGGCGGAAAAATGGGTTATCTGGGCGGTGTTTTGTTTATTGGTGGGATTGAGTACGCATTTGTTGGTTTTCCCGGCATTGATGTTGATCTCATGGAGCGTGGCAAGATTCCGCTGGTACGTTGGCAAAAGAACGGTGTGGTGGCAACGCTGGCCGGCACTTATGGTATTTCTCGCCGGTTTGGGATTGCTGCTTTGGGTGGCGCGATAAATGTCATTTGAAAACGAAGGAACCCGTTTGTGAACTTTGCTGTCAAAGTCTATCCCCGCACGATTTGGGGTGAACGTTATCGTGGAAATTTCGATCAACTTACCGATGAGATCGCAGCGGCCGGCATTCAGAACTTGATCGTGCCGGCGTTTCAAGGCGCGCGGATTTTTTTCGCCCAGCAATTCGATCAGGAGCCGAATCCGTGGAGCCTGTTGCCGTTGCGAGAACGATGCGCTCAGAAGCAGCTTGGCTTTGCCTTGGAATTCCCGATTTTTAATGACCGCGACACTTTCGATCGCATGCCGGAGTTGCGTCCGCAAAGTCCGGATGGCGCGGCTTATTCGGAGGATTTTTGGTATCGTCCCATTTGTCCCAGCCGCCTCGAATACATGCAACATCGTTTGCACCTTATCGAAGGTGCCATTGCCAATTTAAACCCAGCATTGGCGCTGATCAATTTTATGTGGTGGCCGTTTTTGCCTTCAACCGAAAGATGGGACGAAATGGGCTCGCAAGTGCCGTCGCATTGTTTTTGCCCCCATTGTCGCCAGGCTTTTTTTGAGCGCACCGGCTTGGTCAATCCGCTTCAGGATATCGAAGCTTGGTTTGATTTTCGCGCCGGGCGGATGAACGAGGTGCTTGCGGATATCGAAGAATTGTCGAATCAATCCAAAGCTCGCCCGTCACTGCTGCTGGAGTTGCCGCCCATGGCGACGCCTCATTTCGACGAAAGGTTGCTGCGCTTGACCGGCGTGCATTTGGCCGCAACACGCAAATTGGTGGGGGCGCTTTCACCGCAGCTTTTTTATAATGAATACGGCCAGTCACCGGCTTGGCCTTTGGCCGTGCTGGATGAACTGGCCGCGTATGATTTCTCGCTGTTCCCGCAAATCGATTTTCCCGATCTCACCGCCTTTTCAGAAGATCACCTGCAGGAGTTGCTCTTTTTGCTGCAGGCAATTAGCGGATGCCAAATCGGCGCCGCCGCGCTTTTTCATTGGGAAAATCTCGTCCATCTCCCCCAATTATTGAACATCATTGAGCAATTCAGTTCCGAGGCTTCTTGACGAGGCAATCTCCCCCCAGAAAAATTTTCTGGCACGGCGAAAAAATCCTTGACTTTCACATTTGAATTTTTATTTTTGTATTTATGGGTACAAAAAAGAGCATGTATATCTTTATTGGCGGCAGCATTACGAGCCGCGAGGCAGCGGAAGCAAAACAGATTGCGGAACGGATTGGTACCGTGTGTCGGGTGCTCGATCGGTTAGAGCATCGGTACGACGTCGATATCTTGACCAATACGGCAGTGCATAAGGACGCGAAAGCGCCGGAAATCAAAATTCCGAGAAAGTACCTTAAGGCAGTGACGCCAGGGCTTGTGAGCAGTATTCGCGGATTGCGGATGAAAAACGATCCGCATGGTCTCACGGATAAAATCGCGTCCTACAAGTGGTCTTTGGATCTCTTGGAAAAGGCAGGCGCGTGCATTTGGGATGTTACGAAATCAAGCTCAGGAAGCGGGTTTGAGATCGCCACGGCTTTGGCCATGCGCAAACCCTGCCTCGTGCTCTTCGATCGCCCAACCGTGTCAACCACGCTTAGTGGATGCACGAGCCGTCTGCTCGTGGTGCGCCAGTGGAATGATAAGATCGAGCAGACGATTGAGCAGTTCATCAAGAAAGCGGAGCAGGGGTTGGATCAATCACTCCGATTTAATGTCTCACAGGAGATGAGCAAATGGCTGCCCCAAGGCGCAGCAGCCCGTGGCTTTGAGAACGTGTCGGACTACTTGCGATTTCTCATCGAACAAGATCATCATCAGCTCAACCAGTTGGAAGAAAAATAAAACAGCCTGACGAGCTGCAACTCGTCAGGCTGGCGTAAAGGGATACCACGCGGGGTATCCACTTTGATGCACAGAGAATATAAGAAATTTGCGGCAAATACGCAATTCTTTTGTTTCTCCTCGCGTGGCTTCCCCCCTTAACATTTTCCATTCCTCACAACCTCATCCCCATTTGGGTTAGGAGGCAATATGCCCTACTGGATTCACTGTGATCGGCAAGCACAGGAAGGTGACTTGCGACGCATGCAAATTCTATTGAGCGACGAGCTATCGCTTAGAGAAGATTTGCGCGGTCCGTTTGACAAAAAAGAGGAAGCGTGGAAAATTTCGGAGTCTTTAATTTGGGCGATTGTGGCAAAAGTTTTGGAGCGGTTGCACACCGAGCCGCCCAGGAAATTTGCCACATTTCCGATGGGAAGACAAACAACTGAGGAGTGAATAAGTTCCAACGAATTGAAGGGGGTATGCACAAATACCCCCTTCATAACTTTATAGCATTACTGCCGAGGCTTTTTTACGCGGCGATCCTGACCACGTGATGACTCACCACTGCTTGCGCCTCCGGAATCATTCCTCACCTTGACTGTATCTGATTTTTTGATGACTTGGCGATCCGTATCATTCCGCTTTTCAACTCGCGGCTCCCGGGACTCAACAGTTTTTGGCGAATATGGAACTTGTGGTGGCTGTGTCGATTCAAATCCACGCCGGCGAAATGGACGCTTTTCAGGTTCAGGCTGAGGTTGCGTTGGATATTTGTCGTAGCCCCATTTCCATTTGGGTGAATGCGATTTGTGATAGTGCGGCTTTGGCCAAACCGGCCGTCGATGGATGGCCACACGAGGCCGAACATAAATCGGGGCGACGTAGAACGCCGGCGCACAAGCGCTTCCCAAGCGGATGCGCACATCGGTCAAAACACGATTGATGGCGAAGTGAAAATCAACACCCACCACAACGCGGCTCGGGCGCCCGAACACCAAACCGCAATCGCGAAAGCCGGCTTCGAGCCACGGCACCACGTCGATCGGTTGTCGGGTGGCGATGACACCGATATAAGCGCTCCCTTCAAGGCCGTTGTAGAAAAAATCAAGATCGGCGGCAAGATCGATGAGTCGATAAGTCCGCCTCGGAAACACCGGTGACCAACGATGGCGAGAGAGTGGATATAAAATTTCAACGCCGCCGTAGGGGTTGATCTGGTAAACCGTGATGTAGCTGAGGCGGTCGACCCGAAAATAAATGTCGATCGGATCGTCGCTGCAAAACGGATCGTCGAAGCTTTGCGACGACCACACTTTCAAATCGATATCGAAGGGATCGTGCGCGAAAGCCGTCGCAACGGCAAAAAAGATAAAAAGAAAAAAAGACAAGTAAAAAAGATGGCGAACTTTGATAAAATGGCGGTGCAAGTGCTGAAGATGAAGTGTCATGGTTTTTTCTCCGTTAATTTTGCGAAAGTCCAAAGCGATTCAGCAACGCGATTTTCTCGGGCGCGGCGGAATGAACCAGCAGCTCAGGATTGCCTTCAACGATCTGATAGGCCCAATCAAATTCCACGAAACTGGGATTGACCGCCACCACGCGGATCTTGGCGAAGTGATTGTCTGCGGTCCAAATCACGTAAGCGTGTCCGGCGATGCATTCCGCGTAGCCGAGCGGTGACCAGCCTTTTTCCGGCGCATAATCAACCTCGTCGAGTGATTCAGTATAGCCAAAATCCTGAATATCGGTGTCTTGGTTGGCCACATTGATAAACAAACCGTGGCTTTGCGGATGATACTCGAAAAAAACGTCCGTGCTGCCGGCGCGATAATCCTGCACCCGATAGCCGGCAAAACTGTATCCGGACGACGACGGGAGATAGCCGAAATCAAAAAGCCGCACGCCATAGCCGGCGGGCCGCGGCGTATCAAAAACGAGATCGTAGCTCAAATCACTTTCGTTGCCGTTCGCGTCGTAAGCCGCCACAGCGTAGTAATACGTGCGGCCATTGCTCACATCGCGATCGACAAAGCTGTTGTTGCCCGTGGTGCCGAGCAGATAGTAGTTGCCTCGTTCCGCATTGCCGCGATAAACTTGATAACCCGCCAAATCGCGCTCGCCATTCGGATACCATGAAATGGCCACCTGTTGATCGCCGGTCGTGCTGGCGACGCCGCGCGGAACCGCCGGCGCTTCCCGATCTATTTCTGATTCCGAGGGAAATGGCTGCGGCTCACAGCCCAACAGTAAGCCGATGCCGAACAAGCTCAATAATATTTTTCTCATGATCTTTTTCTCCTGCTATAAGGGGAGTGTGGACTTTCTAGTCCACAAGCGAATCGCGGACAAGAAAGTCCGCGCTCCCTTTTAAAATCGAAATGCAAACGCTTCACACTCCGTTGCTCACATTTGGCCGGCGGGAGACAGACTTTATATGACCCGGACACCGCAATCCTTAAATCCTTTTTAAGGAAAGTCTGGGCCGTGCTTACACGCAGTTAACTTGACTTTCGTCCATCTCCCGCGGCTTTAGTTTTATCTTATGACCACGTCACATCTCACAATCCAAGCAAGTCAGTACGTGACCATATCGTCTCACTTATGACTTGTGCAACGGATATGCCAAAACCTGCTGTCGTTCTGTTTAGAGCGCCATGATACATGAAAACAGTAATTTGATGGGATGAACACAAAAAGCGTTTTGGCAGGATGCTACTAAAGCAGCACGAGAAAGTTGTGGTAATTCGACGCGGATGTGATTAAATGCTTTTCAGCCGCGGATTTTATGGACGGACGCAGATAGGAAGATCAATATCGACCAAGTTATACATGGCCACATTAGAATTTGTGCCCGCGAAACACACAAAAAACGCGAAAAGTTTTTTTAGTGTATTTCGCGTGTTTAGCGGGCCACGCAATGTAATCTGGCTAAGTAATTCTGCTGCGGGAACTTCTTTGCGGCAGGACAAAACTTCACGGTTAATTAAGGACATCTTTGAAGGCAGACTGCAAGGCGATGCCATCAGATCGAAAATTTCTTGCAAAGAGGGCCAAACTCAATCCACAACGAGGCGCCAATCCGGCAACTCGCAATGGAAGGCCGAGGGCAAAGAACGAAGGACAAGCGCAACGTCGCGCACTTTGTCCTCAGCGCTATGCCCTCGGCTTCGCATATCACGAGCGCGAATTGCCGCCCGCGTGCGCTACCCCGACAGGCGCGGTTTTTTCTTCTTTCGCAATCAAGTTTTTCAGCTCTGTCATGGCTTCAAGATTGCTCGCCGCTTGTGCTGCTGCTTTATTTTCCAGCATAATGCGGTCGTAAATCTCGCCACGATAAACGCTGACTTCGGTAGGTGCTTCGATGCCAACGCGGATTTGCTTGCCGTGGATGTCGACAATCTTGATGACGATGTCGTCTCCGATGACAATCGTTTCACCTAACCTCCTTGTCAGGACCAGCATAAATTCTCCTTCCTCATGAGTGCGCGTCTAGCCCCGATCTTCCTTGGAAGAAAGATAAGGAGAATCGGGGAGAATACGGTGCTTGGTTGAGTACCGATCGTCAAGGAGCACCAATTGTTTGCCTGTTTTCCGTTCTCTGTTGACTAAAATTGGGGCGCTCAAATTAGCCGTAGCCGTTCGAGCGTCTTGTTGTATAGTTACAATAGAGTACATCTGTAGGCTTTGCGGATTTTCCGCCGACAATTCGTTCAAATCGCGCTTGGTGATGTTGGGAGTATAATCGGGACAGAAAAGCTTCGGATCGAGCAGCGGAAAGTGCAATTCGAGATTTTCCAGGCTGACCATCAACAGGAAGGGAGCAGACGTTGCGTTTTGCAGCAATAAATAACGCTTGAACTTGAGGAAACCGAGCAGGCCGAGCGGAAAAGTGATCACGTCATCCTCGTTGTAGGAGATGACACCTAGGTGGTGATGATGAATCTCCATACGCCTCCTTAGATTAAGAATTCTATTTCTTAAATGTATAAAAACCTTACCGCGAATAGCAACACTTTTTTATATTTACAATGTCCGTTCGGACAACTTCAGCAAAAATGAATAGTTGAAATATACGAAATTTTTTTGTAAAAAGGTTAAAAAAATTTAACAATCTTCGTATTTTATTTTTTTGCAACTCAGTCCCGTTTTATGCTGGGGGACACTACCCAATCAGCATCAGCCGTAGATCCATCACGTTTGTATTGGTCGGCCCGGTGATCAACAGATCACCAAGTTTCTCGAAAAATCGATACGAATCATTGTTGTTGAGAAAAGCTTGTGGCTGCAACGCTAATTCCGCCGCGCGACGGATCGTTTCGCCGTCACCAACAGCGCCCGCGGCATCGGTCGGGCCATCCGTGCCATCCGTCCCGGCGCTCAAAATGACGGCATCCGGCACGTCCGCAATGTCAATGGCGGCGGCGAGAACAAATTCCTGATTCCTGCCGCCGAGTCCGTTGCCGCGCAGGGTCACCGTCGTTTCGCCGCCGGAGATCACACAAGCCGGAGGCAAAAGCGGATGTCCTGAAGCGCGAATTTCTTTGGCAATCGCCGCGTGTACGCGCGCGACTTCGCGCGTTTCACCCTCGATCAGCGTCGAGAGAATCAATGTCCGATAGCCGAGTTGTTGCGCCTCGGCTTGCGCGGCCGCGATGGCTTGGCGATTGCTCGCGACAATGAGATTTTGCGTTTTGGCAAAAATCGCGTCCCCAAGTTTCGGCGTCTCAGGCGCTTCGCCGGCCAAGCCTTTGACGAAATGCTTTTGCACCGAAGCTGGAAGTTGCTCGCGAATGCCGTATTTGTCCAAAATCGATTGCACCTCTTGGAAGGTGCTCGTGTCTGCGACCATCGGCCCAGAGGCAATCACATCGAGCGGGTCGCCGATAACGTCCGAGAGAATAAGCGTGATCAAAGTCGCCGGATAAGCCGCCCGCGCCAGCTGCCCGCCTTTCACTTGCGAGAGATGCTTGCGAATCGCGTTCATCTCGTTGATATTCGCGCCACAGGCCAGCAGCAGTTTGGTCGTCGCTTGTTTTTCCTCCAAAGTTATGCCGGCGCTCGGCATCGGCAACAGCGCCGAACCGCCGCCGGAGAGCACGGCGATGGCCAAATCATCTTTATCAACCGTGGCCAGCAGATCGAGAATTTTTTGCGTGCCCGCCAAACCCGCTGCATCCGGAACCGGATGTCCGGCTTCCTGAATTTGAATTTTTTTGAGCGGCGTGAGATGGCCGTACTTGACGTTGACGTGACCGCCGGTCAAACGATCAGCCAGCATCTCTTCGAGAACTTTGGTCATCGGGCACGCTGCTTTGCCGGCGCCGAGCACGATAATTTGGCGAAACGCCGGCAAGTCATATCGGCGGCCGGCGATGATCAAGGCGTCGCCGTCGCGTTGCACGTGGCGGCGCATCGCTTCTTCCGGCGCTACGGCGCGCAAACCTGCCTGGAAAATGGCCGCCGCATCGCGGCGCAGTTTTTTTAACGCTTCGCTCATTTTTGGGAAAGTCAAGGCCTTGCTCAATATGGAATTTCAATATAATCCGCATTTTCAAAAAATCAAGCAAAAAGTCGCAATCCGCATTTTTTCTCTTGACAAAATAAGCCGCTTTCCGTAGAATAACAACACCGCTGCTCGCCCTTTGGCTGGATGAAACCCGATCAGGAGCGATCGCAAAATTTCAAACGCGATCATCGTGGAGGCAAGTATGGATTTGTGGAAGGTTATTTTCGTTGCGATTCTCGCCTGGCTGTTGTTGGGTGGGCGAGGCCTGATTCCCAAGGATAAACGCCGCGAAGCGCCGCGGCCGAGCCCCGAATTGCAAGAGGCGGCTGAAGCATCGCCGGACGTTGCCAAATCATCATCGACCCGCGCCTCGGAACCGGCAACACCTGCAACTGCTCCCAGTTTTGCGGGCCAACCCAGCAGCCTCATCGCTTCCGTTGATTATTTGAAGAGCAAAGCCAAATCAAGTTTTACGATCGACAAAGTTCGCGTCACCTATTATCTCATCGCCAAAAGCGAGCGCTGCCAGGTTGATTCGCTCGAATCCTGCCTGCAGGATCGCATTCGCACAGCAAAAATCGATCCGCGGGATTTTCAATATACTTATTTCCTTGACCGCGTGATCAATTCCGGCACCGGCATCTTCATCTGGCAAGGCCAATCGTATCTCGTGCGCTACGACAAGCTGCGGGAGAATAATTGGGCTTCCCATAAAAATAATTATTCCTGCGCCGGTTTTTCTTACCGCACCAAAAAAGCCGTCGAGTTCATCAATGCCAATTTGGCTAAAAAAGATCTTTTCACGCCGCTGGCAGAAACCGAATTTCCCAATGGCGCCACGGTTTCGGGGCAGGGTGCAGTAGATTGGCAAACGCTGTCGATCAACCCGGCGGATTTTCCCATGTCGGTGCCCAACGAGAAGCGCCGCGCCGTGCTGGCCCAACGCTACACCGCGAACAAGCTCAAAGCGCCGGTCCCGCGCACTTTCGTGGTGTTGGAATTTGCCAATGGCAACAAGTATTTGACCGAAGCCTCGGACGGCGGCAGCGGCGTCAAGAAAGGCTGGGTGGATTGGCGCATCGGCAACACTTCCACCGAAATCCGCCACTTCCTGTCGCTCGGCAGCACGGCGAAGGCAACGTGCTTTGTGTTTGATGACCCGAGCGTGACGGCTGAACAAGTGTTGGAGCAGTCGAAGAAATGAAAGCTGCTTTTTACAAGATGATAATATTTTATGCTTCCACACGGATCAAAAACTCACACGGAAAAATCTTTGATTGGCTTTAAATTGAAGCCCAAGAGGAGGGATAGTTTATGGCGCTCTTGCATGAAAAACTGACATAATGACAAAGTTATTTTGTCTGAGAAATGCGTTCCCTGCAAATTTTTGCAAGCGCATTATGTGCAACTCTTCGCCGAGCTCAAGCTATGGAAAAAAGACCTCGGCCTCCTGGTAAATTTGGGCCTGCCCGATATTAAAATCGAACGATATGCCTTTCATGAAAAGGAGCCGGTCTTTGTTGAAAACTATGAGTACATTGGTTCCGGTTCAATTTGCCGGCAAGATAATACGAACGTACCGCTTGCGGCATCTGATTGTTGAGAATAAGATTCCACTCATGATTGTGGCACTTCAGAAAGCCATCGACCAATCCGAAGTTGCAAACATGCAAAGCTATCTCAAGGCCTTGCAGCTTAATACTGGACTAATCGTCAACTTCGGAAAATCGGAAGTACACATTTCTGGTGTCCGCGCAACCTGAAATTAATGTTGAGAGAGCAGTTTGTACTGGTCGACTATAAAAAATTCCGTGTGAGTTTTTGATCCGTGTGTAATCTTCATTTTACGGATAATCCGTGAAGATTGACTCTGTAAGGAGAAAACATGTTCCAATCTGATTTGCTGCAAAACAAAATCATTCTGGTGACCGGCGGCGGCTCCGGCCTCGGCCTCTCCATGTCGAAGCGCTTTGCCGAGCTGGGCGCGACTTTGGTGATTTGCGGACGCAATCCCGACCGACTCGCCAACGGCGCGGCGGAGATCAAACAAGCCGGCGCCGGACGCGAGGTCTTCACTTTTCCCTGTGATGTGCGCGATTATCAAGCCGTGGAAAAGATGATGACTGACGTCATTGCGCAAGTGGGGTTGCCTCATATTCTCGTGAACAACGCCGCGGGCAATTTTCTTGCCGCCACCGAAGATCTGTCGCCCGGCGGTTTCGATGCCGTCGTTCGCATTGTGCTCTATGGAACGTTCAATTGCACGCAGATTCTCGCCAAGCATTGGATCGCGCAAAAAGTCCCCGGCACGGTACTGAACATCGTCACCACCTATGCGTCAAATGGTTCCGCTTTCGTCGTGCCGTCGGCTTGCGCCAAAGCCGGCGTACTGGCGATGACTCGCTCGCTGGCGGTGGAATGGGGCGCTTATGGCATTCGTCTTAATGCCATCGCGCCAGGACCGTTCCCAACTGAAGGGGCGTGGAAAAGATTGTTTCCGGATAAAGCTTTCGACGAGCAAGTCAAAAAGCGCATCCCGCTCGGTCGCTTCGGCGAGCACCGCGAGCTGACTAATCTCGCAGTCTTTTTGCTCAGTGACGAGGTTGGTTTCATTAATGGCGAGTGTGTAACGATTGACGGCGGCGAGACGCTGGCTGGCAGCGGGCAATTCTCCCTATTCACCCAACTCGACCGTGAAGCGCTCAAAAAAATGATGCGGCAAATGCGGGGAAGTTGAGATTTCTTTTTCCTTGCTTCTATTTTCGGATCCCGCAGATTCCATACCGATCAAAACCCACGCGGAAATTTCCTCGCAAATCTTTCTGTGTGGGCTGCGCCCGAGGGTTTTTGATTCTGTGCGAGAAGTTCGTTGGAAACCGTTCCATCCTTTCATCCCTGCTTTGCGCCTTCCATAAACTTTATTGTCAAATTTTCAAAAAAACACCACGATAATTTCAGCGGATTTTGGGTTTTGTTTGTATAATTCTTCATGTTTTTAAGCTCATTTTTGAGCTAATCTCCCGTTCAAAATCAAGCTATCATTCACCGCGCCGAACGGATGCGGCAACACGTCAAACCTGCTTGGCAAACGATGCGCAGGCGTGACACGTGTCGTATGCGTTAGACAGTGCGAAGATTTTTTCTGCTAAAGTTCATGCCGTGCAAAACGCGCGGCTTTTGCAGGTCAACTAACAAAGGATTTTATCATTAACCTAGGAGGAAATAACCATGAGCTGGTTCAAAAGGGTCTTCGATGATTATTTCGACGACGGCAGCACCGACTCTTCCAATAATAATAGCAACGACTCGGATATCTACGACGAGTCAAACGAGATTGGCAACCCCTCAAGCCCGGTCTGGGATGGAAGCGAGGTCCATACAAATCCTTATGGGCCGGATCCCACCATGCCGGATTCAAATGACGTCAATTCGGATTGAGCGAGTTGTTGTTCGAGAAAGCCGCCCCCGATTTTTCCACGACATTACACAAGCATGTCGAGGTAAAATCGGGGGAGATCGTGACGCCAAAGCGTTGGACGACGAGCCCCAATCTCCCTACCAACCCTTTCTCTTCTTTGTTGACGCGGCGGTAAAACTGTCAGCGTCAGATTCAACAAGATTATAACAAAGCTCTGCGATCCAGCGCTGATGCTGGTACTTATTCTCTGAGTTTTTGATCACCTCTTTTCATTATTCCACGATAAATCAAAGATCAACACGCATCACACAACCTTGGACTCTGAGGTGGACGATGGGCCTGTTCAAAAGATTTTTTGATGATTATTTCGATGATCGCGCGAAAGAAATCAACGAAAACGGCGGCAACGACGCCGATAGTTACGATGACAACCATGAAGTGAATAACCCCCAAAATCCGATATGGGATGGCAGCGACATTCACTTCAATCCTTATGGAACGGATCCGACACTGCCCGATCCGAATGAAGTGAATCAGGACTAAACACGGACGTTATGAACAAACGCGGGGCAAACACGGACTGGATGGGCCAACACGGAAAAGTATGATTGTTGTCAGCGTTCGTTCATATCGTCCGTCTTTTTTATCCGTGCCTATCCATAAAAACCGCGCGTTTTAGTTTGCGCCGAAGTCGATCCTGTCGATGCAAGAGATCGTTCTTGTATGGCAACGAGTCTTTGCCGCGGCCAAGCTCTGCGCTGATTTGGAGATTCCATAAAGCGCGTTCAACCCATTCCAGCGCCGCTTGCAGTTCGCCATTGCGGTGCTCACAGTGTTTGGCCAGTTCGATATAAGGCAGGGGATGAAAAGGCAGACGCTCAACCGTTTCGCGCCAAATCCGATTGGCTTCTTCGTAGCGACGCTGGCCTTTGTAGCACAAGCCGAGCGCGAGATGATCTTCGAGCCGCGGCGTTGTTTTCGATTCTTGCAGCAATTGCTCGAAAAGCGTAGCGCTGGCCGAAAAATCGCCGAGTTGGCGGTACAGCCAAGCCACGCGCCGCAATTCCTGGGGTGAGATCAGCGCGCCGTTTGGGTTTTGCAGCGGGTGTTGCACGAGTTGCGCGATCCGCACCAACAGCGCCGCCATCGAAACGATATCCTGCCGGTTGTGGGCAAAAACTTCGGGCAGTTGCGCCGCCTCGCCGTGGCGCAAAAAATCGAAATAGATTTGCGGGATCAGCGCGCCGGGAATATCCTGGTTGCGGCGCAAGCGGAGAATGCTGCTTTCCAATCCGTTGAGCGAGCAACTATCGATTTGACCTTTCCACAAACGCCGTGCGGCGTGCAGCACGTCGAAGTGGGGCAGACGCTCGAAATCGACGTTCAGGCGGTGCAACACCGCGCGCGTTCGCAATAGCGGAATGTCGAACGTCTTGCCGTTGAAAGTGACCAACCCGTTGCTGTCGTTCACATCCGTTTGCAATCGCATCAGCATCGCCGCTTCCTCGTAGGGCTGGCGCAAAAAATATTGCCGCACGACAAATTCCTCGCCCTCGAAGCGGCCGATGCCGAGCAGAAAAGCGACGGTGCCGGTTCCCCCTGCGAGTCCGGTCGTTTCCGTATCCAAAAACAGTGCGCGCGAAAGATCGAGCGTCGCCAAGCATTCGTCCTTGCCGGCAATCGCCAAAGCCGCCGGAGAAATTTCTTGCACACCGTTGAGGCGGACGTTGCCGTGCTCAGTATGAATGGCGAAGCGGCGCTCCACAACAAAGCAACCATCCTGCTCCATCCCACCCAACAAACCATCGAGTGTGACACTTTTGTGCTGGGGCTTGGGCGTTGTTGTTTTCGGCTGAACACGTTCCAGCTCGCGGAGTTTTTCTTTGAGGGTCATTTATAAAAAAATGCTTGATAAGTATTTTATGATTTAGTATCTTGCTGTAAATAAGGTAACCACAATTTTTCAAAAAGGTGCATCATGCCGGAGATTCAGGATCAAGTTCAGGTCTTCGAAGCGCCGCAACTGCCTATACCCAAAATCGAAGACGACCCGTGGCTGCGCGACGAACAGGCGTTTTTTTTCATGCTGCCGGAACTCCTGAAAACATTGCGCGGAAAATGGGTTGCTGTTCATAATGGTCAAGTTGTCGACGTTGGTGATTCTGTTCGCGATGTGTTATTACGAGTCCGTGAGCGGTTTCCCAAGACTGAAGTATACATACAACTTGTTGATGAAAACCTGCCAGTTATAAAAATGCGTTCACCACGAAAGGGCTGGAGGTAATCGTTTGGTCAAATACAATTATAATAGCCAAATCAATCCACGATTGGATTTTTCGTCAAGTGCCGGTCATCGTTGGCGCCAAGGATTACGTTATTTTAGGCCGCGATATACTCAACTACTTCGACCTGCGGCTGAACGGTATCGACGGCAAGCTCGAATTTTTGCGCGGGCCGCAAATTTAACAATGCTCAAATTCTTTTCTCACCGCGTTTCAACTGCCCCTTATAAATCTCCCGCATCCGCAGAAATACCTTCTCATATTCCCCGCTGCGAAAATCCGGAAAGCTCCACGGATAAGCGCTGAAATGCCCTTTTTCATAGTGCAACGTCAAGTCCGCCCAAATGCCATCCGACAAATAAATTTTCTGGCCGTTGTATTTCCCCGAGGCCAGCACGAACTTGTCGGGATCGAGATAGCCCGGATCGAGATTCACCTGACGTTGGCCGTTAGTGGCCAGCTCGTCTTCGATTATATTGGTCGAGAGCTTGATGCTCGCGAGAGCGCCGGGTGAAACGAGTTTCTCGAAGGCATAAAACAGGCGCACGATGGGTGATCCCATCTCCGGCACGTAATAGTCGGTCACCTCGAAAGGGAACGGCGCGCTGGTGAAATCAATCGGGCCGAATTGTTGAACCAGTCGCTCGCGCGCGACAGCAAGCCGGTTCTCATCCGAATAGAGAACCGTGATGACGAGCTTGACCGGCAAGGGTGAATGGGGAATTGCCATATTTTTACGCCTTACGCTTTACGTCTTACGCTCTCCGCCTTTCTCTCGCCATGTTCTCCCGCAGCGCCGCCATTGCCTGTTCGACGTACTCCGGCGCGATACCAAACAGTTGTTGGATCGTTTCGTGGTAGTTGCGCTTAATGGGTACGTTGCGCTTGCCTTCCAGCGAAGTGACTCGCATGAAATCTTTGTGAATGAAAATCAATTCATCTTCAGTGGCGCGGGTGAGGCAGAGGCCGTGCATGCTGTTGCGGTGGAACGAGGCCTGCCAGTGTTCAAGAAATTCCTCCGGCGAGGTGGGGCGATCCGCGAAGCGATAGCGCCATTTGATTTCCTGGCGATTGAACGTGAAAACGTCGTAAGCTTCGTGTAACGGATCGAAACGCAATTCCACGCCGGTAAATTCGGTATGATATAACCGGGGCTTGGCCGGATCGAGCGCCATCGGCAGGCGCAGCAAATAGCCGGGGTCGACCAAATGTCTCGCGCCGTCCAACATGACCACCATGGCACAATGAATATTTCTGCCGGCGCGCATGTCGCCCATCACGACGTAGCAGGCGAAGCCGTGGTGCAGAAGAACAGTTTGCAAGAAAAAAGTTAGAGAGAAGCACGTGCCGCCGAGACGCCAGCGCAAATGATCTTCAATCACCTCCTCCGGCAGGCGCAATCGTTGCGCGCCGTTCTCGCCACAGCGATTGAATTTGATGATCTTGCTGAGATTCTCGTAAGGCAAATTCGCGAAGCCGGCAAGAATTTCCCGCAGCACTTCTATGTTGGCGTGCCGGCGCGGTGAGATGGCGTATTGCTGCAAAAAAAGTTGCACACCCTCATCGTGCTGCGCCGGATCGAGGGCATATCCTTGTCGGTTAGCAGCTATTAGAAATGGTTGCGTCGCTTTCATTCGTCACGTGTTGGGAAAATCCCCAAAAGGCTTTACCCACTGATTGAAGAAACCCACAGATAAAAAAGCATAATTGGTGGGATTCTTCAATCAGTGGGTTAAGAAACTGTGTTGCAACAAATTGCTTAAATCGCTCTTTCAAAGATAGCAATAGCCAAAAAGCAAAGCAAGTTTTTTCTCACGCATTTTTTATTTGCATTCCAATCGCGCGTTGCCTAAATTGGACAAACTTTATCTCACGACATTTTTTACGGAAAGGAAACTCCGATGACGGAAAAGAATTTGAAGGCCAGGGGCATGCGCTGGGATATTTCGGATTTTTACGCGAGCGCTGCGGATGAGCATGTGGAAGCTGATCTCAAAACTGCCGTGGCGCAGGCGGAAAACTTTGCGACGACGTATCGCGGCAAAATCGCGGAAAACGATTTGCAAGCAGAAACTTTGCACAGCGCGATCATCGCGCTGGAAGCGATTTATACGAAAACCTACAAGCCGGCGATTTATGCGTTTCTGGCGTTCACGGCGAATACGGCAGACGATGCCTTCAAAGCGCTTTACGCGCGGTGCCAAGAGGTGATGGCGCAGGTGCAAAATCTTTTGCTCTTTTTCGAGCTGGAGGTGCAGCAAATTCCGCCGGCCCGATTTGAGCGGCTGCTGGCGAGCGGCAAGCTCGATCTGTATCGCCATTATCTCGAGGGCGTGCGTTTGTACACGCCGTATACGCTTTCCGAGAAAGAAGAGCAAGTCATCAACAAAAAAGATTTGTCCGGCAAGCATGCGCTGGTGAATTTATACACCGAATACACCGCGGCTTTTGCGTGGCAATTGGAAGTGGAAGGCGAGATGAAGACGTTGACGGGGGAGGAGGTGCGCAATCTCCTGCGCCGGCCGGAGCCGGATTTGCGCGCGCGCGCGAAACGGGCTTACGACGGCCGCTACGGCGAGAACGAAATCATTTTTACCAACGTCTTCAACGCCATGCTCAAAGATCACGCGCTGGAAATGGAGATGCGCAGTTACAAAAGCCCGATGGCGCCGGCACACTTGCGCAACCGCCTCGCGCCGGAGATCGTCGAGACGATGATGGCGGTGACGACGGCGCACAATCATTTGGCGCAGGAATATTATGCGCTCAAAGCCAGGTTGTTGAGCATGCCCAAAGTGCGCGGCTGCGATTTGATTGCGCCGGTCTCGCAAAAGCGCGAGGTGGTTACGTACGACGAAGGCAAACATCTCGTGCTGCAAGCTTTCGAAAATTTTTCGCCGGAGTTTCGCCGCCTGGCGCAGCAGATGTTTGACCGGCGCTGGATCGACGCCGAGGTGCGGCCAAACAAACGCGGCGGAGCGTATTGCGAGGGAACCGTGCCGGGGCACCATCCCTACATTTTGATGAGCTACAACGACGACATCGACAATGTTTATACGCTGGCGCACGAGCTTGGTCACGCGTTGCACGATTTTCTTGCGGGCCGCAAGCAGACCATCTTCAATTATCAGCCGCCGTTGGTTGCCGCGGAAACCGCTTCGGTATTTGCCGAAATGCTGCTGACGCGCAAGCTGCTCGCTGAGGTGAAAGAACGCGAGCTGCGCATCGCCATCTTGACCGGCAAATTGGAGGATTTGTTCGCGACCATTCACACGCAAAATTATTACACGCGCTTCGAGTTCGACGCGCACCTGCAGGGTGCGAAAGAGCGGCTCTCAGCGACACAGCTTTGCCAGTTGTGGACGGCGCGCCGGACCGAAATGTACGGCGACGCGGTCGATTTTTTGCCGGAGCAAAAATGGTACTGGGCGGCGATTCCGCATTTCATTCACACGCGGTTCTATTGCTACGCCTACACGTTCGGCGCGCTGCTGGTGTTGGCGCTCTTCAATCGTTTTGAAGAAGAAGGGAAGAGCTTCATTCCGCGCTATATCGAATTGCTGGAAACCGGCGGCTCGGACTCGCCGGAAAACATGATTAAGAAAATGGGATTCGACATCCGCCGCGCGGAATTTTGGGAGAGCGGCTTGCGCGTGATGCAAGCGTTTTTGGAAGAGTTGAAAACGTTGGTGCAGTAACGCATCGGGGCGCCGTCCTTTTACGCAATCCTTTCGTTTTGAAGGTACCGTTTGATCGTTAATTGGTCATCGGCTTTCGAGATTTTCTTCCATGCGCTCTCCGGCTGCCCGCGCTGATCATGACGTATACGAGAGGCTTTTGCTCGAAATTACCAGGACGGCACAATGAAACGCATTTTGATCCCAGTTTTTTGGGCAATCCTTTTGCTCATCGAGGCAACGACGATTCATCGGCATATTTTTTCATCGGACGGCGAAGCAGGAGAGCAAGGCGGTGTGCTGGCCGCAGGCTCATCGGAGTCAAATCAGCGGCTGATTTTTCTTTTGCAATATTTGGCCGCGGATTATGACCGCGCGGTGCAAAACGGCCAAATCATCGATTCGCTCGAATACGGCGAAATGCAAAGATTCTCCCGTGACGCGGCAAGAATTTATCAATCGTCAACCGGCGTGCAGCAGCAAACGTTGAACAAATTGCGCCAGCTCGAAGACTTGATCGCCGCACGAGCCGCCCTGCCGCAAATTCGCAAAATCTGCGAAGAGACGACAGCGATTTTAGTCAAAGAAAAAGATCTGTCCGTGGCGCCGCGGCGCACACCCGATCTGGGTTATGGCAAAATCTTGTTTGAAGAGAATTGCGCTTCGTGCCACGGCTTGCGCGGCGCCGGCAACGGACCAGCGGCCGATACGTTAAATCCCAGACCGCGTGATTTTACCGACCCTGAACGCATGAATGTCTTAACGCCGTGGCAGTTTTATCATGCCATTACCTTCGGGGTGGAGGGCACGGCCATGCCATCATTTTCAGAGGCCTGGGCGCCGAGGCCGCGTTGGAACCTCGCGTTTTATTTGATGACGCTGCGGCGGGACTTTCAACCGGTGGCGCCGGCGGCATCGCAAAAACTGACTTTGCCAGAATTAGCGACGAAAAACAATATCGAATTGGCCGCCCTCATTGCGTTGCAGCAGCGTTTGCCGCACGCCGATTCATCGTCGTATCTCAAGCACGTGGTTGATTACCATCGGCAAAATCCGCCGGAGTTGGTGATGGATGATTATATCACGTCCACTGAAACGGGCTTGAAACAAAGTTTGGCCGCTTATCAACGCGGCGATTCTGCCTACGCCGTGCAATTGGCCGAAGAAGCCTACTTGGAGGGATTTGAGATGATGGAAGGCGAATTGCTCCGGCTGCCTTATCTTGCTTTTGAGCGCGCTTATGCTGAGTTTATTTCATGCATTGAGAAAAAGGAATCACCAAAAAAAGCGCGGACTTCTATCGAAGCCATGCTTAAAATCTTGCGGCAAATTCGCGATCACAAAGGGCCGCGAAGCGCGCCATGAAAAACTAACCGAGGGTCCCGGGCCTGCGCTCTGTCCCGTTGGTTTCGTCGGAAGAAACGGAATGAAATTGCATTTGCTTTTCTTCTTCGTGCGTGTTATATTATAACACGCTGATGTAGCCTAGCCAAGATCCACCTAGCGTTCGTGCAGGCCAGCGCCTGTAAGGAGAATGAATCATGCAATTCGCCGATCCGCGAACCGACTTCGCATTCAAAAAAATCTTTGGCAACGACCAGGCCAAAGAAGTTCTGATCAGTTTCCTCAATGCTGTGCTCGGGCTGGAAGGAAGCCACGCCATTGCCGAAGTCACTATCCTCAATCCTTATCAAGCGCCGAAAATCTCGACCCTCAAACACAGCTATTTGGACGTGAAATGCCGCGACCATCGTGGCGTGCATTTCGTGGTAGAGATGCAGGTGCAATATGCCGAGGGTTTTGGCAAGCGCATTCAGTATAACGCCTGTAAAGCTTACGTCGGCCAGATTCCAGCGGGGCAAGACTATCCCAAGCTCAATCAGGTCATCGCCATTACCATCGTCGATTTCACCATGTTTCGTGAGTTCGAGCATTATCTCTCTTGCCACGAATTTCGCGAGACCATTTCCAACAATTGTTACCTCGATGAGATCCGGCATTATTTCATCGAGCTGCCCAAATTCACCAAAACCGAGGCCGAATTGGAATCGACCATTGAGAAGTGGTGCTATTTCCTCAAGCACGCCGGCCGGCTGGAGGTGATTCCGGAGAAGCTGAACCACGAGCCGTTCCGCAAAGCCTTTGAGATCGCCAATCGCGCCAACATGACCAAAGATGAGTGGGAGGCCTACGACGCCACCTCGGTTCGCATGCAGGACGAGCGCGGCATCGCCACTGCCGCCCGCAAAGAAGGGTTGCAACAAGGCCGGTTCGAAGGAGAACAAATCGGCCAGCAACGAATTCTTCGCGCCTTGCAACAGAAAGGCTATGGCAAAGAACAGATGGCCGATATGACCGGAATCTCCGTTGAAGAAGTAGAACGGTTACTGACTTGAATTGCCATATCTGCTGTCGCGTCCGATTTCAATTCTTCTGTTTCATCTCCCGTGGCAAGCTGATCACAAACTCCGTAAATTTCCCTTCATCGGTTTCCACTACAATTTCCCCGCGATGCTCTTGTACGATGATGTCGTGGCTGATCGACAAACCCAAGCCGATGCCTTGTCCTGTCGGCTTCGTGGTAAAAAACGGATTGAAAATCTTCTCGCGAATGTCTGGCGGAATGCCGTTCCCGTTGTCGCGAATGCGGATTTCGATGCGGTCGCGCAAGTTTTTGGTTGCCACCGCAATCGTCGGTGAAAAACTATCCCCGTTTGCTTTTTGCTCTTTGCTGTTTGCTTTTTGCTTCTGAAACGCCGCGTAGCAGGCGTTATTCACCATATTCAAAAACACGCGGGTGATATCTTGCGGCACGACTTCGAGCTGGCCGATCGACTCGTCGTATTCCCTTTCAATCGTGACGTTGAACGAGGGATCATTGGCGCGCATGCCGTGATAAACCAAATTCACCGCCTCGTCCAGCAAATGATTGATGTCTGCTGGCTCGCGCTGGTGTGAGGAGCCGCGTGCGTGCTGCATCATGCTCTTCACGATATTGCCCGCACGCTTGCCGTGGTGGTTGATCTTCTCCGCGTTCTGTTCCAGCATCGCGATAATCTCTTCCATGTTTTCAAACTCATCCCCATTTACGTTTTACGTTTTATGATTTCTTCCCGCAGCTCCGCCGCCAAATCCACCGACAACGCGGCAAAGTTATTCACAAAATTCAGCGGGTTCTTGATCTCATGCGCGATGCCGGCGGTGAGTTGGCCGAGTGAGGCGAGCTTCTCCTGTGTGATGAGCTGCTGTTGCGTGGCTTTCAACTCGCCATAAGCTTTCTCGATCTCGCGGGCCTGCTCCAGCTCACGCTGCATGGTGCGCTCGCGTTCTTTGCGGATCAACCGCCGGCGCTGCACACGATCGACCGCAACAACCCCGGCGAGGAAGAGCAGACCATAAAACCCATACGCCCATTTCGTTCTCCACCACGGCGGGGTGATGGTGATTTTCAGCGAGGCGCCTTCTTCGTTCCACACGCCGTCGTTATTGGAGCCTTTCACCCGTAAAGTGTACTTGCCAGGGTCGAGGCCGGTCAGCGTGAGGTCGCGTTTGGTGCCGAGATGAATCCAGTTGTCGCTAAAGCCTTCCAGCTTGTAGGCGTATTGATTCTTGTGGGTCTTGCGATAACTTAGCGCGGCAAACTCAAAAGCCAGAACCTTGTCTTTGTACGAAAGGGTGAGCTCATGCTTTGCCGAAATACCGGTTTCGATGATGGGTTTTCCCTCGGCTTCATCGGGACTATAGCGTTTGAAAGCGGTGAAAACCACCGGCGGAATGTGGGGGTTGTCTTTGACGCTGTCGGGATGGAAGAAATTAAACCCGTTAACGCCGCCGAAAAACATCTCGCCGGTTCTGCGGCTTTTGTAATAGGCGCCAGCGTTAAACTCCTTGCTCTGCAGCCCGTCACCAACATCATAGTTTTTAAATTCTTTCGTTTGAGAATTGAATTTTGATAACCCGTTATAGGTACTGAGCCAGAGGTTGCCGTGGTCATCTTCTAACCTACATTCCGCAGGTTGTGATCGAGCATTTTTGGATTTTTGGCGCTCCCAGTCGGAAGCGTTATAATCGTTCGTAAGTTCTTTTTCTTTCTTGAATT
>JAKEEU010000203.1 GCA_022616415.1 Candidatus Zhuqueibacterota bacterium | reverse complement strand
GTGGTTGAAAACCGGCACGCCGTTGAGGTGCGCGTATTTGCCGGTCAGGATCGCCGCGCGGCTGGGCGTGCAGATCGAATTCGTAACGAAGCAGTTTTCGAGCTTCATCCCCTCTTTCGCCAAACGATCAATGTTCGGCGTTTTGTTCAGTCGGCTGCCGTATGCGCTGATAGCGTGTGCCGCATGGTCGTCCGACATGATAAAGACAATGTTGGGGCGTTTGGTTGGGGATAGATTTTGGGTGGCGCTGTGCGGCGAAGCCGACAGCGCCACGATCGAGAAAAGCGTCAAGTAAAAAGCAATCTTTTTCATTTTTGAACATTTGACCTGAAACAATCTCGTTTCGGACCAAACGAGTGTTGTTGCGGCAGTTTCTTTAACGCATCAGGAATTCTACGAGAACTAAATTTCTGTTTGCCCGATTGTACTTCAAACTCGATGAAATTGGGCTAGAGGACGCGGTTAAACGCATAGAGACAAGATGTCAAAGGGACAAAAGTCCAATGATCTACTCGACCGTTTCAAAACCTTTGTACCTTTGACTCTTTGTGTTGCGGCCCGATTACCTTCCGTTCGCCTTGACTTCATCCGCGAACGGCTCCACGTCAGGAATCACTTTGACTCCGGTTGTGAATTTAAACGGCGCCAATAGCAACCCGCTGGGGAAAGTCATTTCTATCATATAAGCCGTCCAGCCACGCTTCGGCGGCGCAACCTTTGCGACATATACGCCATCGCCCTGATCCTGAAGCGGCGAGCTTTTCCACCTCGGCCCGATGGATGTCAAACGGAAATCACGCGCGCCGGGATTCGTCACTTGCCACAGTTTCACCTCTGTCGGCCTGGTCTTCGTTTGCACGCGGATCGTACCCTCTTTTTCGATCTTCCAGTCGAATTGCGGCAGCGCGGCGTTGGTCAGAATCGCGTTGTAGGAGGCCATCAGCGTCATCCACGCGTCCGAACCGCGCAGCGAATGCTCGGCGTTCGGCACATACCGGAGGTATTTCACGCCGGGCAGGTCGTTGTAATAATACT
>JAKEEU010000202.1 GCA_022616415.1 Candidatus Zhuqueibacterota bacterium | reverse complement strand
GTACCGCCTCAGTTATGGGTAGACAACTCACTCTCAAGGTGCCGGGCAAGTTTTTTGATTTTTCATTAAAAAAGACTGGCGTCACAATTTCTCTTTTCGTATTTTCTTTTCATCATGGAAAAGGAAATACGCCTTCGTGGCAAACGCATCGGCGCCAGCGAGCTTCAGCAGATTCGCGACCTGCTGAGCACCGACGGCCATCTTGGCCGGTCTCATCTTTCCCGACAATTGTGCCGCCTGTGGGATTTTCGTCAAGCCAACGGCGCTTATCGCGAAATCGCCTGCCGCGATCTGCTGCGCCAGCTTGAACAGCGCGGCCTCATCACTTTACCGGCACCCTTGAAAAAGGCCCGCCAAGTTGGCTACCGCAATCGAACTTTCCTTCCCTCTTTTCTGGATACCTCCATCGTGGAAGGTCGACTCGACCACTTTTCCGATTTAACGGTGGAATTGGTCAGCCGCACGCCTCGCGAGCAACTTTATAACAGCTTGATCGGTGCTTACCATTATCTCGGCTATGGCCAAGGCACCGGCGAACAACTCAAGTACATCATTTCGTCGGCGAAGCGTCCGCTGGCGGCGATTGGTTTTTCGGCGGCGGCCTTGCGCGTTGCCTGTCGCGATCGGTTCATCGCTTGGGATGAGCAGGCGCGGCAAAAGAATCTCCACCTCATCGTCAATAATCATCGCTTCCTGATTCTCCCCTGGGTCCACATCACCAATCTTGCCTCATGGATTTTAGCACAGGCGACCCGCCGTCTGTCTGCCGATTGGCAGGCGCGCTATGCGCATGACCTTGTGCTGGTGGAGACGTTCGTCGAAAAGAATCGTTTTCATGGCACGTGTTATCGCGCGGCGAATTGGTGCGGCGTCGGCGACACCGTTGGCCGCGGCCGCAACGATCGCTTCAGCACCACCGTCTTACCCATCAAGCAAGTTTTTCTTTATCCGCTGACCCGACACTTTCGCGAGCGCTGTCACGCCAGATGAAGGCGGCCACCCAGAAATCTTTTTTCGCGATCACCAAGGCGATCTGTGCGCAATGCGTCAGACTGCAGGACGAGATCCGACGCTTGCGCGAAGAGAACCATCGCCTCAAAGCCTTGCTGCGCTATCAACAACGACAAATCGACGAGGGATATTTCGGCTCGTCCACGCCGTCGTCCAAGAAACTTTTCAAAGCCAATAGCACCGCGCTGCCCAACCAGGGCGGTGCGCGCAAAGGCCACCCGGGCCACGGCCGCACCGCCACGCCCGAAGAGCAAGCCAACGAGGTGATTGCCCTTGACACCGACCACGAGTGTCCAGCTTGTCACGTCGTGCTGGAGAGCTTGGGCAATCGCCCGCGCACGGTGATCGAGGTCGTGCCGGTGCAAGTCAAAAGAATTGTTTACCGCCTGGCGCGGCGGCGCTGCCCTTCTTGCAAACGTCTGTTCAGCGCCAAAGCGCCGGGCGTGCTTCCCAAGTTTAAGTTGGGCAATAGCCTGCTCGCTCATGTGGCCACCGAGCATTATCTGCATCAGGTCACCCTCGGGCATCTGGCTAAACGCCTCGGCCTCAGCGAGGGCAGCTTGATTGAGGCCATGCATCATCTGGCGCAGCGCTTCAAAGAAGTGCCGGAGAAACTGATTGCACAATATCGCCGCGCGCCAGTCAAACACGCCGATGAAACCACCTGGCGCACCGACGGGAAAAATGGCTATGCCTGGCTTTTTGCGACAGCCACGCTCAGCATCTTTCGCCTGCGCCAGAGCCGCGCTGCACACGTCGCCCACGAAGTCTTGGGCGATAAAAAACTTCCGGGGGTGTTGGTGGTGGATCGATATAATGCCTACAACCAAGCGCCCTGCGCTCTACAATATTGCTACGCGCATCTCTTGCGCGGCGTCAAAGATCTCGGTAAAGAATTTCCCGAGAACCCAGAAGTGCAAGATTTCGTCAACACCACCGCGCCGCTGATGGCCAAGGCCATGCGCCTCAGAACGCTACCGATGTCAGAGCAGAAGTTTTTAGCGCACGCCGACCGCTTAAAAATGGATATCGTGCACGCCATGCACCAGAGTGCGCGACAGGCGGGCATTCAGAAAATTCAAAACATCTTTCGTGAACAGGGCCATCGGTTGTACCATTGGGCGGAGGATCGCGCCATTCCCGCGGACAACAACTTCGCTGAACGCGAGTTGCGAAAATTGGTCATCGCCCGCAAAATCAGTTTGGGCTCGCAAGGCGAGGACGGAGCGCGAACTCGTGAAATTTTGATGACCGTGTTGCTGACGCTTAACAAACGTAAGTCCGGCGATGTGATGTCGAGCTTCGAGGCGAGCTTGGATGAGGTGGCCCATGATCCTCATCAAGATCCTTATCAACTCATCTTTTCAACGAACAGCTCATAAAACTCGCCCACCATAATCCCCGAAGCAAATCTCCGACACCAAGCGTCGGTCTCGGCTACGCCGTATTCCGCCCACCCGTAACTGAGGCAGTACCCGATGATTCATCTTGTTGTTTGGGAGAATCTTTTGCATCTGGATTGCCTTCAAAAGAAAGCGATTCTTTCTGAATTATCCACTCGTCATGCTTTTTCCGCTTCTCGGGATCAGAGAGTATTTCGTACGACTTGTTAACTATGGCCATAATTCGGGCGGCTTCTGGATCGTTTGGATTCCTATCAGGGTGGTATTTTTGAGACAAAGTCCGATAAGCGGCACG
>JAKEEU010000201.1 GCA_022616415.1 Candidatus Zhuqueibacterota bacterium | reverse complement strand
TTGCAAAACTTGATTCTTATTTAAGTCTTCACATGTGGTCAATAAAATCAGGTATCATTTAAATTTCTCTTATTGTGTTTTTAGCCGATACTCATGTAATAAGGAAAATCGAGGCAGATTTTCCAATGGCGGCTATGGCTATGCACGCGGCGCCGAGCTTTATGTTCATCTCAAGCCTTCACAAGGCTTTTTCGGATGGATTTCCTACACCTATTCCGTAGCAAAACGCAAAGAAGGCCGACATTCGGTGCAACATGTGTTTGATTACGACCGGCCAAACTTGGTGAGCCTGGTCGCCAATTACGCCCCCGCCTCAAACTGGCAAGTTGGTCTGCGTTTTCGTTACGGCAGCGGACGGCCATACACGCCGGCGCTCGGCGGCTGGTATGATCCGCAGTTGAGTATCTGGAGGCCGGTCATCGGCGAAGAAAACTCGGACCGCTATCCGGATTATAGTCGTCTCGATGTGCGCGTGACCCGACGATTCCAACATAAAGCTCATCAGCTCGACACCTATCTGGAACTGCTGAACGCTTACAACCGTAAGAATGTGGTGCACTACATGTGGAATGAGAATTATTCTTCCCGCGAGAAGTTCACGATCTTTCCGTTTCTGCCGGTGTTGGGTTTTAGTGCAAAGTTTTGAAAGATAGAGAGGAGAGTGAGGAAAGCCATGACCAAGAAAAAGTTTCTGTTTTTGCCACCGACTACGCCACCGGCAAGACTATCGAAGCTGCTCAAGTTTTTTACGTCGAAGGCAGCAATGTGCACCATTGTGATCCCCAGCGAATGATGCGCAACGAGACGGGTGGCATCTACACGATGGATTGGCACCGATGCGATCCAAGCCTCGTTGCTTTCGGCTCACGCGAGGCTGCTGCAGTTTTCCAAACCCAGCACAGTGGGCGCATCATGAGTTTTGCCGAAGCGAAGGAGGCTGTAAAAACCCATTGAAATTTCACGACAGTGACCACCATCATCGCTGGGCTGCCGATCATGTGGAGCGCCGGCTCTGGCGCCGACGTGATGAAACGCATCGCGGCACCCATAGTGGGTGGGTTGCTTCCTTCTTTGTTGCTGGAAGTGACGGTTTATCCGGTGATTTATTATTTGTGGAAGGGCAAATCACTGCAAAAAAGCGAAGATCGAGGATGAGTATTTTGTGGAAGTCGTAGATGATTCGCATGCGGTTCACTTTTTCCAGCATGACTCAAAAAGTGTAACCGCACGCAACCTCGTGCGTCTGCATGAGTGCAGTATGAATACAATTCAAACCCAACTGCTGGAAAGCTTGAACGAGTTCACGGCTTTTGTTCGTAAACAACGGGCCGATCCGGAGCTTGCGGCGGACACCGGGCAAGACAGCTTGCAAAAGGCGTTGTAGGCAAAAGAGCAAGTGCGCGACGAAAAAAGTGCGAAAGAAAGGAAACAAAATTATGAACCGTCACCTCGACCACCTCAATCATGGCGCCCCCCATCAAATGAGTCATGCGAAAGATAAAACGCATGTGATGGAGCATGGTGAACATGTTGATATCAAAGGCCAGCAAACGCTGGTTTACAATGTAAATTTGCAAACCGATCCGACAAAGCCAATGGCAAACGCTGCCACGCAGATTGCTATCATCGTTACCGAGCAAGCTGTTGGTGATGCCATCGATGAATTCGAACTCGTCCATGACAAGCCGATGCATTTGATTATTGTGCGCGATGATCTTTCGTATTTCGATCATTTGCACCTTGAGCCTCAAAATGGGGCTTTTACCACGGCTTACTCTTTTCCGCAAGCAGGCGACTACAAGCTATGGGTGGATGTGAAACCTAAAGGTGGCAGACAATTTCTTGCAGCATTTTGGGTTCACGTTGAGGGGCAGCCATTGCACGAACGAATTTCTTTAGCGGTTGATGACCAATTCACTAAAGTTGTCATGAATGGCCAGTATCGTGTAAGCCTCGCGTTGCCCTCCGAACTTGGCATTCATCACGGTTCAAATCTTAAATTCAGCATCGCTGATATTGATGGCAAGCCCATCACCGACCTTCAGCCCATGCTGGGTGCCAAAGCGCATTGCAAGACGATCACGGCAGATTTCGTTATAGAAGTCAAATGAGTTTTTGCAGGATAATCAACAGATACAGGAAGTGAATTTCAGCTTGATTTTATCGGCACTACGGCCAAAGATAATAGATGAGGAGAGACTAAAGATGGCTAAAGATCCCATTTGCGGCATGACGGTGGATGAGGCGACAAGTCTCCGCGCCGAACGCGACGGGCAGACGTTTTATTTTTGCAGCGCGCATTGCCGGCAAAAATTTCTCGCTCAACCCGCGCCACAAGTGACCGCTGTTCAAAAGCATAATCATGTGGAAGAAAAGCACTCGGCTTCCGCTCAGACCAAACACGAAACTCACATGCACGGCGCGAAATCCTGCTGCGCGAATGGTGCTGCTACCGAAATAAAACCCTCGCCTACGGCAAAGTATTTTTGCCCGATGTGCGAAGGCGTCGAGAGCGACAAGCCAGGCGATTGCCCGAAATGCGGCATGGCATTGCAAAAGAATCCGGCATGGAAACCGAAGGGCAAAGTGATTTACACTTGCCCGATGCACCCAGAAATCGAGCAGGATCACCCCGGTGAATGCCCGATCTGCGGTATGGCGCTGGAGCTGAAAACAATTGCTGCCGATTCCGAAGAAGAGAACGCCGAGCTGCGCGACATGACGCGCCGGTTGTGGATCGGCGCAGCGTTGACCTTGCCCGTCTTTCTGCTTGCCATGACGCATGTGATTCCGGCGCTGAATGTGGTACCGGAAAATCTTTCGCGCTGGATTCAATTCATTCTCAGCACGCCGGTGGTGTTATGGGCCGGCTGGCCGTTCTTCAAGCGCGGCTGGCGTTCCATCAAAACGATGCAACTAAATATGTTCACGCTCATCGCCATCGGCGTGAGCGCGGCCTATGTCTTCAGCGCCGTAGCGATGCTGTTGCCAAATTTGTTTCCACATTCGATGCGGCACAATGGCGGCGTTGATATTTACTTCGAAGCCGCCGCGGTGATCGTCGTGCTCGTGCTGCTCGGACAAGTGCTCGAACTGCGGGCGCGCAGTCGCACGGGTAATGCCATCCGCGCCTTGCTCAATCTCGCGCCGCCTACAGCGCATCTCATCGACGGCAGCGACGAACGTGAAGTGCCTTTGGAAGAAGTGAAAGCGGGCGGCCGTTTGCGCGTGCGGCCTGGCGAGAAAATTCCGGTCGACGGCATCGTGCTTGAAGGCAGAAGCGCCGTGGACGAGTCGATGATTACCGGCGAGCCGATTCCGGTGGAGAAAAACACCGGCGACAAAGTTACCGGCGGCACGGTCAACGGCACCGGCAGTCTCGTGATGCGGGCCGAGCGCGTTGGCAGCGACACCTTGCTGGCGCAAATCGTGGACATGGTTGCGCAAGCACAACGCAGCCGCGCGCCGATTCAAGGTCTGGCCGACAAAGTTTCCGGCTATTTTGTTCCCGCGGTCGTTGCGATTGCAGTGATCACTTCACTGCTGTGGTACTTTTTCGGCCCGGAGCCGCGCTTGGCTTATGCTATCGTAAACGCGGTGGCGGTGCTGATCATCGCTTGTCCGTGTGCCTTGGGCCTAGCCACGCCAATATCAGTCATGGTCGGCGTCGGTCGCGGCGCGCAAGCCGGCGTGCTCATTCGCAACGCCGAGGCCATCGAGATCATGGAGAAAGTGGATACGCTGATCGTTGATAAAACCGGCACGCTCACGGAGGGGAAACCGCGTTTGGTAGCGGTACTGACGGCCGAGGGGTTTGCAGAGAGCGCGTTGCTGCAAGCTGTTGCATCAGTGGAACAAAACAGCGAACACCCGTTGGCTAACGCGGTGGTTGAGGGAGCAAGGGAACGCGGCGCAAAGCCGCAAGCGATTGCCGGCTTCGAGTCGGTGACTGGCGGTGGCGTCACGGGCAAACTTAATGGGCGTGAGATTATTGTCGGCAAACCAACTTTCTTACAGCAGCATGGAGTCATTAATAGCGATGTGTTTGAGCAACGCGCCGCAGAACTTCAATCCGCTGGTAACACTGTGATTTTCGCCGCGATTGATGGAAAAACTGCCGGTGTGCTGGCGGTCGCCGATCCCATCAAAGCTTCGACGCCTGCGACCATCGGAGAATTGCACCGGCTGGGCCTGAAAGTGATCATGCTCACAGGCGACAATGCGCGCACCGCCGAGGCGGTCGCCAGACAACTCGGCATCGATGAGGTGGAAGCCGGTGTTGAGCCAAAGCACAAACACGAGCGCGTCAAGCAACTGCGGCAACAGGGTCGCGTCGTTGCGATGGCGGGCGACGGCATCAACGACGCTCCGGCTTTGGCCGAGGCGCACGTGGGCATCGCCATGGGCACGGGCACGGACGTGGCGATGGAAAGCGCAGGCATCACACTCGTCAAAGGTGACTTGCGCGGCATCACGCAAGCTTTCAGACTGAGCCGCGCGATGATGCGGAACATTCGCCAGAATCTGTTCTTCGCTTTCCTTTACAATACGGCCGGCATTCCGATCGCAGCCGGTGTGCTTTTCCCCTTCTTTGGAATTCTGTTGAGTCCGATGATTGCCGGTGCCGCTATGAGCTTCAGCTCGGTCTCGGTCATCGCCAACGCGCTGCGCTTGCGAAATCTACGGCTCTAAAATGAAGCTCTAAAATGAAATGATTAAACGCCTTGATTGCAATTTCAATAGTCAAAAAAGGCGATATTCGAATGATGTACCTCGTTGACAATTTGGGCCTTCTCGGCTTGATGTTATTCTGTTTTCTCGCGGCAACGGTTTTTCCGGTCAGCTCGGAAGCCGCGCTGATCGCGGCGTTGACGCTGAAAATGCCCGTAATACCGGCGTTGGCGTTTGCCACGGCAGGGAATTGCGCCGGCATCGTTTTCAACTATTGGGTGGGGTCGAAAGTGGAGGAAAAATTGTTGCACGAGCATTTGCAAAAAAAGTCGTTGGCGCGGGCTTATAACATCATGCAAAGGTGGGGAAAATGGCCACTCTTGCTGTCGTGGCTGCCGGTAATCGGCGATCCGATTACGTATCTCGCCGGCGCCTTGCGAATAAACTTTCATTTGTTTATCTTTGTTGCATCAAGCTTGCGTTTTTTGCGGTATCTCGTTATCGCCGGTTTTTTCTGAAAAATTTGTCGCAATATAATTTTAACCCAAAGTTAAAGGAGACCTCAAATGCAGAAAATCATTGTTTTAATCTTCGCACTTGGCGTTGCGCTCTTCGGCTGCCAAAAATCAGAGCAGGCGGCAACCGCCTCACAAGTCGACATCAAAGTGGCGACGATTCAGTGCGAGAGCTGCGTGAACAACGTCAAAGTAGCCTTGCAAGAGCTGGAAGGCGTGAAAACGGCCGCAGTCGATCTAAAAACGAAGGTGGCGCAGGTTAGTTTCGATCCGGCCAGTCTAACCCTGGCTGACCTGGAAAATGCGATCGCGAAAGCGGGTTATGACGCGAACGACACCAAACGCGATTCCCTAGCCTATGAAGACCTGGATGCTTGCTGCAAGCTTCCTGAAGACCGTTAAGCAAATAGGAGAAAAATTTTATGCCCAAGCTCAAATGCCCCCAATGCGGCCACGAGCAAGAAGTTCCGCAGCATTGCGGCCAGCCGATGCATCTCGAAACAGTTGACGGCACAGAAATGTTAGTGTGCTGGATGGGTCCCGAATGCGGCAAGCAAAGCCTTCCGGCGCATTGCGACGCACCGATGATGATGCAAACGTGATTGGATAGGACACTGACCGGTCACTGGGAGTGACCGGTCAGCACCATTTGACTTTCAGTCATTTTTTCGGTAAAAAACCACTTGTCATCTTAGAAAGATTCACCGACAATCAGTTTCTCCAATTCGTTGGTGCGCTGCTTGTAAGCTTTTTGCGGAGGCACGACGACGGCGAGGATGACTTGCTGCCCGAACGCTTGAAAGAAACGAAACACGATTTTGCGGTGATTTTCCCCTTCAATAATCACTTCGCGCAAGCGGGAGATGCCGCCCATCAGCGAAGCCATGCGCCGCACGTCGTGAAAGAGAATCGCCATTTCGGCAATGCGATCGCGATCCACTTGCTGGCCGTTGGTGCTCGAAGCTTGCGCGATCGGCAGCCCCTCGTCGCTAAACAAATAAGCCGCTTCGTAGGTTCCGGCAGCAAGAACGTCCGCCATTTTTTTCTCAATCGACACCTGCGGCGTTTTGGCCGCTTCCGCCGCCGGCTCGAAAGCGGCTGTGCTCACCTCTCCTCCTGAAGCAATTCCATCTTCAAAGTACATTCTTTCTTCCTTAAATTTTCGTAAGAGTTCCTCGTCAAATCACTTTTTGGACTTTCCCGACGACGCCGTGAATTGCCGTTTTCAGGGTTTCCAAAACCCCGATGCCGCGCGAGGCCACGGCTTCGATGGCAGGCACGCCGTGAAAATTCAACCTCGCATTCAGCTCGCTAACCGGCAAAACCCTCGGCAAGTCTCGTTTATTATATTGCAGCACCCACGGAAAATTCTGCAGCGTGTAGCCGCTGTCGATCAGGTTCTGCTCGAGGTCCATGAGCGAGTCGAGATTCTCGGTCATGCGGTCGGCTTGTGAATCGGCAACGAAAACGATGCCATCGACGCCGCGCAAAATGATGCGGCGGCTGTAAGCGTAATAAACCTGGCCCGGAATGGTGTAGAGATTGAATTTGGGTTTCATCCCTTTGATGCGTCCGACTTCGAGCTGTAAAAAGTCAAAATACAGCGTGCGCTCTTCACGCGTTTTCAGCGTGATGAGCTCGCCGCGCAAGGAGGGATCAATTTTGTGGTAAATATACTCGAGGTTCGTCGTCTTACCGCCGAGACCGGGCCCGTAATAAACGACCTTCAAATTGACTTCTTGCAACGCCCAATTCACAAACATAAGCGCAACATCCTATACGAATTTTTTCGACTCCGCTTGTACAACGCGCCGTTTCATCATAGCACTACAGCTTGAACGATTTGTCCAGCTCTTTTCCCAACAACAGGCCGAATTCGGAGTCGATAAAATCCGAAGCCTTTTTCTCGGCTTGTGCGGCTTTATCGAGCACCTGCTTCAAGCTCTCGACGGCTTTGTTCGCAAAGATGCGCACCAACCCGAGCGCCACCGCTTTATCGAAGATGATCGCCAGCAAAAAATTGAATCCGACGTTGCAGAGAAACAGGTTGCGGCGCTCGCCTTCTTGAAAGATGAATTTGAAGCCTTCCTTTTCCCCCACGACGCGCGCCATCTCCGACGTCGCGGCGAAATTGCCGGCCGCCAGCGCCGAAAGCCCGGAAAGATTGACCACGTGCTGCTTGCCGTGATGGGTAATCGGATTGCCGTTGGCGTCGCAAAACAGCGCGAAATCCGAGCGCGTGCTCGTCACCAGCTCCCGCAAAATCTCGTTGACTTGATTGAACGTCTCCGTCGACAGCATGAATTGCTCCGTCGACTTTTCGGCTAACTGAAGCATAAAACCTCCTTAATATGCTCTTACTCCTACCCGCACTCTTACTCGTTCGTAGACATTTGAAGAGCGAGTACGAGTATGAGCAAGAGTATGAGTCGTCTGATCTCCTATTATCCTTTTTTCTCTTTTTTCGTTGTTGCCTCATTGCCCGGTTGCCAAGCGATCAGCCAGAAACGACGGCAATGCCCCGGTGGCGCGAATCTTTTTTTGTGTTTTGGCCACGTCGTAAGGAACGCGTTTCAGCGTATATTGCAAAGGCTCTGTATCCAAAATTCCAAACGCCGCATCCGGATTGCGGTCGCGCGGCTGGCCGACGCTGCCGATGTTGATCAAATAACGAAATTTCTCTTTAACGGTCAGCGGATAATCGTGCGACACGCACATGCGGCCGTCCGGCGGCAGCGGAATCACCCATGGCGTGTGGGAATGGCCGATGAAACAAATTTGTTCGGTAAACGCCTCGAAGCCCAGCGCCGCGTCTTCGAGATTGAGAATGTAATTCCAACGAGTCGGCTCATCCGGCGAAGCATGCACGATCATGAAATCGCCGTAGCTGCGCGTATATTGCAAAGATTTCAGAAATTCTTTGGACTCTTCAGTCAGTTGATCGGTCGTCCATTCGATCGCCTGTCGAGCCATGTAATTGAACAAATCGAGATCGACGCGGCCGAGCGAAGCTTCGTCGTGATTGCCGATCAAACACACCGCAGCATGCTGCTGGATCAATTTGACGCACTCATTGGGATTCGGGCCATACCCGATGACATCCCCGAGACAAAGAATCTGTTCGGCCCCCTCATCCTTCAACGCGGCGAGCACGGCCTCCAACGCTTCGAGATTCGCGTGGATGTCAGATATCAGAGCATAACGCATGGGCGCTCAAAAAGGTGATTTTACCCCGGCCGAGCCACGAAGATTCGGAAAGCCGGTTGATTTTCGGTTTGAATAGTTGCAAAACCAAAGTGTGTTAAATATAATACTTTGAGAGAAAGTTTGCAAGCTTATTCTTTTTGAAATGATTCAGGCGCTTTTGCGCGCCAGCCAGATTTTGCAATATTGCAACAATTGTTTACAGCATGCTGATCGGATCGACATCGACGATCATGCGGACGCGGGCATTCCGATTCGCCTTGTGGAAGAACTTGGCGACACGATCGAGCGTGGCCCGCATCTGATGCGCCGAGGGGTCCTTCTCCACGTCGCTCTTGACGAGCACCTGCCAGCGAAACTCGTTTTGAATGCGCTCCAGCGGCGAGGGCGACGGCCCGAATACGCGAAAGGGGCCGCCCACCTTTTTTAGCAGCGCCGTAAAATCTTGGGCGATGCCGCGAATGCGCTCGTTGTCGCGATGGCGAAACAGCACCAGCGCCAAGCGCGCGAACGGCGGGAACCGCAGCGCTTCACGCTCGCCGATTTCTTGCTCGTAGAATTTTTTAAAATCATGTGCGCGCGCACAAATCATGCACACGTCGTCGGGCGAATAAGTTTGCACGATGACCTCGCCCGGCAAATTGCG
This sequence comes from Candidatus Zhuqueibacterota bacterium, assembly GCA_022616415.1. GTDB lineage: Bacteria > Zhuqueibacterota > Zhuqueibacteria > Zhuqueibacterales > Zhuqueibacteraceae > Zhuqueibacter. The sequence continues at coordinate 52,608 of JAKEEU010000201.1, read as the reverse complement.
GCGGCCGGCCCGGCCCGCCACTTGCGTGAGCAATTGAAAAGTGCGCTCGCCGGCGCGAAAATCCGGCCGCAGCAACCCCATATCTGCCGACACCACGCCGACCAGCGTCACCTTGTGAAAGTCCAGGCCTTTGGCGATCATTTGCGTGCCGAGCAAAATATCGTAGCGGTGCTCGCCGAACTCGCGCAGAATGCGATCGTGGGCCAGCTTGCCGCGCGTCGTGTCGAGATCCATCCGCACCACTCGCGCCGCCGGAAAAAGCTCCTGCAGCGCCTGCTCGACTTTTTGGGTGCCGATACCCTTAAAAATAATGTCTAACCCCTTACATTGCGGACAAATATCCGGGGCGCGTTCATAAGCATTACAATAATGACATCTTAAAACGTTGCCGCGCTTGTGATACGTCATCGGAATATTGCAAGCGTCGCAAAAACGCACGAAGCCGCAATTCACACAACGAATGAGCGGGGCAAAACCGCGACGATTTTGCAACAAAATGATTTGCTCCTGCTTTGCCAGCTTTTCGCCGATCTTTTCATAGAGAACACGCGAGAAAATGCCCTCACGATCCGGCGCGGAGTTACGCCAAGTCATCATGTCCAGAAGGCGCACCGAGGGCAGCGGCACGTTGTCGATGCGATTCGGCAATTCGAGCAGCGTGTATTTGCCGCGCTGGGCGTTATGGTAGGATTCAATCGACGGCGTGGCTGAGCCGAGCAAGACGACGGCATTGCTCTTCTTGGCGCGCACGATGGCCACGTCGCGGGCGTGATACCGCGGCGCCGGATCAGCTTGCTTGTAACTGCCCTCGTGTTCTTCGTCCACCACAATCAAGCCGAGATTTTTTACCGGCGCAAAGACGGCCGAGCGTGCGCCGACCACAACTCGCGCCTCGCCGCGATGCACGCGCCGCCAGGCATCGTACCGCTCGCCGGCGCTCATGTGGCTGTGCAAAACGGCGATGAGATTGCCGAAATTGGCTTGAAATCTCGCGACGGCTTGCGGAGTCAAGGCAATCTCCGGCACCAGCATCATCGCCTCTTTTCCTTGCGCCAGCGTGGCGCGAATCGCGTCGATATAAACTTGCGTCTTGCCGCTGCCGGTGATGCCGTGCAACAAAAAAACTTCAAAGCGTTTTTGCGCCATCGCCTCGGTCACGCACTGCACGGCGCTGGCCTGTTCGGCATTTAAAATAATCGTTGCCATTTCGGACTTGGTAGGCGCTTCGGGATGGTTGTTCGAGAAATTCAAATAGGGATTGCGCTCGATCTCGCGTTCAATAAGCTGCACCAGCTCCTTTTTCACCAACGATTGCAAAGACGGCCCGCCGAGCCCACTGCGTTTGAGAAACAACGCGCGCGGCATTTCTCCACGCTTCGCGAGCAGTTGCAAGCCTTCGTATTGTTTTGTGGTTAATTTTCTAATCTCATTTTTTTCATTTAACTTCTCTCCCTCCGCCAACAATTCTTTCCCTGCCGCCGCGAGCTGCACAAACGTTCTTCTTTGAATCCGTGTCCCACCTTCTTGCATTTGCTGACTGACTTCAACAAGCCCCGCCGTCATCAACTGCCGCAGGCTGCTGCGCACGCTGTCGTAACGCAAATGCTTGGCGAGAAATCGGACTTTGTAACCTTCTTTGCCAATCAGCGCGCGCACCACTTCCGCTTGACGGGGGGCGCGATTTTCCAATCGCGTTAGTTCCTCTGCCGTAGGCTCGTGTGTCAGCCGCACGTATTGATGGCTCTCCTTTTCCAAACCCGGCGGCAGCATCGTGCGGAGCACTTCGCCAAGCCCGCAGAGATAATAATCTGCAATCCACTGCGCCAATTCCAATCGCGACGCATCGAAGAGCGGTGTCTCGTCGAGCACGTCCAAAATATCGCGCAGCTTTTCCGGCGAGAAATCAATCTTGTCCGTGCGCCGAACAACGAAGCCGGTAGCGACACGCTTGCCGAGCGGCACCAGCACGCGACAGCCGGCTTGCGCTAATTCGTCGAGACTTTCCGGCACACGATAAGTGTAACCGCGGGAAAGGGGCAGGGCGAAGTGGATTTCGGCGAAGGGGAGTGCCATGAAGGATTTAGTCAGAAAATTTGCCTATTTTCTGCCATAAAATTCTGGCCTCAATTTGGCGTTCGCTGTTAAGTTTCAACGCCGCGAGGGTCGTGCGGCCAATGGCAGTTCTTCCGATGATACGAGTCTTGGTGCGATTCCAGAGAAAGCGCTTCTCCCATTTGTCTTGACGTGGATTGAAAAGTCGAATCAGTTGCTTTCTAATGGTGTCAAGCGCCATTTGCTTTTGATATTTGTGGCTGTTGCAGGCATGACACGCGAGGGCAAGATTCTCGGGATCGTTGCTTCCACCAAAAACTCGCGGAATGATATGATCGACCGGGAAACGATGATTGAACAAAGCTTCAAGTGCATGGCAATATTCACAGCGATAGCCGGCTCTTTCGGCAACAGTTTTGTATAGGCTTTCAGTCATCGCCTTTTTGCCGTCAAGGTCTTCCGCTTTCGACCAACATGAGCTTTTCTTCTCTCGGTTCGTGGATGCAAAGACGCTAATGCTTGGCGTTTTTTGAGTTGCCCACGCTCATCAAACAATTCCGGGTGATCTTTTTGGACTAACTTTCTGGCGAGATGAATGGCGTCGTCGAATTCAGCATTCGCCAGCGCAACGAGCTCTGCTTGCTCTTGGGGGGTCAAAACACGTTCGTCTTTTTCTGTTAACAACTGATCGTATCGCGTTTTTGAATTTTGCTCTTGTCCAAGATGGGCGAGGACCTTAATGCTAATACTAACTTGATCACCGGGATGAAGGCGCAGCCGTTTTTGCACTGATGACGCAATGGGCACCAAACCATTTTCCAAAATGACAGAAGTAAAGTTCTCAACCATAAGCCACCTCTTCAATACATCATTCAACTGCAGGGTAAAATCTCAAACCCAATATATAAAATCGTTGGTAAAAAGTCAAACTTCATTTTGCCAATGAAGTCCGACTTGCCAGCGAAGCGCTACAAAACAGAAAAGACAACGTGGCAAGTCGGTCTTCGCATCTCGGAATTGATTAGTACATCCGATTCAAATGCGCCGCGCGCGTGATCTCCGGCCAGGCATCGGTGCGAAACGGCGAGGCCGGCAGTCCGGCGCGATTGTAAAGATTGCACACCGGATTGGTCGCCCACGCGTAGCGCACCGCCACCGGTTTGGCAACTTGAGGGCTGCTCACCACGACCGTCTTGCCGTCAATCATCGCCTCGGCCCAAACAAACTTGCGGTCTTCACCCGCGATGGCAAAACCTTGCAATTTGTCACCGCCCCTGCTCATCAAACGATCTTGAGCATGATCAAAAAACAACCGGATACGATTGCCTTCAATCTTCATCGATTTGTAAATCGGGCCGGAGTAAGTGATATTTTCGCCATAAACGAGATGGCGTGCATCCAACGCGAGACGATTGCCCACGTCCTGCTTGTTGCCGGGATGAATGTCGTTGGCATCGCCGATATCGATAGTGACCGCCATGCCGGTGTTCGGCAATGCCAGCGTCATGATTTGCGCTTCCCGCAATTCAGCCCAAGCATCGTCGACCGGCTCGGTCACGGCCGCTTGATAATTGGCAAGCTGTACGAAAAGAAAGGGAAAATCACCTTTCCCCCAACGCGCGCGCCAATCTTTGATGAGCAGTGGAAAGAGCGTACGATATTGATAAGCGCGTCCCGCGTTGCTCTCGCCCTGATACCAAATCGCACCACGCATGGCATACGGAACGAGCGGTGCAATCATGGCATTGTACAGCACCGTCGGGCGGTTCGGTGTGTTGGCCAGCGCCGGACGCGGCGGCAGTTTTTGCAAATCCGCACCGATTTGATAACGCCATTCACCGGCGAGCGGGAAAGCTTGCGTCGAATCTTTGAGCAGATTCAACGCTTCGGGTTTGCCATACAGACCGCCATTGCCGCCGGTATCGAGCACGCGCACGGCAATCACGTTCTTGCCGGCTTTGGGCAAATCCGCCGGCACGCGATAATGGCGATGTTGATTATAGATACTCGTGGCGCCGATCTGTACGCCATTTATATAAGTGACATCCGCGTCATCGATAGGCCCGAGGTTCAGTTGTAGATTTTGCTTGCCAAAACTTTCGGGCAATTGCACGACTTTCCGAAATTTAACGATGCCATCAAATGCCGGCAGACCGGCGCGTTCCCAATTGTTCGGAAGCAGCATCGTTTTCCACTCACTATCGTTGAAGTCGGGATGATTCCATGACGGGTTGCCTTGTGAGGCAGTATCCAATTCGTCAAGCTGGCGATTCCACGCCGCCATCTTTGCGGCAAAAGCGCTTTCATCAAAAATGCTGTCCAATGGCGAAGTCTCGAACAATTTGACAAAGTCGGTGATAACCGGCACGGTTTTCAAAGTGGCGCTGCTCGTCCACGCTTCGACGACGGTGCCGCCCCATGCACTTTGAATGAGTCCGACCGGCACGCCGAGCTTTTGCTGCAAGTGGCGTCCGAAAAAGTAGGCGGTGGCCGAAAAATTTTTGACGCTGGTGGAATCACACATCTTCCAGCCTTCGCTATCAACGTCGGTGCGCGGCTTGGTGCTCTTGGCGCGCTTGACAATAAAAAGCCGGAGATCGGGATAATTGGCCGCCGCCACTTCAGCTTTGAAATTGTTCACCGTTGCCCAAGTGCTCACCATCGGCATTTCCATATTGGATTGTCCGGAGCACAGCCACACCTCGCCGATCATGACGTTCTTAAACGTGATGGTCTCCGTACCAATCACAGTCAGCTCATAAGGTCCACCGACTGGCATCGCTGCGAGATCAACACGCCATTTGCCGTCGCGATCCGCCTTGGTTGTTTTTCTTTGCTGATTGATCTTTACGGTAATTTGTTGTCCTGGTTTTGCAGTACCCCAAATTGGAATCTTAGCGTTCCGTTGCAGCACCATATTGTCGGAGAAAATGGCAGGTAGTTTGATCTGCGCCGTGGCTGCGGGCAGAAATGAAAGGAGAGAAACACAGGTGATGAGTATCGCCAGTTTAGTCAATAAGCGTGACATTTCCTTCCTCCGGTTGGTGTGGAATTTATGATAGAATGCTTATTCTTTTAAAAAAAAGTTAATAAAGCGGCCGGGGAATTGCAAACAAAAAATAAACACGTAGGGGATGGACAAGTGCGGATGGTATAAAACTCAAATCAAAATCTACGGTTAGAAGTCCGCAAAAGACTTGCATCTTTGCTGCGGTTTCTATATAATACAGCTAAATCTTGACAATTTCTTAACCATTGTCTCGCGCGTCAACCATGCTGACACGTCTGTTCACCGGCACCAATTTGTTGCTCATGTCGCTGGCCATCGCCAGTCTGGCGATTTTCATTTTTGTGATGACTCCCACCGGCGTATCCGAGGTCGATGCGGAGAAAGTCACCAAAATCTATTTTGCGGACAATATTTCGGCGGCGCATCAGAAAGTCATCGATCGGTTCAACGAAACCCATCGCGGCAACATCGAAGTCGTTCCGGTCAATCTGCCGTTTGCCAAATTCAGCACCAACGAGAGAAAACAGCTTCTCACGCGCTCGCTGCGCAGCAAGGGCACGCGCATCGACATTTTTGCCGTCGATCTGGTCTGGGTGCCGCGCTTCGTCAAATGGGCGGAGCCGCTGACCGAATATTTTTCTCCGCAAGAACAAAAAGCGTTTTTGCCCTACGCGCTCAAATCCTGTTTCTTCAATCAGACGCTGGTCGGCGTGCCGTTTTATATCGATATCGGCGTGATGTATTATCGCAAGGATCAACTCGCCGCGCTTCCCGATTATGCGGAGATCGAGCAAAAGCTTAAAAAGTCTATTACCTGGGATGAATTCATCCAGCTCGGCGGCAAGCTGGCGCCGCTGGGCAAAACGTTTTATCTTTTCCCAGCGGACCGCTACGAAGGGTTGATTTGTTCTTTTATTGAGAACGTCAGTAGCAAGAGCGGCGCACTCATTCAGGGCGATAGCCTGCGCGTTAACACGCCGGAAGCCCGCCGCGCGCTGCAGTTGCTCGTGGATTTGGTGGGCAAATACAACGTGACGCCCTCGGCGGTAACGGCGTACAAGGAAATTGACGTTTATGAAGAGGCCTTGGCCCACGATGCCATCTTCTTTCGCGGCTGGCCGGGAAATCTGCGCGACTACGAAAATCGCTACAGCGACAAAATCCGAAATATTGACGTGGCGGCGCTGCCGCATTTTGCCGGAGCGAAGCCGGCGGCGGTATTCGGCGGGTGGAATCTGATGATTTCAAAGGATTCGAATAAGAAAACCGAGGCGGTCCAATTTATCAAATTTGCCACCAGCAAAGTGATGCAGCAATTTATTTATGAGGAAATGGGTTATTTGCCGGCCAATCAAAGGGTCTACGCAGATACCGCTTTTTACAACCGCCATCGCGATCTCCAATACTTCCGCCAGCTTCTCGAGCACGGCGTACACCGCCCCTCGTTGGTCGAATACACGAAAATATCCGATATTCTTTCTTTTTATGCCAACAAGGCGATTAAAAAGGAAATCTCGGTCGAAAAGGCTTTGCAAAGCGCGGAGGAGATGATCCGCGCGCAAAAGGTTTTGATCAATTAAGTCCCTGCAGGTGGGTCATGAAAACAAAGAAAAAACGCCTCATCGAAAGGCTGCGGCCGCAACATTTTGACTTGAAGCACGTGTTGCTGCTCTTCATCATTTTGGTGGCCGCGCAAGTCTTGATTTCATTCGTGCAAAAGATTTCGCTCCGTGATTTTTTGGTCGAAACGCAGGAATGGTACCAGCGAGACTCGGCCGAACGTTTCGCCAATCTGGCCGCCACTTCGATGGAGCTGTTGTTGGAAACGACCTCGCCGGCGCAAAGGCGGAATCAGGAGGAGCGGCGAAAAATCGTCCAGGCGTTCGATATTATTTTCAGCCAGCAACTTTTGCTGCAACACGTCGTCGAAACCTGCGTGCTGGTATCGAATGGGGAAAAAATTTTTGCGGTTGACAATGGCGAAGTTTTGTACGAATACTTTTTTGACAACCAGACCGATCTTCCGCCTTCCGACATGCCGCACGACGAAGCCATTCGCATGTATCAACAATTCCGCGGCCAAATCGCTTCGACCGAACAAATCCACAGCGTGCTGGAGGGGAAACAAACCTTTCACGTTTTTGTGCCGTTCGTGCCCAAGGGTGAATATGCGGGAGCGGTGTACATCAAAAATGCGCCGGATTTCGGTTTCGTGACCAGGGAAATCCTCGCCAGCTACAATCAGTCCAGCCTGGTGGTCATGGGCATGATTCTCTTCGGCTTTATTGGGATGTTTTTCATTTCTTCATCGACGGTGCAGGAGCGTGACGAGGCGCAACATCAGCTTTTCAAAGAGCGCGAAGACCAGCTCAAAGAAAGGATTCACTATCAAAAAGAAGCGCAGTTTGCCAAACGCATTTACCACACGCACCACAAAGCCGAGAAGGTCATGGGCTTTATCAAGGAAGATTTGCGCGCGCTCACCGCTGCCAACCTCGACGAGGTCAAATATCGCGTCACGAAATACGCCAATTTCATGTCTCGCGTCATTTATGACATGAAGTCGTACGATCCTCCTATTCAAGTTATTCGCAATCCCATTTTTCAAACCAATTTGAACGAAGTCATTCGTTTTATTATCGACCATATTTGCCTGCGCACGGCAAAACAATCCGAAAAATATAAATTTCAGCTCCATTTGGATGAGCAGCTTCCCGTGGTGCACATCAATGAGTTCGTCGTGTGGGAAATTCTGGAGCCATTGCTGCAAAACAGCATGGACCACGGCGGGGACAAAGACGTCATTATTGCGGTTCGAACGCAATATGACTGTAACCGCAGGCAAGCGAAAGTGTTGATCACCGATAACGGCAAGGGGATTTTGCCTGATTTGATGCAAGCCAATGAGAACGGCGTCAAGCGCATTTTTCTCGAAAAAATTTCGACCAAGGAAAATGGCTATAACCGCGGCTATGGCTGTTATCTGGCTTATGAAATTGCAAAACAACGATGTGGCTGGGAATTGGATGTTGAGAATTTGCCGGAGCACGGCTGTCAATTTAAACTGGTCATCCCATATCATGACTAAGCATGTCCATGACTGCGATTGAACCCATCAATCTCTTGCTGATCGAAGACGAAGCGTACGACGTGAGGCGGGTGCGCAGCACGCTGAAACCTTTTGAGGCGCGCATTCGCATTCGAGACGTGGTCTCCGACGGACAAGAAGCCCTGGAACTGTTGGCGAAAGACAGCAAAAAATACGACGTCGTCATAATGGATTTTCAGATTCCGGGCGCGCTGATCGGGGAAAATCTCATTCGGAAAATCAAGGAGATCGACCGGACGCTGCAGATCATCGTGGCCACCAAAATGACGATCAATGTGACGGACTTCGATTTCGCCAGCAAGCTGCTGGAAGCCGGCGCCATGTGGTATTGCACCAAGTATCCGGGTGATATCGACGAGTTTATCTACCAGCCCACCGATTTCGTGCTGAACATCATCAATGCCTACGAAAAAAAGCGCTTGTTGCAGGAGCAGCAGCGCTCAACCAAAAAACTGCAAAAAAATATCCAGGACATTCTCGAAAGCAAACGCCTGGTCGGCGAGTCTCCCGCCATGCAACAGCTGCGCAATCAAATCGAAGTGTATGCCAGCACCAATGCCAACGTCGTGATTCTCGGCGCCTCCGGAACCGGCAAAGAGCTGGTGGCCGCCAATATCCATTATCAAAGCAAGAGAAAATTCGAGAATTTCGTGCCGATCAACTGCGGCAGCCTGCCCGATCCTCTCATCGAAAGCGAGCTGTTCGGTTTCGAGAAAGGCTCTTTCACCGGGGCCAGCGCCAACAAAAAAGGCCTCTTCGAGGTGGCCAACGGTGGAACGATTTTTCTCGACGAGATTATCGAGCTGCCGATTTCGGTGCAATCGAAACTCTTGCGCGTTCTGCAAAACGGCGAGATCGACAAAATCGGCCGCACCGGCAAGATTGAAGTGGATGTGAGAGTGATTGCCGCCACCAACAAAGATTTGGAAACAGAGGTGCAGGAAAAACGTTTTCGTGAAGACTTGTACTACCGCTTGAATGTGGTTTCCATCACCGTTCCTCCCCTAACACAGCGGCGCGAAGATATTCCTTTATTGATTGACCATTTTATGAAGCATTTTAGCGCCGAAATGAATTTGGAACCGCCCCGCTTTAGCGGGGATGAGGCGGCGCAATTATTGTTCGAGCATGACTGGCCGGGCAATGTGCGGGAGCTACAGAATGTGGTGCAACGTCTGCTTTCCACCAGAGCCAAAGTCATTACCTCAGCCCAAGCGAAAGTGGCGTTGGGGCTGCAACCCGATTCATCCACACAAAACGAGGCTACCGACTGGGCGGCTTGGAGCCCGGGGCGAATTATGGCGTGGCACGATCTGGAAAGACTGGTGCAGGAAAAATATTTTCGTTTTGTCCGCGATAACACCGGTTCGGATGCCGAGGCCGCCCGGCTGCTGGGTTTGGCGCCGCCCAATTACCATCGCATGTGCAAACGGTTGGGGATTAAATAGGTTGTTATCAATATAATAACGAAAGATTATCGACATGATAACAAGCTAAGGTAAGTTGAATATAAAAATATGCGGCTAATTGTGAGTTAAGGAGACCTACATACTGGCACTATTCTTGTAGATTATTACAAAGTCGCAATACTTGTGACTTTGCGGTACATGACCTGATCAGTTGCAAACTTGACAGGTTCCGTCGAAATCCATCATTCCCCTACCAGAGGTTCTGCCATGAGTAGCTCCTTAGCCGCAGTCGATCTCATCATCGTTGCTGTCTACTTTCTCGTCGTTTTGGGCATCGGGTTTTCGTTTCGCAAGCGGGGGACGAGCCGCACGGAGTATTTCCTTGCCGGCCGTCACGTTGGCTGGATAGCTATCGGGGCCTCGCTCTTTGCCACGAATATTTCAAGCGAGCATTTTCTCGGTTTGGCCGGTACCGGCTCCAAGTCCGGCCTGGCGGTTGGCCATTTTGAATGGCTCGCGGTTTTGATTCTGCTGTTGCTCGGCTGGGTTTTCACGCCCTTCTATTTGAAGTCCGGCGTGTTCACCATGCCGGAATTTCTCGAGCGCCGTTATAATCGCGCCGCGCGCTATTATCTCAGCATCGTCTCGATCATCGCCTACGTACTGACCAAAATCTCCATTGCGCTCTACGCCGGCGGCATTCTGTTGAACGCGGTGGTAGGATGGGACATGTACACGTCGGCAGTGGTCATCGTCATTGCGACCGGCATTTACACCGTCATGGGCGGCCTGGCGGCCGTGATCTACACGGATTTGGTGCAAATGTTCATTCTGATCATCGGCTCGATCGCGCTGACGTTGATCGGACTCAACCGCGCCGGCGGCTGGGATGCGGTTGTTGCCAGCACGCCGCCGGATTTCTGGAACATGTTCAAGCCGATGAGCGATCCGGACTTTCCCTGGACGGGCATTGTTTTTGGCGCGCCGATTCTCGGCATCTGGTATTGGTGCACGGATCAATACATCGTGCAGCGCGTCTTGAGCGCCAAGAATCTCGATCATGCCCGCGGCGGCACCATCTTCGCGGGCTTTCTGAAAATCCTGCCGGTTTTTATTCTCGTGCTGCCCGGCATCATCGCTTACTCGCTTTCCAATGGCGAAATAACCGGCGACAAATCCTACGCGTGGATGGTCACGACGCTGTTGCCCACCGGATTGAAAGGATTGGTGGTCGCCGGCCTGCTGGCGGCGCTGATGTCTTCCCTGAGCGCCATGTTCAATTCCACCTCCACCCTGCTCACGATTGACATTTTCCAACGGCTGAAACCGGATGCCGACGAGAAGGCGACGGTGCGTTTCGGCCGGATTGCCACCGGCGCGATGGTGGCGCTCGGTTTGTTGTGGATTCCTTTTATCGGCTTGTTGAGCGACGAGCGCATGTACGTTTATCTGCAAAGCGTGCAAGCGTATGTCTCGCCGCCGATTGCAGCGTGTTTTCTGTTCGGGGTGTTGTGGAATCGCGTGAACGGAAAGGGCGCCATCGCTTCATTGCTCACCGGCCTCGTGCTCGGCGCGGTGCGCTTCATTCTTGAGCTGCAAAATAAAATGGCGCCGCTCGCCAATGATTTCTTGCGCTACGTGGCCTCCGTCAACTTTCTGCATTACGCCGTTTTTCTGTTCGTGGTGTGCTCGGCGGTTTTGGTCGCTGTAAGCCTCGCAACCGAGGCGCCCAATCGCAAGAGTTTGACCCACCTGACTTTTTCCGAAGCCGGCGAGATTTTGCAAGAGAAGACGCCGTGGCACAAGGTCAATGTTTTCGCTTCAATTGGCTTGGCGGCGCTTCTTTTCGTTTTGTGGTGGGTGTTCAGATGAGGGGCTGTTAAAAAATAAAATTTATAACGTCGTAGCCCCGCCCCCCTTGTGGGGCGCTTTCTGAATATGGAGTTTATCGGTTCGACGGCAGCCCACAAGGGGCTGGGACTACGAAAAACGTGATGTTTATTTTTTAACGGACATTAATTAAGGAAGCCTTCATGCTCAATACAAGAACCGCAATCAGAGGTTGGGAAATCGGCCTCATTTTTATTTTGCTCGCGTCGCATCGCCAGCACGTTCGCCGGCGTCGGTTTGGTGTTGCCGGACATTGGTACGCTGGCGTTAGGGTTTTATCACATCGATTATGGCGAGCAGGAGGTCACCACGGTTTTCCAGCAGGAAGGCACCGGAGAAATGTTTACCGCCAATGATTTTGCCCTGGCCTTGTCCTATTCGCGGCGGCTGACGCACTGGTTCGCTTTTGGCGCCACGGCAAAATATGTGTCGTCACAAATCTGGCACTCCAGCGCCAACGCTCTGGCCGTGGATCTGGGCGTGCAGATCAACACCGCTTTCTTCTCGATGACCGGCGAGCGCGAAAACGGCATGAGCATCGGCATGAGCATCGCCAATTACGGCACGCGCATGAGATATGGCGGCGTCGACTTGGTGAATCCCATCGATATCTTGCCTGGTGAAGAAGGAAATTTCGAGGATACGCCCGGCCAATTTCGCTTGGACCAATGGGAACTGCCGCTGATTTTCCGGCTTGGCGTGTCCTTGCAGCCGATTGTCGCCGAACGCTCACGCGTGATCGTGTCCGCCGACGCGTTGCATCCCAACAACAACAGTGAGTCGGTGAATCTGGGCGCGGAATATCAATACAAAATACCGGGCACCGGAACATTTTATTTGCGCGGCGGGTATAAAGCTCTGTTCATGACTGAATCGGTATATGGACTCACGTTGGGCGGCGGCGTCGAATTGCGCATGATGCGCAATGTCGCCATCACAGTCGATTATGCTTATCGCGACATCGACATCCTGGGGCAGACGCATTCGTATTCTTTCGGTGTAATGTTCTGAGCCCCGATTTTAGGAGAAATGATATTGGCTAAAATTCGCTGGAAGCGCATCTTGGCGAGGACAGCCCTTGCCCTGCTCTTGATCGGTTGTTCGGAAAAATCTAAAAATCCCATGTCGCCCGAAGATGGCACCTCGCCGAGGGGATTGGATCCTTTCGCGCAGAATGCAAAATTGGGACGAGGCATGAATTTGGGCAATGCGCTGGAAGCGCCGAACGAAGGCGATTGGGATGTAACTCTCAAGAGCGAGTATTTCGAGCTGATCAAAAGCGCCGGCTTCAATTCCGTGCGCATTCCCATCCGCTGGTCGGCGCATGCGGCGGCGAGTGCTCCCTATGCCATCGCCACCAGCTTTCAGCAGCGCGTCGATTGGGCCATCGAGCAGGCCTTCGCCCGCCAGCTCGCGGTTGTGATCAATATCCATCATTATGAAGAGATCATGCTAAACCCGGCCGCGCATAAAGAGAGATTTCTGGCAATATGGAAACAGCTTGCGAGCCACTACCAAAATTATTCCGGCGATCTTTTTTTCGAGCTGCTCAATGAGCCGAACAGCCTGCTGGCCAGCGATCTTTGGAATCAATATTTGCAAGAGGCGATTACGGCCATCCGCCAGACCAATCCCGGCAGAATACTGCTCGTGGGAACGGCGAATTGGTATAATATCAGCTCGCTCAAAACGCTCACGCTTCCAGCCGATGACAGAAGCCTGATTGTGGCAGTGCATTACTACAACCCTTTCCAATTCACCCATCAGGGCGCAGATTGGGTTCCCGGCAGCGATGCCTGGCTGGGCACGCGATGGTCCGGCACGCCAGCAGAACGCCAAGCGATCCAACGGGATTTTTCCGAAGCTGCCAGTTGGGGCGCCGCTCACAACCGGCCGTTGAATATTGGCGAATTTGGCGCCTACAGCAAAGCCGACATGACTTCGCGCGCACTGTGGACTGAATTCGTCGCCCGCACCGCCGAGGCCAACGGCATGAGCTGGCACTATTGGGAATTCATTGCCGGCTTCGGCGTTTACAATGCCACAACGAACGACTGGAATTATCCGCTGCTCTACGCCTTGATACCCAAGACCTCCCCGGCCCTGACCGTGGCAAGCTCTCTCCGGTTGCCGCCGTGAATGATTAAGGGGGTGGGATAAAATGACTTTCTCATATTGGGATTTCTCTACGCAGAAAAATCATTGAGAAATGTCCAACTTGTTTAATCCCACCCCCTAAACCAACTCATTAGGTGCGCGATGCGAATTCGTATCATTCTCCTCTTCATCGCTGTCTTTTTAATTCCTCACCAAGGCTTTTCACAATTCCTGCGCGCCGAGGGCAAAGACATTGTTGACGCCAATGGCAAGCCGGTTTTATTGCGCGGCATCGGTCTCGGCGGCTGGCTGGTGCCGGAAGGATACATGTTGCACATCCCCGGCAGAGGCTAGCCGACTTCCATTCGCAACCAAATCTTCACGGCTGTGATATGCGTAATCGCTTGAATTTTCGCTCACCTCAGCCGGCAAAACGATTGGGGATTCAACATTTTGCCGGCAAAATAAATTGGACGCCGGTTGCATCGATGCTGCTGGCATTGGGAGGGAACGTCGAACCTGCCAACGCGCAAAGCCCGCCGAACCCGCCGGTGATTACTGAGCCTGCAAGGCAAGGGCAGATCGTCAATGCGGCGGATATCCACATGGAAACGCAAACCATGACCGACCCTGACTCCGGCGATACCCATTATTGTTCTGATTGGGAAATTTGGGCCTTCTCAACGTCTGAGCGGCTCTGGGAAGCAAGTTGTGTAACCGGAGTTGAAAAGGTTCATATTCATTTGGGTGACGGCACGTTTGCAGGCTCGCAGGCCGGCTATAAAGTCGAGGTTGCCGCGAATGACCTTCGCTTGCCGGTCAACATTGCCTTCAAGCCAAATGCCGGCGCTCAGCCTGATGACCCTTACTTTTACGTGACCGAGCTTTACGGTACCATCAAAGTCGTCACCCGCAACGGCGCGGTCAAAGATTATGCCGATAACCTGATCAACTTCAATCCAACCGGGGCGTTCCCCGGATCGGGAGAACAGGGCTTGTCCGGGATAGTTGTGGATGCCGCCACCGGTGATGTTTTTGCCAGCCTGCTCTACGATGCGGCGCCGCCCAATGGCCCGCATTATCCCAAAGTCGTGCGCTTCCACAGCAACGACGGCGGCTTGACAGCGGCTGCGCAGACGACGATTCTGGACATGCCGGGGGAGAGCCAGGGACAATCACATTTTATTTCCAACCTGTCGATTGGCCCGGACGGGAAGCTCTACGTTCACCTGGGTGACGGATTCAATTCTGCGACCGCGTTGAATTTGAATTCATTCCGCGGCAAAATTTTGCGCGTCAATTTTGACGGCACGGCGCCGGCGGATAATCCCTTTTATAACGCCAGCGACGGCATCACCGCCACCGATTATGTCTTCGCGTATGGCTTTCGCAATCCTTTCGGCGGCGACTGGCGCGCCGCCGATGGCTTCCACTACGAAGTCGAGAACGGTCCGGAAAGGAACGATCGCCTGGCCAAAGTCATGGCTGGCGCCAATTATGGCTGGAACGGCAATGGCAATAGCTTGACGACCAACGCCATCTATAACTGGACCCCTCCACATGCGCCGGTCAACATGAGTTTTATTCAACCGCAGACCTTTGGTGGGAGTGGTTTTCCCGCTGGGAAAATGGATCATGTCTTCGTCACGGAGTCGGGTCCCACCTGGGCCTCGGGACCGCAAACAACCGGAAAGCGAATCGTGGAATTTTTGCTCGATGCCGCAGGCAAACTCGTCAGCGGCCCGACGACTTTGGTGGAATACAATGGCGCGGGCAAGGCAACGGCGGTCGGTTTGGCGGCGGGCCCGGATGGCCTGTACTTTACTGATCTGTATAAAGACCAAGATTATGGCTCCCCGATCGACCGCGGTGCGAACGTCTGGCGGGTGAAATTCATCGGCGAAGCCGGCTTCACCGCCAATATCACCAGCGCCAAACATTTCGTTGGCGATGGCGGCACGGCGAACGGCAGAGATCAAGGCGACACGCAAGTTGATGAAACGACGCTGCGGCAGATTCATTTGCCAGGATATCTTGCTGCCATCGAGGCGGGAGTTGGCTCGATCATGGTCTCGTTCAGCAGTTGGAACGGACAGAAGATGCACGGCAACAAGTATTTGCTCACCGACCTACTCAAAAACGAGCTTTGGTTCACAGGCTTTCTGATTTCTGACTGGGGCGGCATCGATCAACTGCCGGGAGACTATGCGAGCGATGTCGAAACTTCGATCAATGCCGGACTGGACATGATCATGGTGCCGCAGCGCTACAAAGAGTTCATCAGCACGTTGAAAAACTTGGTGAATCAAGGACGCGTTCCCAGATCCAGAATTGATGATGCGGTGCGCCGGATTCTGCGCGTCAAAATGGGGCTGGGCTTGTTTGAGCATCCTTTTACCGATCGCGCTTTGACCGCGGCGGTTGGCGCCTCGGCGCATCGTGAAGTGGCGCGCGAGTGTGTCCGGCAATCTTTGGTGTTGTTGAAGAACAACAATCATGCTTTGCCGCTCGCCAAAAATCTCGCCCGCATTCATGTTGCCGGAAAAAAAGCGGATGATTTGGGAAATCAATGCGGCGGCTGGACGATAAGCTGGCAAGGCCGCAGCGGCAACCTCACCATCGGAACGACCATTCTGCAAGCGCTCAAGAATACCGTTTCATCCAAGCACGAACTGCGCGCAATCACCTCCTATTATTATCCGGACGATTAGGAAAATCCGGATACGAGCAGAAAAGCGCTTTGGGGGTCTGAGCACCCAGGGACCCTTCCAGGGTTCGTCCGGGTTGCGCTATTCACGCACATAACGCGGATACCTTTTCTTCGCCGCTTCCGCCTCTTCCAGATTCACCTCGATCGTAATAAACGGTTGCTCAGACGAAGTCACACCGAGCACCTCGCCTTCCGGCGAAATGATCGCGCCGGCGCCGCCGAAGTTCACGCCGCTCGGGCCGACCCCAACGTGATTCGAAGAGATCACAAACGCGCCGGAAACGATTGCAGCCATGCGCAGGGCAATCAACCAGCGCTCGACCGAAGTTTTCTCCGTCGCACGCGGAACAGCGACAAGGTGAACGCCTTGCCGCCCGTAATGCCGCGCCCATTCGTTGAACATCAATTCGGTGCAGATGAGAAAGCCGATTTTCGTTTCGCCCAATTGATACGGCGTGAAATCACGCGGCGTGGGGTGAAACCATTTGGTCTCGAAAAAGCCGGGCTCGTCGGGAAAATACGTTTTGGCGTGCACCGGCTGGTAGCCTAAAGTCTGGCCCCAAACAAAGGCTTGATTCAAACGGAGACTGCCTTGTTCAACCGGTAAAGTGGCGAGAACGAATGCCGGCGCCAGATCGCCGAGCCTGTTTAAAAACTGCCGGTTCTGCCATATGACTCGCCGCCAAACCATCAGGTCGAATTTGGCTTTCGTTGCAAACCAAGGACAAGCTGGTATCTCCGGCAAGAGTACGAGATCACTGCGCTGTTGTCGCACATGCTCGGCCAACGCCTTCCAATCTTTCTGAAAGTCGTCGAGATTATCTGAAAGTTCGCAAACGGTTAGTTTCATTGTTCCGTCTTTCCTGTGTTTAACACCCTCGCCAACGTTTGCTCCAGTTTCGGCCCGCGCAGGTCTTCTTCGGTGGCGATGATGGTGCCATTGGCATCCACCAAAATCGGCTTGGGAATGCCGACCACTTCAAATTGCCGCGCCAGCTCGCTCTGAAAACCGCCGTCGACAAAAGCGTGCAGCCACGGCATCTTCCATTTGTCCTGGCGGAACCTGGCCACGTCTTCCGGCTTGGGATCGAAGGAGAGGCTGAGAATCTCGAAATTTTTGCCGTGAAATTTTTCGTATGCTTGGTGCAAATTCGGCATCTCGGCGATACACGGGCCGCACCAAACCGCCCAAAAGTCGATGAGATAGATTTTGCCTTTCATGCCTGCGGTCGAGTACGTCACCGCCGGATCATTCAACGCCGCAATCGCAAACGCCGGCACGGGCTTGCCGATTTTGATTTGGCGATCCGGCGAAAAGCGCGACTTGGCCATCATCGCATAAGGCGTTTGACTGTACTCGTTAATCAGCCGGTCGTAATACTTTTTCGTGTTCGCCTCGTCATCCTTGAAATGCGCTTCCTGCAATTTCATAAACAACAGTGGTCCATTCACGTTGGCGTCGGAATGCTGCGAAAGAACCGAATCAACATAGGCGCTGGATTTTTCCTTCTGGCCGCTCAAATTAACCGCCAGAAATAGGGCTTGCGGTGTTTTCGACCATAGCGGTGATGACGGCGGAATTTCTTCCAAAGCGCGCACCGCCATCTCCGGAATGAGATTTTGGGCCGCCATCGTGCCCAACTCGAGATAGCTGATGACGAGATATTGGCGGAGTGCCGGGTCGGTTTGCGCGGTAATTTTCTGCTTCAGCTCTTTCGCAGCGGCCGACCAATCGTGAGAAAAACCCGCCATGTCCTTGCCGGTCTTTTTGTGAGCTTGAACGGCTTCCATAAATTTCTCGCGACGGGCGTTGCTTTCTTTGTCCAGCGCGTAAAGCTGCGCCAAGCGGGAATTTTTGTCGGTAAACTCGACCTGCGGCTCCACCGGTTGGGGCGGACGAGCCAATTTCTTGGGGTCAAAAGTGACCTTGACGCGCCCATTTTGAGCTTTGACCACGGAGCGATAATCGCCGCCGCCATCGTAAACGTAGTCATCCGACTGCGTACCGTTCACGCTGCGATTGCCCTTGGCCAAACCAATAAGTTGGTAAGCAAATTGGTCTGCCGCCGTTGCCGTCTCAAATGTGTAAGTGCCATCGTCTTGTTCGGTCATCGGTTTGCCGGTTTGAAAGGAAAAATTATTGAAATCGCCGATGATTTTCAAATCCGACCAATCGTCGTTGTACTCGTAAGGCTTGAGCCGGACATTGATCGTCGCGCGGATCGGTTTGTCGAGTAGCAAAGGTATTTGAGTCTGCAAGTGATTGACGCCGGTGAAGCCTAAAATGAAGTGTCCGGTCTTCTCCGTGCGAATTTCGTAATTTCCGTCTTTACCCACTTCCACGGCAGCAATCGGGTCGCTTTGCCCAAGCTGAATAACATGCACGTTCGCCTTCACCATCACCTTGCCGTCGTATCCAAGCAATTTGCCGGAAATAACGGCCGGCTCTTGTGCCCACAACGCAGTCGCGCCGAGCCCCAGCAGAAACGCCAAAATTTTTCTCATTTTAAATCTCCTTTCCCAATTTGGTTGTTTAGATTTTTTCACCGGGCCGAATAAAATCTCCGCTGCGCCCGCCGCTTTTTTTGATCAATCTAATATCACCGATGACCATCATTTTATCCGCCGCTTTGCACATGTCGTAAAGCGTCAGCGCCGCCACACTCACCGCAGCGAGTGCTTCCATCTCCACGCCGGTTTGGCCGTGGCAGCGCGCCGTCGCTTCAATTTCCAAACTGTTTTTTGCAGCAGTGATTTGGACATCCACAAAATCAAGGCCGAGCGGATGGCAAAGTGGAATAAGCTCGCCGGTGCGTTTGGCGGCCATGATGCCAGCGAGCCGTGCCGTTTCAATGGCATTGCCTTTGGGCAGCGCGTTTTGTTGCAGGAGGCGCAACGTCCCCTCCTGCAAAACGATGCGGCCCCGCGCCACGGCCTCGCGTTGCGTCACCGCTTTCTCGCCGACGTCCACCATCGTGGCTTGGCCGGCGGCATTGATGTGGCTCAACTTTGTCATAGCTTGTCGTATTGATCCGGCGATTTGCCATCAGATTAAACAACTTTTAAAATGTAAAGAACGAGCATCGGATTGTCAACGCTTTTTTTATGTCAGAGCCTTTGCCAGACTGACGAGGCCCGTTGCCCAAAATGACAAGTTTTCTGTCAATTTTACAAACGCATGAAACCGCGCATTGCTTGTTAGTCGATTTTTATAAAAAAATGAAAAAACGAGATTTGCGCATATTCTTTTCGGCTGGCATACAGCTTGCCTATGTTATATGTAGAAGTAAAAAACGATGTAATTGGTAAAAATTATGTGAAGCAACAAATAAGGAGGTGCGATATGTCACTCATTCGTTGGAGTCCTGCACGAGAGCTGAACAGAATGCACGACGATTTGAATCGCCTGTTCATTGGAGATAAATATGCCGATTTACTTGTATCAATGTAACGACTGCGACACCAAACACGAAGTGTTGCAAAAGTTTTCCGACGCGCCATTGAGCACATGCCCTGACTGTGGCGGTAATGTGCAGAAACTGTTCACTCCCGAAGTTGGCTTGAGTTTTAAAGGCAGCGGCTTTTATATTACCGATTACGTTCGCAACAACGGTAAAGCGAACGGCTCATCCGAGAAGAAAGCCGCGTCGACGACGCAAAATGCCTCGTCGACAGACGATAAAAGCTAAACGACGAGGGGACTGTCACGCTCCAACGATTTTGGACGACAAAAATTTTCAAATTCGTGGGTTCGTGAGGCACATTTTATTTTGCCGTGTATCCTGCCTTCTTCTGTTTTTCTCTCCGAAGAAATTTCATTTGCTTCTTTCAAAACATTTTTTTACCTTTCGGCATCAGGGTTGAATGACCTGAATAATTCAGGCTGTTTGGTAAGCGCATCACCCATCTAAAAAGGAGCGCGCGATGAAGTCCGAGGACAACTCTACCAAATCGCTCGGCCATTTGATGACCCACGCCGATCAAATCATTGCCGAGATAAATGCCAACCGGCATCCGGTCATTATCACCCATAACGGTGAACCGTGTGCCGTGCTCCAAGATTTCGAAAGCTATGAACGCCAGCACGACGCGCTCATCATGCTGCAACTGTTTGCCCGCTGGAAACATGTGCCGGAAAGCAAGACGAATGAAAAGGCGACAACACCCAAGAGGGAAATGGCGAAGGCAGAGCCCAAACTGCGCAAGATGCGGAAGGCGAGTTAGAATTTGATCCGATCATCGGACAACTAATTTGAATCCTCTCCCGTGCACGTTCATAATTTCTACATTCCCATCCTCCTGCAAATACTTCCGCAGCTTTGAGATGAACACGTCCATGCTGCGACCGTTAAAATAGCTGGCCTCGCCCCATACCAGTTTCAAAGCCAATTCCCGCTCCAAAGTATCATTGATATGCAGGCACAGCAGCTTCAGCAACTCGGCTTCTTTCGACGTTAGTTTCTGGGGCTTGCCGCTAATTTGTAAATTTTGTTGCTCGTAATCGAACGTATAGTTCCCAATCGCAAAAATGTTTTTGCCTTTATGCTCGGCCGCCGGCTTGGTTCTTTTGAGCACGGCTTGGATTCTGAGCACCAGCTCTTCCATGCTGAACGGTTTCGTAATATAATCGTCGCCGCCGATTTTGAAGCCCTCGATACGATCATCCTTCAACGATTTCGCCGTCAAAAAAATAATCGGAATGTCCCGATTCGTTTTGCGAATCTCCCGCGCCAGCGTAAAACCATCTTTCTTAGGCAGCATCACATCGATGAGACACAAGTCGAAGCCATCGCGATGATATGCCGTCAAGCCCTCTTCGCCGTTGGCGCAAAGTTTCACCTTAAAACCTTGCAGCTCCAGATTCTCATTGAGAATAAAGCCCAAATTGGGGTCGTCTTCGATCAACAGAATTTTATGTTTAGGCTTTTTTTCAATTCCATCTTTCATATGTCGAATGTTCTAGCAAGTTGTTGCAAACTCCCAAATTGTCATTGCGAGTCCCGCGCTTTCCAGCGGGACGAAGCAATCTTTTGAAATTAACAGATCGCTTCGTCGCAAAAAACGCTCCTCGCGATGACGTTTCTTTCCGAAAAAGCCACCAATTTGATGGTATAGCACTCGCAATGACCGCTTTTCAACATCCTGATAAAGATCGTTTCACGTTACACGATCTTGCCGCAGCGGCAACCAAATCTCAAACTCACTCCCTTTTTGATATTCGCTCCGCACTGTGCTCGTTCCGCCGTGCGCTTCCACCATCAATTTAACATAACTCAATCCCAATCCGAATCCCTTCACGTCGTGTACGTTGCCGGTGGGCACGCGATAATACTTTTCAAACACGCGCTTCTGATCTTCCGGCCGCAAGCCCATTCCCTTATCGGCAATGCGAATGTGCAAGCCGGCGTCATCGTTCTCCGTAGCAATCGTAATGATCGGCGTTTCCGGTGAATACTTGTTGGCGTTATCGAGCAAATTGTGGATGATATTGGCCAAATGCACTTCGTCGGCTGCGACGATCGGCGCCGTCGCTTGAAACTGGCACTCGATCCTTCCTCTTCTTTTTTCAATTTGCAGCGCGATATTCTGCACGACGTCCGTAATGACTCTATGCGCATCGACCGCAGCGATGTTCAGCTCGTAATCGCCTTCCTCCAGCGCCGCCATTTCGAGAATCTTTTCCACTTGGTTGCGCATGCGCGTGTTTTCATCGCGAATAATGCGGCTATATCGCAACAAGCGATCTTCGTCTCGTACGATCTCCGGATTTGCCAACGCTTCGCTGGCCAGCGCAATGGTGGAAATCGGCGTCTTAAATTCATGCGTCATGTTGTTGATAAAATCCACCATCAAGCCGGCGAACTGGCGCTGCTTGTAGATCGTGCGCACCGTGTAAGCGAAGCCGAAGACCACGACGCCCAGCAATATAAAGGAAGATGACAACAGCCCCACCATTTGTTTGAGCAAATAAATATTCTGCTGTGGAAAATACAAAATCAGATCATCTGCCGCCGCAAAAACATCGTTGGGAAATAAACGGCTGCGAAATTCCGATCGTTTCAGCTCGCCGTCAAACTTTGCCGGTTTGGCTAATTGCAAAGAATCGTTAGCAGAAATCACGCCGTAAGCATGCGGCGTATTGAGGCCAATTGTCATCAAGGTCGAGCCAATTACAGAATCTAAAATCGCCGGCTTGACTCTCGCTTCCAATGGCATGCTGCGTGGGCGCGTCAGATCATCCAAAACTCTGCGAACAATGCGTTGCCTTTGCTCGGTTGCAATCGCAGTGAAAGTCATACCGCCAGTTTGGCCGCCGCCTATTTTAGTGACGAAAGATAAGCTGTCGGTGGCGAAGCTTGCAAAAAAGACCCTCTTTTTAAAAGGGGACTGTTTTAAAATCAACTCGTGTTTACCGGCCGGTTTGAATTCGTCGATGATCGGTTCCGCATTTTGACCCAGCGAATCAAGGAAAACCAGACGGACATGCTGCGGCGTGGGCAAATTGAACGATACTTTGTTGCTGTCAAATTTAACTTGTGGATCTTTAATCTCGAGTCGCTCAGTAATAAAAACACTATCTGCCCATTCAAGATGATTCACGTTGGCGTCGGGGCGCATACCAAAGATTGCCAAACGTTTTTGCGGCGGCGTTTTCACCGTCACATCGAGGACCTTCGCCACCATTTCTTTGGTCTCGAGCTGCTGTACGATGCTGGTGAGCGCGGCGTTGACGTTTTGGCGGAACGCCTGCTTCTTCAACTCCATCGCGTGCTCGAGCAGGTAAAGCTGCACGCCGATGAGACCCAGCAGCGCCAGCGACATAAGGGCGACGATCGCGCCGACTATTTTCTTCGACAATTTCATGCTTCTAATTTACGCGATTTGCAGCAAAAATGCTCGCGATTTAACATTTTTTAACACTCCCTAACATTCTTTAACTATCGGAAATCAAACCGAAGACGTATATTGAATCGTCGTAAGAGAAAAGCGTTGGACGGTTTGCCGGTTTGGCAAGCAACGTGTTAAATCCGAAAAATACGCGAGACAAAAAATATTAAATTTTTTCCAACGGATTAAACAACGACCAACTGATCTAATAAGGTTTCTAAATCCGTTGGTCGCTTTTCATCCGTTGGTATATTCTTTTGGGTTCAGATTGATTTGCACAGTTGTTTTTAAAAATAAAAATCATTTTTCACTTTTACAAGGAGCAAATTATGAAGCGCGTTTTCGCAGTGACAACTTTGATGATCGTGATCGCCATCACGGCCATAGCGGCAAAAGCCCAAACCTTTGTCTCTCGCAGCGATTCCACGGCGGTCAATATTGTCGGCGAGCCTTTCAACTTGGGCGAGCTTGGCGCGGTTGTGGTCGATGACGGCAAAGAGATCAAATTTCTCCACGTCGCGCCCGCTGATATGCGCCCGAAAGCTTACAAAGACCTCGACGTCCAAGCTGGCGACGTGGTTCTGATGTGTAACGGCAAGCGCCTCAAAACGCTCAAAGAATTGGAGGCGGCTTACAATGAAACGGCAGTCGGCGCGGAATTTAAAATGGGCGTGCGGCGCAAAGAAGAACGTTTCATCGTGTCGTTCGCAAAAGCCGATCCCAAAGATTTGCCGAAAATAAAAATGCAACTGGCGACGACCGGCGGCCCGGCCTCCGGCGGGGGCGGCGTTAAAATGCAGCGCTTCACATTCGGCGGCCCCGGCCAAGACGCTGGCGACATCGCTCCCTTGCTCGGCCTCGGCCTGATCATTGGCAAAAAAGAGAACGTCTTCAAAGTCGTCGGCGTGATGCAAAATGTGGCGTCAGCCGACTTCAAACAAGATGATATTATCGAGAGCTTCAACGGCGAAAAAATCAAATCGACCCAGCAGCTTTCCGAGATGTACGAGAAGCTCGCCGTCGGCGCGAAAATCGAGCTGCAATACAAGCGCGGCGACAAAACCATGCAGGCATCGCTGATCAAAAAGGAAAGCCAAGGCCGGATGATGATTCGCAACAACAATCAATAATTCGTCCGTGGTTGCCGAAACAGAAAAACTGAAAGCCATGCTGAACAATATATCTTACTCAAAAGTTTTCAAAATTACTTTGCTGCTCGCTAGTATGTACGCATATCATGCCGCATCGCAGGTCAATTACAACCAGCGCGACGATCAATATCGCCTGCTCGGCCTCAAGCGCGCCAAAGAAGCTTACGAATATGCCCGCGCCGAATACGAGCAGAAGCAAAAGCTCTTCGAGAAAAATCTCATCTCCAAACTCGAGCTGGATCGCAGCCGCAATCTTTTTGCGGATGCCGAGGTCAACTATCAACAATCGTTGCTGGCCGTGTTGTTTGAAAAGCAGTACGTCGCGGTCGCGAAAGCGGTGAAGTATCAAAATAAAGACGGGCGCAAGCACGTGCGCCTGCGCCTCGAAAATACTTCCGGCGGCGGCGCGGATTTTAAGAAGCTGATCAACCTCGATGACGAGCTATTCCGCTCGTTGCAGCCCGATGTCGTCAACGACGTTTACATCTCGCTGTTGAATGACGCGAACGCCATTATCAGCCAGCCTTACGAAGCGAAGATCGAGCAGCTCCGCTACGGTGAGCCGGTGGAGATCGATTTCGCGCTGCTGCAAGATCTCGACGCCGTGATGGTCAACATTGTCTACGGCAACGGCAGCCAGCGCAGTCCGAAAATTTATTTGCAAAAAGACGCCAGCGTCAACAGAGTGCTGGTGCAGTCGGAACAGTTTTCTCAGGAAGCCGATCTCGGCGGCTCGGCCACGTTCGATTTGACGCTCGAGCTGTTCAGCGGCACGACGAACATTTTCAAATTGGAAGTCGTCAATTTGCCGCCGCAGATCAATCGTTCGTTCAGCGATCCGGTCAGCCGTGCGCGCTTGAGCCAATTCAAATTTACCGGGAGCACCAACACGCGCCGCGCCGCGCTGCAAATTTTTCTGCCGGACCGCCCGACGCCGGAAGTGACCATCGACAAGCCCATTCCATTTTATGTTCTGGTTATTCCCAACGATCAAGACGAAACGTTGGGCGAGGTGCGCACGAAGCAATGGACGCCGGAAGAAATTGCCGTGCTGAATGTCGGTTACGTGCGCTTGGAGCTTTTGCCGCGTGGCGTCGGCAAATTGCTCGTGCGCGCGCTGCAGCTTTTCTATTCCATCAAGCCGAGCGAAGCAGTCGCGGCGAACCTCGAAGTTGTCAACGAAGGCACGCGCCGCATGGACAACGTCGCCATCGAAGTCGATCCGCCACTGAATTGGAGCAAGCAAATCGAGCCGCCGCTGATTCAATCGCTGGACATCGCCGAAGAAAAACGCGTGCAGTTCAAATTCACGCCGCCGAATGACGTGTCCGCCGGCCGCTACGAATTTCGCATCCGCACCACCGCGCTGTCCGAGGACAAGCCCATCACCGGCGAAGACAAAACCGTCACTGTCGAAGTGCAATCCGAAGCCAACATCTGGGGCATGGCGTTTATCATCACCTCGATTTTGGCAGTGGTGGCCGGCATCGTCATCTTCGGCATCCGCCTGTCACGAAAATAATGGATTGATGGAGTAATGGATTTCTGGATTAATGGAAAAGCAAAAATCCATAAATCCAGTAATCCAAAAATCCAATGATCCATCAATCCAACGATCCAGTAATCCATTTCTACGAGGCATACAATGGCGTTGCAAGATTCTGAAAATGGCCGTCCGTTGCTCGAAGCGGAAAATTTAACCAAGCGCTACGAAGACGGCGTGCTGGCGCTCGATCACGTTTCGTTTGCGGTGCAGCCGAAACAGATTTACACCATGCTCGGCGCGAACGGCGCGGGCAAAACCACGGCGATCAATCTGTTTCTCAACTTCATCGAGCCGACCACAGGCGAAGCGCGCATCGACGGCATCGTGACGCACAAAGCGCCGCTGGCTGCCAAACAGAAAATTGCTTTCGTCTCCGAGAACGTGATGCTCTATCCTAACTTTACCGCGATGCAAAATCTCGACTTCTTCGCGCGGCTCGGCGGTAAGACGAATTACACCAAAGATGATTATCGCCGTGTTTTATTGCGTGTCGGTTTGCAGGAAGAAGCGCACAACAAGCGCTTGAAAGGCTTCTCCAAAGGCATGCGCCAAAAATGCGGCATCGCCATCGCCATTCTCAAAGACGCGCCGGCAATTCTTCTTGACGAGCCGACCTCCGGCCTCGATCCCAAAGCCGGATTCGAATTCATTCATCTGTTGGAATCGCTGCGCGACGAAGGCAAGGCCATCTTGATGTCCACCCACGATATTTTCCGCGCCAAAGAAATCGCCGACGTCGTCGGCATTATGAAACAAGGCCAACTGGTGATGCAGCGCACGCGCAAAGAATTGGCTGGCGAGAAGCTCGAAGATTTGTACATGCACTACATGGCCGGCGTCGCGTAAAAAGATATCGTAACCGATCAATCCGATTACGAAAACCAATTGGGAAGGCACGGGCGTCAAGCCGGATATTGAAACAACCGCTGAACAGGCACTGAAAGTCGCGCATTTAGCGGCGCTTAAAAATCTCGTCGCAAAGGCAGCCGATCAACAACGTATCAATGAATTGCAGCGCGTTATTGCAACAACACAAAAAGAATTGGAGGAATTGAAATCGCCGGCGACGCAACAGGCCACCGCAACTGTGGAAGAAAATCTCAAATTGCCCAACACACCGGCAGGAAATACATTGGAAAAATTCATTGGCGCTTTCAACACCGGCGATCTCGCCACGTTGCGCCGTTTTCACGAAGAGCATGGCGGCGATCCGGAAAATGCGCAGCAGGACATTGGTTTTTACGAACAAAGCGGCGGGCTAAAATTGCACAGCGTCATCAGCTCCAGCGAGCACGCCATCGAAGTGTTGGTGCAATCGAAAAAAGATGAAAGCTGGTTGAGCTTTGCCATTTCCGTCGCCGCGCTGCCGCCCAACGGCATCACCGATATTCGTGTGCGCCCGACCAAAGCGCCGAAACCATAACAGAATATTTTAAAATGAGAGAGTCGTCATTGCGAGTCCTGCTGGAAAGCGCGGGACTCGCAATGACGACCGATGCGTCAGTATAAAAACCTCTTCCGGACGATTCGCCAAATCCGGATACCTCAAAAACAAGAGGCAAGCATGTTCAAATTAATTGTCGAAAAAGAACTCCGCGACATCATTGGCTCGACCAAATTTGCGCTAACCTTCGGCGTGTGCGCCGTGCTGATTCTGCTCACCTTTTACGTCGGCGCGCGCAATTATCAAGTGAGCCAAAGGCAATACGAAGCCGCCATCGCCGAAAATCTGCGGCAAATGGAGGGCTTGACGGATTGGCTGATGGTGCGCAACCATCGCATCTTTCTGCCGCCACAGCCCTTGGGGGCGTTGGTCACCGGCATCTCGAACGACATCGGCCGCAACGTCGAAGTGCGCGGCCGCGGCGAAGTCGGCGCCGAAGACAGCCGCTACGGCGACGATCCTATTTTCGCCGTCTTCCGTTTTCTCGATTTAGATTTTGTCTTTCAAATCGTGCTCTCGCTGTTCGCGATTCTCTTTGCTTACGACGCGATCTGCGGCGAGAAAGAGCGCGGCACGCTGCGCCTGTCATTTGCCAATGCCGTCCCACGCGACAAATACATTCTCGGCAAAATCACCGGCACGTTTTTGGCGCTGGCGATTCCGTTGCTCATTCCCATTTTGCTCGGCAGTTTTGTTTTGCCCCTGCTCGGCGTGCCGATGGCGAGCGATGATTGGATGCGACTGGCGCTCGTCATCCTTGCTGGCCTGCTTTATTTCGGCGTCTTCCTGACTTTGTCCGTTTTCATTTCCGCGATGACGGAACGTTCATCCAGCTCATTTCTGCTGCTGCTGGTCGTGTGGATTTTTGCCATGTTGATCGTGCCGCGCACTTCCGTGCTGCTCGCCGGCCGCGCCGTGAAAGTACCGTCGCTTGATGAGCAAGCTTCGCAACGCGCCCGCCTTGCCGCACAACTCTGGCAGGAAGATCGCGGCAAAATGAGCAATTTCAAACCGGATGAAAGCCTGCGAGAAAATCCCGAGCGGATGCTGAGTGAATTCAATTCTTTCATGCAGAAACTCGGCGATGAGCGCGAGCAAAAAATGCAGGCGCTGTCCAAGCGTCTCAACGAAGAGCGCCGCAATCGCGAGGCCGTGCGCGAGCGGGCGGCTTTCGGCTTGGCGCGCATTTCGCCGGCGGCTTCTTTCTCATTGGCCATCACCAATTTGGTCGGCACCTCTTTGGAATTGAAGCAACATTATCTCAACGCGGCCACAGATTACCAACAGGCGTATGCGAAATTTATGAAAGAAAAAACCGGCGTGCTGCTCGGCGGCTTTCGTATCATGGCGTTTCGCCACACCGACGGCGAGGAAGCGAAGAAAGACCCGATCAACCCGCGCGAAATTCCGCCGTTTGTTTTCAAATCCGTTCCGCTGCAAGACGTTCTCGGCGCGGCGTTGGTTGATTTGGGCATTTTAGCGTTGTTCAATCTTGTCTTTTTTGCCGGCGCGTATGTGGCGTTTTTGCGGTATGATGTACGATAGTTTTGACATGCTTGCTCGTTTTTCGTAATTCGTAAAACGTAATAGGTAAAACGTGAATTGCTTTTTTCGTTGCGGTTCCCTTTTCGTTGCAAAGTTTATTTGGAAAGGAAAAACTTATGTTGGGAACGTTGATTCAAAAAGAGCTGAAAGCCATTCTGCTCAGCCCCAAATTCGTTGCGACGTTTGCGACGTGCGCCGTTCTCATTTTGTTGAGCGTCTTCGTCGGCATTCAGGAATATCACGCCGCGGTGAAACAATACGACGCAGCCGTGCAGTTGGCCGAGCAGGATTTGCGCGAAGCCTCATCATGGATGGCGATCAACAACAAGGTTTATCGCCAACCCGACCCGATGCAAATTTTCGTCTCGGGCGTCAACAACGACATCGGGCGGCTCTCGTCGGTGAGCAATTTTGACGGCATCAAGCTGCGGAGCAGCATTTATTCCACCGACACCATCTTCGCGGTTTTTCGTTACGTCGATTTTGTTTTCATCGTGCAAGTCGTGCTCTCGCTCTTTGCGATTTTGTTTACTTACGACGCGGTAAATGGCGAGCGCGAAGCCGGCACGCTGCAATTGACTTTTTCCAACGCCGTGCCGCGGGCGCAATACATTCTGGCAAAATTTGCCGGATCGTGGCTCGGACTGGTGGTGCCGTTACTCATTCCCATCATGCTGGGTGTTTTGTTGGTGATGCTGTATCGCGTGCCGATGTTGAGTGTACACTGGGCCAAGCTCGGCTCTTTGCTCGGCGTTTCGATTTTGTTCTTCACTTTTTTTATGGCCTTCGGGATTTTAGTCTCGACGTTAACGCGGCAATCGGCGGTTTCATTTCTGGTTTCATTGGTGGCGTGGGTGGCATTCGTGTTGATCATACCGCGCGCGGGCGTGATGGCCGCCGGCCAACTTGTCTCCGTGCCGACCGTCGCAGAAATCGAAGGCCAGCAAGATGGTTTTGAAAAATCGCAATGGGAAAAGCATCGGGAAGGCATTCAGGAAAAATGGCGTCAGCGCGAGGCGGCCATGCAGGGTATGAACGAAAAAGAGCGGGAAGCGTATCGTGACGAACACGAATGGGAATGGCTGGAGGAAGATGACAAAGAGCGCAAGCAGATGCAGAAAGATATCAATGCCTTCACACAGCAATTGCAGGAAACAGCACGTAACCGCAAAGCCGAGCAGCAGCGTTTGGCATTTTCACTCTCGCGTTTCTCGCCGGCCTCGGCTTACCAGCTCGCGGCGCTGAATCTGGCCGGCACCGACGCCGGATTGAAAACGCGCTGCGAAGATGCCATGCAAAATTATCGCACCGCGTTCACCGAATATGCCGATAAGAAGCAGAAGCAATCCGGCGGCATGGGCGGCTTCCGCATTGAAATCAACACCAACATCGGCATCAAAATCGGCGGCGACCGCGACAAAGGCACGCTGGATTTATCCGACATGCCGAAATTCACCCCGCCTGAGCACATCTATGCCGCGGCCATCGCGCCGACGCTGATCGATTTTGGCTTGTTGGGATTGTACACCCTCGCCGCGTTTGCCAGCGCGTTTGTGAGGTTTTTGAGGTATGATGTGAGGTGAAAGTTACGGTGCTATTAACAGAACAATAGACAAAGTCGGGTTTGCGGAGAGGAAGCATCTACGCGGCCCGACTTTGTCTTTTTATTTAGTGCGGCAAAAAACCAAGTTGATTTTGATTTTGAATTTTTGTACATTAGCTACTGATAGCAAACTAAAATCAGAAATGCCAAACCGAACGAATTCGCTTGGAATGCTTGGCGTGACAAAGTATTGCTTCTCGATAAAGGGGTGCAAGCTTCTACTAAAATAATCTTGAAGACCAACGCTTCTACTGCCACCACCGAACAGTACAATTCTGATTTCCCTGAAACTTTTTGCACATCAAAACGTCTTGCATCGATAAAGGGTTCTCTTGTTGCATTATGAATGCTCGCAGCATCATTAGCAGTTTTCTGCAATCACATAGCGGCAGCAGCGGTTTATGGTAAAGCACGCAGGTACTCCAAGATTGTATTGTAATTCGAGTCCGAAATTACCTTTCTAATTTTTGGAAATTTTCATGGCAATAGTTATGCAGATTTTAAAAAGTTTTTCTGGAATACGCTCATGAAAAAACCATATTACTATTTGATCACCGCAGCAGCTGTCGTTGCGGCCATCGTTTTGTTCTTGTTTCTATGGAAAGGCCAACAGCTTACCAGCACGAAAGCGAAAGCGCCGGCCACGGAAGAAGCGCGGGAGCCACAAATCGTTTTGCGCGAGCTGCAGCCGGTAAAAGCCGACGAAGAAAAATTTTTTGAGGCCGTACGCCGCTTGGCCGGCACTGCGCTTGACTCGCTTTCTGAAGAGCAAAAGCTTGATGCCCTTCTCCGGCTCGCCGGCGATACCGAAGCGACGAACCGCTTGCTCGCCGTGCAAAAACTCGGCGAGATGGAAACTGCCGACAATCGCCGCGTCGAAAAGCTCATTGCCAGACTGAAAGACGAAAACGCATGGGTCATCGAAGCAGCCGTTCTCGCGCTCACGAGATTGCGGCCACCGGAAGCCGTCGAGCCTTTGCGCCAGCTTTATGTTGAGCTGCAAAAGCAGCCGCAAGCCGAGTACGTTCCGTTTGCCAATACTACGCTCATGGCCGTACACGGGCAAATTAACGCTGCAAATGAAAAAAACGATTTCACTTTTCAGCTCACTTCCTTCGCAAAATCTGATCACGGGCAGGCGGGCGCGTTGAACGACCGCGAAAAAATCGCGCTTTTCATTCTGCCGGACTTCGAGATGTGTTGGAGCCTGCCTAATTTTCAAGACAATTGGGAGAAATTGCAAAGCTCCAAATTCGCCAAGCAGTTGGTGCAATTGCAAGCCTGGCAGGATTTCAAAGCCGCGGCGCCGTTCAACCGCTTTTTCAAATTTCAGGAAAAGCTCAACGCCGAGCTTGGCTCTTGGGGCGGGCAATTCAATGCTTTGACTGATCCGATGGGGGATGAAGTTTACGTCGCCATTTACCCCGCTTCGGAAGGCAACAACGTCCTGCTCGTCACGCCGGCCAATCTCAAAACCCAAGCCGTGAATACCGCGTTGAAAGCATTGGGAAAAGTGCGCAGCGGCGAGATGACGATCGAAAAACAGGAATATCGCGGCCAAAGCCTTTTTCAAATTTCCGTCGATAAAAAAGCTTCGCTGTTTCACTACGCCGTAGTCGATGGTTATCTCGTCATCGCTGACGACCGGCGATTGCTCGTGCGCGCGATTGCCTCCTATTTAAATAAAGACGAGAGCAGTCTGGCTTTTCAAGCGGCGCTGCGACAATCGCTGCCGCGAGTGGGGAAGACTTCCTTCCTGGCCGGCTATGTCGCTCCGGAAAAGTTTTTCGGCGTCGAGAAAAGCCGGCAAATTTCCTCAACGCTCGCAGCAACTGTGGAAAGCACTTTGCGCGAGATCACCGGAGAAGCAGTAACTATATTGCCGGATTCCCCGAGTGCAGCGGCAGTTGCAGCAGCACCGATAATCGAGGCGCAGATGCTGCACTTCATTCCGGCGAACGCGATTTTTTCTTACGCGACGACCGCAATCAACCCGCAGCCGTTTTGGCATTACGTCACCACCATGCGCGCCGAGAAAGAGGCGATCAAAGCTTTCGAGACGCGCAGCAATCTCAATCTCGCGCGCGATCTCATCAGCAAAATGGGCAACCAACTGCTGTACTTCTTCGCCGGCATCGACACCACCGGCCCGCGCTTTTTCTGGCGGCAGTTGCTCGGCGCACGCTTGCATGATACCAAAGGTGTCGAGCAATATGGCAAACGTCTGCTGACTTATCTGTATTCGCCAAAAGAGGACATCCAAATCGAAGAGTATAACGGCACCCGTATTTACTATGTGAAGAGTCCAACCACCTTCGAGCCGAACTTTGCCATTGTCGATGGCTATTTGTTAATGGCGTTCGACCGGCCAACTTTGCGCGCTGCCATCGACGCCGGCCAAAAACGTACTGAGTCGATTGCGCAAAATTCCGATTTTGTTGCCGCGCGCAGCAGTCTCAATGTTGACGAAAACTCGCTGGCTTATTTCAATGCCGAGAATTTTCTGGACAATTACCGGAGCTATTTGCTGGCGTACGATCGGGTCACCAATCTATTTGATCAAAGTGATTTGCAGATGCGCATCGATCCGCTGTTCACGCTCATCAAAGCGACTGCCGAAATCGGAGCGGGGAAATTCAGCGCAGCGGGAAAGGGGGAGATGGTTTTTGGTATGAAGTAGAGGTTGATATTTTAATAATGGAAACAACATGAAAATTGGAAATGTTTTTTCGAGGCCCCAACGGATAGATGAACCCAACTGAAAATCTTGCTGTTGAATGGATGTCAGAGGGTATTAAATTATTTTCTAAAACAACGCTACCGGAACTAATGAAAAGTGGGAGGTAGTGGGAATGGAACTTATCTATAAGGATTTGACCGAAAAACTACGTGGTAATATTTTTGATGTCCACAAGAAGCTGGGGGTCGGATATGATGAGCCAACCTATCATCAGGCTTTGATTCGGCGGTTTCAAGAGGATGATATTCCTTTTGTGTCGCAAGAAATGAAATGGCTTTTCCACAGAAATCTTCCAGAATGACGAGATTATCCGAAATTTCAAAATGAGGTTTTTGCTCGTGGAAGATCAAGTTATTTTGGGCGTGACCGCACTGCAACGAGAAGTCAATTATGAGATTACTACGATGCAAACCTATCTCAAAGCGTTGGGCTTGTCAGTAGGCATGCTGGTAAATTTTGGCAAATCGCAACTGGAAATTCGAGGTGTTAAAGTTTGATCTTTTTTTTACTACCACAATGCGGACGAGCTACGACCAAAAGATTTTAAAACCAATGTTCCCAGCGGATAGATGAACCCAACGGAAAAAGCTTTTACAGTTGGGTTCATCTATCCGTTGGGAATTTTGGCGACTCGTTTTACAGTATAAATTCGTTTGTTATGAATAGAAAGTATTTCGTCTCTGCATTCGTCTTCGCCATCTGGCTGCTCCAATCCTGCTCAACCGCGCCGGAGCAAACATCGCAAGTTGCTGTCGAAACGAACACCGAGACGACAAACAGCGCTCATTCGCTCTCTAAAAGCGATGTTGACGCCGACGGCTTCCCCGATGCTTGCGAGCTGGACGACGAAGCCGATCGTCGCAACTTTCGTCGCTGGTTTGTTTCGATTGCGGAATCGCAACTGTACAAAGAAGACCCGGCTTGGCGCAAAGACGATCATGACTGCGCCGGACTGATTCGCTTTGCCTATCGCGAAGCGTTGAAGCGGCACGATACTGCTTGGCTCCGCAGCAAGCCGTTTCTCGTCGATGCGGCAATTGCCGACGTGCGCAAATACAATTATCCTGTCGTGCCGCTACTCGAAACAAAAATTTTTCGTACGCACGATGGCAGCTTTACCGAAGCCGATTTGGCTGACACGACGTTTGCAGTTACTGCTCTCGCTGCCAAGCTGCGCAGTTACAACACCGTGTTTCTCGGAAAATCTTTGGCAAATGTGCTGCCCGGCGACTTGCTCTTTTTTTTGAATACCGGTGATGTGCAAATGCCGCAACACGCGATGCTCTTCATTGGCGATTCCAGAAGGCCGCCGAGCTTTGAAGATTTCGTCATCTATCACACCGGCCCGCGTGATGACGATTCCGGTGTTTTAAAAAAGGTTCGCCTTGCCGATTTGCTCAAACATCCCGACGACCGTTGGCACCCCGTGCCGGAGAATCGATATTTTTTGGGATATTACCGGTGGAAGATTTTGGATTAGTTGCTGGTTGTTGAAAGCGGAGTCAATAAATAAAAGTTGTTTAAATTTTCGGAGGAAGGTCCACTATGAAATCAGTTGCTTTTGTTCTCACCCTTCTCATCTGCGTGCTACCCTCGGCATTTGCCCAGCAAGCCAAAGCACCGAAAACCACAGCCCCTGTCGAAGTCAAAGACGAAGGCCCGCTCTCAGCAAAAACTTTTAATGGCCTCAAGCTGCGCGGCATCGGGCCGGCTTTTACTTCGGGACGCATCGGCGACATCGCGGTGCATCCGCAAAATCGCAGCATCTATTTTGTTGCCGTGGCTTCTGGTGGCGTATGGAAAACGATCAACGCCGGCACGACGTGGCAGCCGGTGTTCGACCAGCAAGGCTCGTATTCCATTGGCTGCGTCACCATTGATGCTACCAATCCGCTCGTGGTTTGGGTCGGGAGCGGCGAGAACAACAGCCAGCGCAGTGTTTCCTACGGTGACGGTGTGTACAAATCGCTCGATGGCGGCAAGACGTGGAAGAATATGGGGCTCAAAAATTCCGAGCATATCGGCAAAATCGTCGTTGATCCGCGCAACTCGAACGTCGTGTACGTTGCGGCGCAGGGGCCGTTGTGGAACGACGGCGGCGATCGCGGGCTTTACAAAACCACCGACGGCGGGCAAACGTGGAATCGCATTTTGCACGTCAGTGACAAAACCGGCGTCAGCGATCTCGTCTACGATCCACGCAATCCCGACGTGCTCATTGCCGCGTCGTATCAGCGCCGCCGGCACGTGTGGACGCTCATCGACGGAGGGCCGGAGTCGGGCATTTACAAATCCACCGACGCCGGCGCGACCTGGCGGCAGATCAAAAATGGCTTACCAAGCGAAGAGCTTGGCCGCATCGGTTTGGCGATTTCACCGGCAAATCCCAATTTCGTGTACGCCATCATCGAGGCCGCGAATGACTCGAGCGGATTCTTTCGCTCTGTTGATATTGGCGAGAATTGGGAAAAGCGCAGCCGATACTTGAGCGGCAGCCCGCAATATTATCAGGAAATCGTTTGTGATCCCAAAGAAGTTGGCCGCGTTTATTCGCTGGACACGTGGATGATGGTCACCGAAGACGGCGGCAGAACTTTTCGGCAAGTCGGCGAGAAATACAAGCACGTTGACAACCACGCGTTGTGGATCGATCCGAACGACACCGATTATCTTTTGGCCGGCTGTGATGGCGGCGTTTACGAAAGTTTCGATCGTGGCGCGACCTGGCACTTCAAGGCGAATCTGCCGGTGACGCAGTTTTATCGCGTCAGCGTCGACAATGCTTTTCCATTTTATAATATTTACGGCGGTACGCAAGACAATTTTTCGCTCGGCGGCCCGTCGCGCACGATTACGATGCACGGCATTGCCAACGCAGATTGGTTCGTCACCCTTGGCGGTGATGGCTTCAAAACGCAGGTCGATCCGCAGGATCCGAACATCGTTTATTCACAGCTTCAATACGGCGTGTTGGTGCGCTTCGACAAAAAGAGCGGCGAGCGCATTCTCATTCAGCCGCAGCCGGGCAAAGGCGAGGAAGCATTGCGCTGGAACTGGGACTCAGCATTGATCATCAGCCCGCATTCGCATACACGGTTGTATTTTGCCGCGAACAAAATTTTCCGCAGCGATGATCGCGGCAACACCTGGCGGCCTGTCAGTCCCGATCTCACGCGCAGGCTCGACCGCAACCAGCTCAAAGTGATGGGCAAAATTCAGCGCATCGACGCGGTGGCTAAAAACGCTTCGACTTCGTTTTTTGGCAACATCGTTGCGCTCAGCGAATCGCCGCTGCAAGAAGGGTTGATTTATGCCGGCACCGACGACGGGCTGATTCAAGTCACTGGCGATGGCGGCGCCAATTGGCAAAAATACGATGAGTTTCCCGGTGTGCCGGAGATGACGTATGTGAGTTATCTCGCCGCCTCGCAACATGATGCAAATACTGTTTATGCCGCGTTCGATAATCACAAGAATGGCGATTACAAGTCGTATGCTTTGAAAAGCAAAGATCGCGGCAAAACTTGGGAGTCGATTGCCGGCAATCTGCCGGAGCGCGGCTCGGTTTATGCGTTGGTTGAGGATCATGTGAAGCCCGAGCTTTTATTTGCCGGCACCGAGTTTGGCGTGTTCTTTACGATTGACGGCGGCAAGAAATGGATTCAGCTCAAAGGCGGTATGCCGATTATTGCGGTGCGTGATTTGGCGATTCAACAGCGCGAGAACGATCTGGCAATAGCGACGTTCGGTCGCGGTTTTTATATTCTCGATGACTACACGCCGCTGCGACAAATCACGCCGGCGCTGCTTGAAAGCGAAGCCAATCTCTTTCCGGTGAAGAAAACGTGGATGTACATGGAAAGCGCGCCGCTCGGCTTGCGCGGCAAAGCTTTTCAGGGAGATTCGTATTTCATCGCGCCCAACCCGCCGTTTGGCGCGGTGTTCACGTTTTATCTCAAAAAAGAATTGAAAACGCGCCGGCAAAAGCGGAAAGAGAATGAGAAGAAAATTGAAGAACAGAGCGGCGTTCCGCCGTATCCGAAGTGGGACGAATTGCGCGCCGAGGAACGTGAAGAGAAACCGGCGGTCATTCTGACGATCAAAGACGCGGAGGGCAACGTCATGCGGCGTTTGAATGGCGGCGCATCTGCGGGCATGCAGCGCGTCGTGTGGGATTTGCGTTTTCCGCCGGCGAATCCGGCGAGTCTCGAACCGCCGCCGGACAATCCGTTCGTCGATCCTCCGGTTGGCACGATGGTGGTGCCGGGAAATTATACCGTGACGTTATCCAAACGTGTTGACGGGGTCGAAACCCAACTTGGCGCGCCGCAGACGTTTGAAACCGTGCCGCTGGGAATTGCCACGTTGCCGGCGGAAGATCGAAAAGGCTTGCTCGCGTTTCAACGCAAGACGGCGAGATTACAGCGTGCGGCCTTGGGCGCAGCACAAGCGACCGCGGAAACGCAGAAACGTTTTGATCACATCGAAAAAGCGCTGCAAAATACACCGGAAGCTGATCCGGCGTTGATGGCGGAGGTCCGCGCGCTTGAAACAAGATTGAAGGATTTGCAAATCAAACTCTCCGGCGATCGTTTGATTCAACGACACAACGAGCCAACGCCGCCCGCGATCATCGAGCGCGTGCAGGATATTGTCAGCGGGCATTGGACTTCAACGTCGGTGGCGACGCAAACTTTTCAAGACGGCTATCAAATTGCCGCCGATGAATTTTCTGCTGTGCTGGAAAATCTACGCGTACTGATCGAAGTCGATCTCGCCAAGCTCGAAGCAAAATTGGAGCAAATCAACGCGCCGTGGACGCCGGGGAGGGTGCCGAGATGGAGCAAGGAATGAGGTTGCGTTTCAAAAGTTATTTTATCGAGAGTTAATTCTCTGACGCAGTCGTTCTTGTAAGCGTTCATAGTCACCGAGATGCACCCTCATCAGGCTCTTCCACAGCTTGCCGTGATTGGGCACAAAAAAGTGCAGCAGCTCATGAACGATGACATAATCCCCAATCTCGCGGTCAAGCTCCAACAAATCCGCGTTGAAATTCAGATTGCCGGCGGTCGAGCACGAGGCCCATTTATTTTTCATCGGACGCACCGCGAGTGAGCGAACCCGCACATCGAGTTTGCCGGCCCACTCCAGCACGCGCTGTTTGAAATCTTCTTTATTCATGATAAGAAAAGGGAACGCGGACTTTCCAGTCCGCGTTTGTTTTGCACATAAACGGAGTGCGGACTTTCTAGTCCGCACTTACATTTGTTTTGCATAGACTTCTCAGGCGGACTGGAAAGTCCGCCCTCCGTTATATGTTTTGCATAGACTTCTCAGGCGGACTGGAAAGTCCGCCCTCCGTTATATGTTCTCTGCAATGTGCTGAATAAACCCTCCACCAACTCCGTGACTTTTTCCAAATCATCTTCTTCCGCATAAATAGCAAAAGTTACCCGCTGGCGCAACTCTCGCAACTCTTTTTCGCTGTTTTGCCAGTTAGGATAATTCGCGAATGCCTCTTGCACCTTTTTGCTCACCGTTTCGGCATTAGGAATGCCACTCTCTTCCAGCCTCACGAAAACGAAAAATGTCAGCGCGTCCAAACCCTTCTCGGCCTGCCGCTTCTTGCGTTGCTCGTTGCGCTCGATTTCATGCAACAAAGCCGCCAGCGCCTCCGCCGTGCCGGTTTGGCGGTCCTCGAAGCTTTCCTGCACCGCTCTTGCCCGATCGGTCAACGCGACAAGGAACGGGTCGCCGGCATTCTCCTCCGCGGTTTTCTGTATCGCCTTCACCAAATTGATGACCTTGGTGGCGTCGCCCTCCTCGCGCTGCTTGATGGTTTCCAGCGTCCTGCGATCAATGACAACGTATTCTTCTCTTGCCTCGCTTATCCTCGCCCCAATGTGTTGCTGCACCAGCTCGTTCGTTTTCTTTTGAAACGCTTTATCGACGTAGACGCGGCGGGTGTAAGCATTTCTCACCACCTCGTAGATCCCCGACAAAGTCGCGTAATCCTCGATAAACGGCCGCAGAAAGGCGTCAGGCGAGATGATCTCGTACAGCATCTCGATTTCTTTATATTCCTTGAACAGCTCCTTGAGGCGTTCTTTGTCGCGGAAGTACTCGATCAGATTATCGACGTCCTTGTCGTCAAAATTGCGCGCGATTAGTTGGAGATACGCCGGCGCTTTGCTCTCCATTTTCGCTTTGAAAAGCTGCTTGAGCAGGCGCATATCTTTGACAATGGCATTGATCTCATCACTATCGAAGGCCAGCGCCTTTTCCAATTTGTTGAAAATCCCCACAAAATCGAGCACGAAACCGTGCGGTTTCAACATCTCCTCGCGTTCATTCTCATAGGCTTTGATCATCGTAAAAGTTTTGCCGCTGCCCTGCGTGTGCCAAACCAGCCCGCGCGTGCGTTTCGCTTCGAGCGCTCGCGCTACCACCTTGTCCACCGCCGCCGTTTGATGCTGGCGCAACAGGTATTTTTGCAGCTCTTCTTCTTTCTCCGCGAAAATAATGAAATCCTTGATAAAGCGCAACACCTGCGGTACGGCGCAAAATGTTTTGATTTTGGCTTCCAGATTCCCGACTTCTTCGTGCTTCCAGCGAAAGATGTTGCGGCGCACTGTGTTCCACGTGACGCCATACGCAAAGCCAATGGCCTCGGTGGCGGTGAAGAGCATTTGCGGCACCATCACCTCCGGTGTTTCAGCGTGATATCGGCGAATCTGATCGATTCCCAACGCGATGGCCTCATCCTTCGTGGCGTTCTTGCATTCGATTGCCAGCACCGGAATGCCATTGATGAGAAACACCACATCCTCACGCGTGCCGTAGCGGTCGTTGTGAAAATAAAACTCCTCGGTAACCTCGTATACATTGCGCCACTTCTCCTGCGGCCGGAAGAGATCATCGTAGTCGATCACCATCAAATCCAACTCGCGATTCTCCTCCATATAGGGAAATTTGCCT
This sequence comes from Candidatus Zhuqueibacterota bacterium, assembly GCA_022616415.1. Classification (GTDB taxonomy): domain Bacteria; phylum Zhuqueibacterota; class Zhuqueibacteria; order Zhuqueibacterales; family Zhuqueibacteraceae; genus Zhuqueibacter. The sequence continues at coordinate 12,436 of JAKEEU010000201.1, read as the reverse complement.
TGATTCCGCAAGTAAGCCAGAAACTCGCGATTGCCATAAATGTCGGTATGCAAGCGTTGCAGCGTACCCACCAACGCGCCTTCGGCCTCTTTGTATTTAGAATTGAACTCCCGCACCTTGGTATAGAGCAAATCCTCAAAGAAAAGGGAAAGGGAGCGCGGACTTTCCAGTCCGCGACCACGCCGCTGTTCCGCTTCCTCGCGCGATACGTACTTCCAACCGATTTCCTGCGCATAGTGCAGAATTCGCGCTTGCACGGTTTTGTATTCTTTCGATGTTGGCATAAATAAAGGGAGCGCGGGTTTTCCAACCCGCGTTTTTTGCTGGTTATTGGTTTTTACCTCTGTGGCTATTTCAATCATGCGGACTCGAAAGCCCGGCACTTCAAGGGAGTGCGGGTTTTCCAACCCGCACGACTTGATTTGGCTATCTCATTCGTGTGGACTCGAAAGTCCGCTCTCCGTTTCCCCTTCCCATAAAATATATTCCCCTGCCCGCAACTTCGCGCGCTTGGGGTTCTTTTGAATATACTCCAGGCATTTGAAGAAATGCCGTTCATTGCGGATCATGCGATCCCAATAGCCTTCCTGCCATAACTCTCCCCGTTTGCCGAGACGCTTGTTAATCTCTCGCGCCGTAAAACCTTTCCAGGATTTGATCACTTCCTCCAGGCGATGCGGCGCGCGCAGGCGAAAAAGCGCGTGAACGTGATTCGGCATCACCACGAAAGCCACGAGATCATAGCGTTTGCCGTCGAAATGATGGAACGCTTCGGCGACGACATTGGCCAACGCGGGATCCCGCAGAACGCAGGAACCTTCCCCGGCGTCAAGCCATTGATCGATTCGATCTGAAAATTGGCGATGATATTCCTCCTCCGTTTCCTCATCCCACGGCTCGGGATGCAAGCGCAGCCAATTATCTTTTTCCTCCCGCCACTGCTTGAGCTTCTCTTGCGGTAAAGAATCAGCCAGCCGCCACGTGACAAAATAGAAAACCTCGCCTTGTTGCCAATGCGGCAAACGATGCACGTGCATCTCGATCTCTTTATCAGGATCGAAAAAAGAAGAAAGGGAGGGCGGACTTTCCAGTCCGCCTTGCGCACTTTGAGTGCCACTGTTTTCATAATCTTCTTTCATAATTGCCCTCCTATTGGAGTGTGGACTTTTAGTCCACAGGTTTTAGTCTTCTCGAAAATTTATGCGTTTATTAAGAAGGCCTTCAAGCCTGTCTATTGCGGACAAGAATGTCCGCGCTCCCTTCTAACTCCAAATCGTGGACGCGAATCTGCGCCGTCATGAGTTGGTGCAAAAGGAGCGTGGACTTTCTAGTTCACGCGCGCATGGCGGACAGGAATGTCCGCGCTCCCTTGTAACTTTAAATCGTGGACGCGATGGGAGCGTGGACTTTCTAGTCCACACGCGCATGGCGGACAGGAATGTCCGCGCTCCATTCTAACTCCAAATTGTGGACGCGAATCTGCGCCGTCATGAGTTGGTGCAAAAGGGTGTGGAAGAGATCTCTCAAAGCGTCTCTTTTTGACTCGGCAATTTGAATTTTTTGTTCAACTGTGTCGAGGCAATCTGCGATTTCAAGCTGATCTTCGAACGCCGGAAAACAAACAGGCATTTGCCTCAGCACGGTATTGTTGAGATTAGGCATAATTGCACCAGCCGCGTGAGAGTTCAACCAAGTGACGATTTGCGAAGTTGAAAAATAATATGAAAGAAAACGATTGTCTAATCGTTCGCTTCGCACACGAACCAGAAAGCACCCGGTGCCGCAAAGCCAACCATCTTCTTCGGCTGTCACAAGACCATGCCGACCAATTTCGCCCCGCCTTCCAAAGAGAATATCACCTTTCCGCAGAATGTGTCGTTCAAGCCTTTTAGCCGTTTCAAGTGTGACCCTTGGCACATCTTCGTGATTGATCCGGTTGCCGGCAAGATGTGTGGGATTGACGACTGGAATTCCACTATCCTGATACTCGTTTTTGTGCAACTGACTTCCGAATGGGCCGGTCTGCAAAACACCATGCGGTTTAGTTGCGAACTGCCCAAGCGTTGCCTCCTCCCAACTCTCCGGCACGGGGCCGATTTCGGTCATCTTTAGTGGTTCGCCGCGCAGGCCTTCGGTGAAGAGTTTGTGCATGAGCGCCTTTTTCAGTTCCGTGGTCAGCGCGATGAGCCGCTCCTGCTGCTCAATCGCTCGCTGCACTAGCGACAACACTGCCGCGATTTTGCGCTGCTCGGAGAGAGGGGGAACTGGGACAGAAAGGGTTTTCAGAAGCGAACCACTTACACCTTTTTTCAGATTGGCATTTTTGTAAGCATCAACCTGTCGCCAATAACCAGATGAATGGAAGAAATGACTCAAGAAAACGGGATTCATGTCTGGCTTCGTACGAACTCGAATCAAGTATGATGCGAAAACAGCATCGGGCGGATTCTCGATGAGATAACTTTTTCCTGTGGTTGCGCCAATTCGAGCAAATACGATGTCACCGGATTGCAGTCGATATTTTTCAATCTCCTCAATTGTACAATCACAATAAGGAACATTATCCCACCGCACACTAACATCACCGATATCGGTTATTCTCAGAAATCTTACATTGCCCTTTTCTTGTGCTGTGGCTGTGAAACCATATTGCGGTGGCTCACAAACTGAACCCAAATCAACAACTTTCCAGTTTCGGGCAATTGTACCAATTTCTGTTCCTTTCAAATCATTCATATCAAATGATCAACTTTGTGAGGATCGATTTCAGGTTTTGATTCGTTTTGCTCGTCTCTTCCTCCAGTACCTCCAACTCCTCCACAATCTCCGCAATCGGCCGATACTCTTCGCCCGCCCCAGTATGAATGTAACGGCTCGGCGAGATGTTAAAATCATTCTTCGCAATCTCCTCGCGGCTGACGATGCGGCTAAACTTCTCTTCTTCACGCCAGGCCGTGAAGGTCTTGGCAATGCGCTCGATGCTTTCTTCGGGAATGTAATTCTTGGGATCGCCTTTGGCAAACTCGCCGCCGGCGTTGAGCAGCAGGAGCTTGCCCTTTTGCTTTTTGGATTTGGCTTTGTTCAAAAAGATGATGATGCCCGGCGCGGTGGTGTTGTAAAACAAATTCTCCGGCAAATAAATCACACCTTCGATCAAATCTTGTTCGACGAACCAGCGGCGCACGTCTTTCTCTTTGTTCGTGTTGGCATTGCCCGATCCGCGCGAGGCTGCGCCGGTATCGAGCACGATGGCGGCGCGGCCGGCGTCATTCAAGCTGGCGAGCACGATTTGCACCCAACCCCAATCCGCCTTGCGGCCCGGAAAACCCGCGCCTTTGGGAAAGCGGTCCAGCTCGTCGGCGTCGTAATCCTTTTCGGTGAACCAATCCTGATTCCACATGGGATTGGTGACGACGCGGTCAAATGTGCGTAGGCGGTTGGCTTTGCGGAATTTTGGATTTTTGAACGCGTCGCCGATTTCAATTTGGCCTTCCATGTCGTGGATGATCATGTTCATGTTGGCCATGGCCCAGGTTTCGGGCGTGTATTCCTGACCGTAAAGTTTGACAAAGGAGTGCGGGTTTTCTAACCCGCTGGCTCGCGGACTGGAAAGTCCGCGCTCCCTTTCGCGCTCCAGTACGAGCTGGCATTTGATGAGCAAGCCGGCGGAGCCACAGCAGGGGTCGTAAATCTCCATGCCCGGCTCGGGGTCGATGATGCGCGCCATGAGCAGGCCGACTTCTTTGGGCGTGTAAAACTCACCGGCGCTGGAAACGCTGCCCTCGGCAAATTTGCGGATGAGATACTCGTAGCTGCGCCCGATGATGTCCGGCTCGACGTCCTTGAGGCCGAGGCGCTTTTCGCTGATGCGCTCGATGAGATTGCTCAAGCGGTCGTCGGCCAAATCGCGCACGCCGTGAGTGGTAGCGTTGAAATCCACGCGGTCGATGATGCCTTTGAGTAGTGGGTTCGCGTCCGCAATCGCCCGCAGATACGTGGTGAGCTGCAACCCGATTTTGTCCGCGAGCTTGCGAATGATCGACCACACCGGCTCGTCGGGATTTTCCGGCTGCAACGGGAGATAAAAGCGCACGAGCTTTTTGTCGTGCTTCACCAGCTTGAATGCTTTGGCGCGCGTGCCGACTTCTTTGGCGATGCGATTCAGCTCGTCATCAAATACATCGCACAGCCGCTTGGTGAAGATGAGCGGCAGAATGTACTCTTTGTATTTTGGCGCATCTTTGGCGCCGCGAATCGAGCACGCCGCGTCCCAAATCCAGGATTCAAGAGACTTGCCGTTTTCGTTCATGCTGTTTGCTTTGCAGAAGGCCCGAAAATTTTTCTCAATTATACGGATTAAAACGCAAAAAAACAAATGCAAAATTCCTTAATCTTATTTGCCTTTCTCCTGTGAATTTATTATAATATTTGACACAACGATCATTTCACCAGGCGAGGAAGGAAAACCCACTTATGCAAAAACGCTATCGAATTAGCAAGGCCTTTATACTGATTGGGCTGATTGCCGCCAGCATCGCCCATCCCCAAACCAACGGCGCGCTCCCCACGCCCGAATCCATGCTCGGCTTTCGCATCGGGACGGAGAAGAAACTGGCGGATTATCACCAGATGGTGGATTACTTGCGCAAGCTGGATGCAGCCTCGGAGCGCATGCAGCTTGAAAATTTGGGCAAGACCACTGAGGGAAACGACTTCATAATGGCGATCATCTCGTCGCCGGCGAACTTGCGCCAGATCGAGGAGTGGCGAAAAATTCAAGCGCGGCTCGTGGATCCGAGAGATTTGCCGGAAGCGGAGAGCGCCAACCTCATTATTCGCGGCAAAGCGGTGGTACTGATCAATTGCAGCATTCACGCCAGCGAAGTCGGCGCGGCGCAGATGTCGCTGGAGCTGGCGCATCATCTCGCTTCGAACAATTCGGCCGCGGTGCAGCAGATTCTCGACAACGTCATCACCTTGCTCGTGCCGGCGCACAATCCCGACGGGCAGTTGATGATCGTGGATTGGTATCGCAAAAATTTGGGCACGAAGTACGAGGCCGCGTCGATGCCGTGGCTGTATCAAAAGTACGTCGGCCACGACAACAACCGCGACTGGTTCATGTTCACGCAAGCGGAGACGCGCATTACGGTGGAGAAAATCCAAAACGTTTATCATCCGCACATCACGGTGGATATGCACCAGATGGGCCAAAATGGCGCGCGGCTGTTTGTGCCGCCGTACACTGATCCTATCGAGCCAAACGTCGATCCAATCATCACCGGCCTGCTCAGTGCACTCGGCACGCACGTGCAGGCGACGCTGATGGCGCAGGGCAAATCCGGCGTCGTTTCCAACGCCATCTTCGATGCGTGGACGCCGGCGCGGGCGTATCCGCATTATCACGGCGGCTTGCGCTTTCTCACCGAGGCCGCGAGCGCCGACTATGCCACTGCCGTTGAAATTCCCGAAGAGAGATTGCGAGGCGATGCGCATTACGATGCGCGCCGCGCTTCCTGGAATTTCCCCAAGCCTTGGTCCGGCGGAAAATGGACGCTGCGCGATATCGTTGATTACGATTTCGCCGCGGCGACGGCGATTCTCGAACACGCGGCGCGCAATCGCGAGTTTTGGCTGAAAAACCTTTTGCAGGTGCAGCAGAATGCCGTGAATTGGAATGAGAAACCGGCGGCGTATGTCATTCCCGTGAACCAACGTGATCCGGAAGGTTTAAAAAATTTGCTCGAAGTCATGCGTATCGGCATGGTTGAAGTTTATCGCGCGACTGAAAAGTTTATCGCCGACGGCGCGCCGTTTCGCCAGGGCGATTGGATCATTCCGATTCGCCAGCCTTATGGCCGCTTCGCAAAAGCACTCCTGGAGAATCAGCGCTATCCGGCGTTGCGCGCGGGCGACGGCGCCCTGCGGCAACCTTACGACGCGACGGCGCACACCTTGCCGCTCTTTCTCGGCGTCGAGGTGTTTGCGATCAACACGATACCGAAATTGCCAAACGCGCCGGCGAAACTAACGGCTGCATTCAATGATAAATTCGTTGCAGGCGCGGCGTCTATTTTCGCGCTCGATCCGGCCAACACCGCCAGCTATCGTTTGCTCAATGCCATCTTGAAAAAAGGCCTCGCGGCTTTTTGGGCACAAGCGCCGATTCGCGACGGCGATCAGGAGTTTCCCATCGGCACAATTTTCGTAAATGGAAAAGGTCGTGAATCAACGTTAAAAGAGATTGCCCAAGGAAGTGGCGTCGACGTGCAGGGATTGCAAACAAGCCCAACCGGCGCGATGTATCGTTTGCAATCGCCGCGCGTCGGGTTGTACAAAAGCTGGGTGGCGAACATGGACGAAGGCTGGACGCGCTGGGTGTTGGAACAGCACGATTTTGCATACACGACGTTGACCGATGCAGATATTCGCGCCGGGGACTTGCATCAGAAGTTTGAGGTGATTATATTACCAGACCAGCCCAGCCGGAGCATCGAGGCCGGGCACGATCCGGACAGGGTGCCGCCGCAGTATGCCAACGGCCTGGGCGAAATTGGGATTCACCAATTGCGCATGTTCGTCGAGAAGGGCGGCACGCTGGCAGCGCTGGATGATGCGACGGAATTGCCGATCCGGAATTTTTGGATTCAAGTCCGCGACGTCACCGACGGCTTGCCGCGGCAAAAATTCAATGCGCCGGGATCGATGTTGCGCGTGCTCGCGGATACGCGCCATCCGCTGGCTTACGGCGCGCGCCGCGAGGAAGCGATTTTTTTCAACAACAGCCCGGCTTTTCGCCTCGACGAGGGCAAAGGAATTTTGACTTATCCGCGTGCGAATCTTCTGCTCTCCGGCTGGCTGGAAGGAGAAGAACAACTGGTCGGACAGCATGCGCTCGTGGAAGTGCCGGTCGGCGCGGGGCGTGTGGTGCTCTTCGGCTTTCGTCCGCAATTCCGCGGCCAGGTGAGAGCAACTTACAAGTTTTTGTTCAATGCATTGTTCTACACGGCGGCAAAAATGGTGCACGATCCGTTTTGAAGTTTACCGGTTTATCCGTTGTTCGGTTGATTCATCAGTTATTCAGCGTTCAAGTTTAGGACCTGGGTGGATAAGAACTGGATGTGGGTGGACGGCGTCCGGAGGGCCACGCACGTTGGGACACGCCATTTGGGTAGCACATTATCGCGCGATTATAATTCATGGGCCGCATTTGTTTTTCGTCATCGTCATTCTCCGCCTCGAAAATATGGCGCATGACGAGGCGTGAAGCCATGGGGCAAGCGACTCCTGGTTTTCTCAAGCGCGGCAAAAAAATTACCCTCAACTTCATGGAGAAAAGTGTATGTTGAAGTATTTTAATGTGCGTCGTGGTTTGATTTTGGCCGCTTTGCTCGGTTTGGTTTTTTCTCAACACCTGTGGGCGCAACAAAAATCGTTGACCCGGCAGTACGACCCGATTATCGTTTCCGTCGGCAAGCTGCTGCCGCTCGCGAACGACTCGATTGGCATTCACACCGCGTATTGCTTCATCAACGGCGAGTTCAGGCGCTCGCGCTTTCAAATCGATGAGCTTAATGCCAGAGGCGAGTTGGAGACCCCTGATGCCATCGCCGATGACAATGACGAAGTGATTTTCATGCCAAGCGGCGTCGGCGACCGCGCGCCGACGGACAAATGGGTGGACGGCAGCGACGATACGCGTCTCGAACTGGAAGTGACGGATCCGATTACCAACGAAAAGGGTTGGCTTTATCTCTTCCAGCACGTGAAAAATCCGCCTGCGCTTGATTCCCATATCCGTTATACTTCTGACCCGAACGGAAGTGGCGCAGATATGGTTGAAGGCGAAAGCTACATCGAAGGCCACGAAAGTACGGGTTGGTTTACCGACATCAAAATCAAAGCGCCGTTTGGCAATGATCAGGATATTTTGGACCGCCTCAAGGTTCGGGTACGGGGCACCTTCGTTATTTTTGGAGTTCCCGTCCCTTTAACTCTCAAAGAAAGCGCTCTGGAGTTTGTCTCCGTCAGCTTTACAGGCGGGGAGGTGCGCGGGTTTCGTGAAATTTCATTGAATATAGCGGTAGCGGGCCAAAACCTTCCGGCTACTTTTAGCACCAAATATTTGCCGTATAGCACCGTGTTTGGCGCTAAGAATGCCACCATACCGGTGGTGTCGGGTTTGACCGTTACTGAAATTCGCCAGTCGGTGGATTTCAATACCAATGCCAGTGGGATGGCGTTTTTCAATGCTTTCAATACCACTGGTTTTCCCGTTGATGGAACGCCGGATTCACCGGTAAATCGCACGATTCTTGATCGCACCAACACCAATCCGCCGGATAGCTTGAACTGGTTTATGGTCAAAGGCGACCCCGGCACTTTTTTGACGCTCTTAAGCGTGCCGGTGCTTGGTGCCCAAAGGAGATTTTATTACAAAGATAGTTCCGCGGTTGATAGCGATGACACCGGCGACATGAGATCGTATGGCGATTCCGGCTTGCAGGTCACTTCAACCGCGAATATCACGGGATCATTGAGCTTCAATTCCACTACGTATTATCTGGGAAAAGATATTACGGCCGCTTTTGGCGACCAAATGAAAGAGCAGACTCTCAAGCCGGTGCAGGCAACTGCGGCGGAACAAATGCGTACCATCACCGCGGTAAGTGAAGACGCGTCGCAACCGGCTGATTTTCGTCTCGACGAGGCGCGGCCCAATCCTTTCACGCCGCAAGATGGTTCCGTGCAAATCAGCTTCGATCTCGGCCGGACGAATATCAAACCGGGCCTGCGCATCTTCAATCTGCTCGGCCAGGAAGTCGCGAATTTTAACGCGGCAAATTTGCTGCGCCGCCAAACGGTTTTATGGGATGGCCGCGATCGTTTCGGGCGTTTGGTTCCGGCGGGCATTTACTTTTACGAATTGACCGTTGGCCGCCAGCGCGCGGTGAAAAAACTGATTCTGTTGCGCTAGCGCCAACGCTGAAAAATCGCAACTCAAAAAAACTCCAACGGATAGATTAAGACCAACGGATAAAAAAATCAGTTGGGTTGTTTCTATCCGTTGGAGATTTTTTTTCTGCAATAACTTTTTGGGTGGCGAGTTCCAGCCTTGTTCTGCGGGGGAGAAATTTCGCTGAATAAAAACGCGGTTGAAGTGTATCAATGATTGAATGAACGACACGTCGCAACCGGAACGAGAGCGCGACAGTTGGCTGATTTCCCGCTGCCAAGCTGGCGAGGTGCAGGCTTTCGGCGTTCTGGTGGAAAAATACAAACAGCGGGCTTACTACACGGCGCTGGGCTTGGTGGGAACGCACGAAGATGCTTTGGATATTTCCCAGGAGGCGTTTGTCCGCGCTTATCGTTCCGTTGCCAAATTTCAGCCGCACAAGAGCGGATTTTTTACCTGGTATTACAAAATTCTGCGCAACCTCTGCTCCAACTTTTTGCGTGACCGCGCCAAACATGCGCGCCCCTTTTCGGAAATTGACAAGTCCAAAAAATTTTTGTCCGAGATTATTGACGAAAATTATGACCCTACGGTGATTGCCGAGCGCAACGAGCTTAAGGACGCCGTGTGGCGCGCTATCTCGTCGCTCAATGCGCCAGAGCGGGAAATCATCATGTTGAGAGATTTTCAGGAGATGTCGTACAAGGAAATTGCTGAAACGCTGGATTGCCCCATCGGCACCGTGATGTCGCGGCTGTTCAACGCCAGAAAGCATCTGCGAAAAAAATTGAATGGATATTTATAATGCAGTTGCCTGATTCCGAAAAAGAAAAATTCCGGCTGCTGCTGATGGCAGCCATCGACGGCGAAATTTCGGGCGAGGAGAAGGCCCGTTTCGAGCAGTACGTCGGGCAATATCCCGAATGCCGGGAGGAATGGCAACGCTATGCAAAATTGAAGGAGGTGACTAAAACGATGCAATTCACAAAACCCCATCCGGAAGTGTGGGATCGGTATTGGGTCGGCATTTACAACCGCATTGAGCGCGGCCTCGGTTGGATCGTGTTCTCGATTGGGTGCGTCATTTTGCTGACCTACGGCGGCTTCAAAGCGATTGAATCCATCATTGCCGATCCGCAGCTCGAGCTTGTTGTCAAGATTGGCATTATTGCCGTGATTGGCGGCTTGACGTTGCTCATGGTTTCGGTGGCGCGCGAGAAGATTTTCACGGCAAAAACAGACAAATACCAGAAGGAGGTGGAGCGATGATCGTCGCATCCTCGAGTACGATAGCCGGCAAACGCATTGTGAAGACGCTCGGCTTGGTGAGAGGCAATACCATTCGGGCCCGGCATATTGGAAAAGACATCGTGGCCGTGTTCAAAAACATTCTCGGCGGCGAGATTGAGGAATATACGAAGCTGATGGCCGAATCTCGCGAGCAGTCGATCGACCGGATGATTGCCGTGGCGGAACAACTTGGCGCCAACGCTGTTGTGGACGTGCGTTTCTCGACCAGCTACATCATGGCCAACGCCGCGGAGATTTTGGTTTTTGGCACGGCTGTGGTGGTGGAGTAGGGGCCCGGTGAAACCAATTTATAAAACAGGTTGGAATTTTTATTACCAACGGATAAAAAACGACCAACGTTTTTGTTTCTTATCCGTTGGTCGCTTTTTCATCCGTTGGATATTTATTTCTCTTTCTCTTCCTCCATCAAGCTGCGATTGTTTTCAAAATCATAGAGTGTCTTGCGTTTTAAATCGGCCACGGCGGTCTGGTAATCGATGTAGGCATCGAGATAAGCGCTGCGGGCTTGATTGAGACGGTCGCGATCCAGCGCCAGCGTCTGCGCGGTGACGTCACCGTTGTCGAAGCGCGCCAGGCTGATCTCATAACTGCGTTCCGCCAATTTTTGGCTCTTCTCCAACACGCCGACGCGGCTTTCCGCCTCACGCACTCTTCCCACAACGTCTTTGATCTCACGCTCGACCGTGATCCGCTCGTTTTCAAGAGTCAGCGCCGCTTGATCGAGACGCGCTTTCGCCGAGGCCACTTCGGCGCCATTCACGCCGGAATCCCACAGCGGCATCGTGACTGAAAAAATAACGCCGCGATTTTTGGGGCTGTCCTTCAAATTATTCCAACTGTAACGAAGCAGTTCGCGCGTGCTAGTATCATAGGGCAAGGCGTTTGGGTCATTTCCTGCAATACTAAGGCCGGTTAAATCATAATAGGCTGATAAATCAGCTTTAAACTCGGAGCGAGCATCAGTGCGCTTTAACTCGATCTCTCGCAATCGCCGTTCAATCGCCTGCTCGCGAATTTCGGAACGATTGGCCATGCCGTGCGCAATGGCTTTGTCGAGATCGATGGCGAACGGCTTGAATTCCATCTGTGTTTGCACGGCGATCTTTTCAGAAAGCGGCATGCCGATGGTTTGCTTGAAAAAGTCTTCTTGGCGGTATAGCGTTCTTTCCGCCGTGAGGAGCCGATTGCGGCTTTGCGCCAAGTCAACTTCCGTCTGCAAGGCTTCAACTTCGGGGATCAAACCGGCCGTGTATTTTTTGCTCGCCAAATTATACGCTTCTTCCTGCTGTTTCACGTCTTCGCGCGCGATCTCCAAGCCACGGGTGGCGCGATAAAAATCGTAAAAAGCTTGCGTCACGTTGTAAATTACGTCCAATTCGGTGCGGCGAATCTGCCCGGAAGCGCGCTCGTAATCGAGATTGGCTTCTTCATAGCCTAATTTTAACGTGTTGATTGTAAACAGTGGTTGGCTGAGACGCAAGCCAATTGACGTAAGGAAATCTTTTCGTTTTAGCTCCTTGTTCTCTGTAAGCAAAGTTGAGCCATTTTCTTGATATAATTGCGACGATAGGGTAAAAATGCCATTCGTGGGCAACGGCTGATTGATATCGAGCGTACCGGAAAAACGCAAGGTGCCACGCGTTGTGTAAGATGGTAAGCCGTTCGCCACTTCGATGGGGAGAAGCTGTTTATCCAGTCTGGGGGAATCGAGACGGAGTTGGGCATTGGTTTTGAAATTGCCTTTGCGCGCAATTAAATTTTGCCGCGACGACTCCAACGAGAGTCCGAGAAACTTTACATTATAACTGCGCTGCAGAGCGTAATCAATCGCCTGTTGCAAAGTCAAAATTCTGGCTACTGTGTCCGAAGACGCCGATTGCGAAAAACTTTTGCCGTACAGGCAAGCGCCGATGGCAAAAATCAGCGTCAATAACCTCACGCGATTCATCTCTTTTCCTCCAAACCGGTTAATGGGCATAAAATGCCAGGCGTAAAACGTGACGAGTAAAACGTAAGAAGTAAAACGTAAAAATAAAACGTAACGAGTGAAACGTAAATGTAAATGTAACTGTAATTGTCAAATGATTTTTCGCAAAAAATCGTCATTTGGGGGTAACACTTTTCGCCACGTTTATTCCGAGCTCGAGCATACGGGTTTCGACGTGGTCG
>JAKEEU010000200.1 GCA_022616415.1 Candidatus Zhuqueibacterota bacterium | reverse complement strand
TGCTCGTTGCCAGACCAAAGTCGAGCAAAATAATGCCACCATCCTCACCAAGTTTGAGATTCGCGGGCTTAATATCACGATGGAGAATCGGCGGCTGGCGGCTATGCAGGTATTCAAGCGCGTCCAATAGCTGGTCCGCCCAGGCTAACACTTGGGGCAAGGAAAACGGTTGCGTGGATCGTACTAGTGCTGTAGCCAGATCATCGCCGGCAATGTAGTCCATAACGAGGAATTGGCCCTTTTCCTCCACAAAATAGTCCGTCACTTTGGGCAGCGCCGGATGGCGTAGACGGGCTAGCAGTTGCGCCTCGCGGCCAAAAGCCTGCGCATCGCCGTGCGTGATCTGCTTGATGGCTACGGTGTGGCCTAAGCGCTGGTCAAACGCCTCATAGACGACGCCCATGCCGCCTTGGCCAATCAGCCGGATAGCTTGATAACGATTTTGAAGCAATGTACGGGGTGGAAAGCTCATGAGGACTTTCAGATAACAATATGCAGCTGCTCCGTATGGGTGTTCAGGTGCTACGAGGGTGAGACAATCGTTAGCATTCTAACACATAGCCAATGCCTCGTCGGATTTTGATAAGTTCTGCACCTTCGTCTACTTTTCGAAGTTTTTTGCGAAGGCTAAACAAGGCTTTGTCAAGATTGTCGGCTGCCATCTCGGGAAGAAAATCTTTACCCCAAATGGCTTCGGCGCAGCTTTCTCGCGTGCAAACTTCGCCTTTACGCCGGTAGAGATGCTGTAATAAGCGAAATTCGGAGGGGGCCAGATCAATTGGTTGCCCCTTCAGGTGAAATATCATGGCGCGAGGATCATAGTGCAGAATCTCAACGGGAATGATCGTCGGATCACTATCGGCAAACGCCAACAAAGGCTCTGGAACAGCCAACCCAATCTTCTCGCTATGGGCCAGGATATGCTCGCCTTCGATTGGGCTTCCTTCGACAAAGGTCTGGTTGCGGCTAAGATTGCGCAGTACAAAATGAGAGCCGCGCCTTTCAATTTCTGCATGAATTCGCGAGACAATCTTGCGGGTCACGACGATTTGGCAAACGTCCGGCAAGCGGCCAATCGCGTATCTGTCGTGGATTAGCCAATATTCGCGCTCTTGCACATCGGCGTGCAAAGCAACCAGCTTTGCTGAATTTGGAAGTAATGTTTCTTGCATCACCTCATTCTCGTGGCAAAAACCAAGCGATATTTGCTCCGAACATGACTACGTTCATTCGTTTTGCCTCTTTGATCGTCATGATCGTACCACAACGCCAGG
>JAKEEU010000199.1 GCA_022616415.1 Candidatus Zhuqueibacterota bacterium | reverse complement strand
TCTTTGTCGGCAAATTGATAATAAAAGCCGTTGAAAAAGTCGCCCATGAGCCGGCGCTCTGTTACCAAACGGTCGTAAATCGGCGTGCCGCCATACGCCACCAAAGAGGGAGTCACCGAAAGATAAGAACCAGGTACTTTAATGAGTTTCTTGTGCTTGATGAGGTAGAGCAAATTCTGCGTGAGCTCCTCGTAGGTCGTGAAAGCATCGACCAAAATGAATCCCATGTCGTACTTCAAGCCCAACTCCCGCAGCGTGGCAAGCGCCTGGTCGTTCATTTCCACCGTGGTTTCCTTGTCGAAGGTGTCCAAACCGCGCTGGTGACCGGCTTCCACGCCGACAAAAATTTTCTCGAGACCAATCTCCCTGAGCCGCAGGAACAAATTGCGCTCGATATTGTTGGCGCGACAGGCAATGGAAAACTTGATTTGCAAATTCCGCCGGCCCAGCTCGGCGCCAAACGCCTCGGCAAATTCGTGGCCCTCCTTGTTGGTCAGAATGAACTGATCGTCGATAAATTTGAAGCGGTTGAAATGAAAACGTCTGGTGAGTGACTCCACTTCGTCAGCCAAGCTCGCCGCGCTGCGCCGGCGCCACACCTTGCCGTTGCCCATGCGGAAGAACTTGGCAATCGAGCAAAAGCTGCAATTGGCATAACAGCCGCGCGAGGTGGAAACGTGAATGTAATTGCCCTTCTGCAGGACGCGCGTGGTAAAATCGCGCGCCGGAAACGGCAGCTCGTCCAGCGACTTCACGAACGGGCGTTGGGGATTTTCTTTCACCGCCGCGCCGTCGCGGTAAGTGATACCCAAAACGCCGCTCAAATCTTTGTCCGGCAAACGCTCGGCGAGATCGAGCAACGTCATCTCACCCTCGTTGCGCACGATGGAGTCAATCGCCGGAAAGCCGCGCATCAGCTCGGTCGCATGAAAGGTGGGATAATAGCCGCCGAGCGTAATATGCCCATGATAGCCGCTCTCCCGTAGTCGATGCACGACATTGATGGCGCGCTTGGCATTGGCGCCGAGCACGGTGATGCCGAGCAGCGCCGGATTGAACTGCGTCACCGCGCGGATCGTTTGCCGCATCGACAGATTTTGGTGCGCCGTGCTGAGCAGCAAAACTTCATGGCCCTGCTGGCGCAAGGCCGCGGTGAGATAGGCCAAGCCGAGATTTTCATACGGTTCAATCGTGGCAAAACGTGTGGCCGGATCAAGCAATGCAACGCGCATGGCTTCCTCCCATGAGTTGGTGATGACGGAACCCCTTTGATGATTTTAGGCGGCTGGAGCCCCTCTCAAGATTATAAGTGTCGCCAAACCCCGAAACCTGGAATGGGTAATAAAACATTTTTGAAGGGCGAAATCGACGATGTTTGTGATTACCCTAGCGCTGCAGTAGCCACAACCAAATCTAACCACGAAGGCACTAAGACACGAAGTTTAACAGTTTTTCTTGGCTACGCCCGTCGGGTGCCTTTGTGTCTTGGTGGTTTAAAAAATCTTCGCGGTTGTGGTAGTTTTTTCAAGGTAATTCGCCTAATAATTCCGCCCCTTCAGGGCTAAAAATCATGATAAATGTTCTTGCTCCCAGGGCGTTGCCCTGGGCTATCATATTTGTCCCCGTTGGGGACACGATTTCGTGGTTAGCTTGAGGTTAAAGCGCGCTTTTCATAACGAGTCAACATGGCGAGTTTCACAACCGCGCGTGGCTAAGACAAGGCAGCGCGCGACGAACTTTGTCCTGATAGTCAAAATCTATCTCTGCCACCACCACGGCTTCCTGGTCCGGCGGCGCGAGGCCGAGCATGGTGCCCCACGGATCAATGATCGCGCTGCGGCCGCAACTGGCGCGCCCGCCATATTTCTCGCCGCACTGATTCGGCGCGATGAGGTAGACTTGATTCTCAATCGCCCGCGCTTGCAGCAAAGGCAGCCAATGATCCTTGCCGGTCATCAAAGTAAAGTTGGAAGGAACAAAAATCAGCCGCGTTGCGCCGCCGCGCGCCAGCTTACGATAAAGCTCCGGAAAACGCAGATCGTAGCAAATCGACAGGCCGGCGTCGCAGAAATCGGTTTTGGCGATCACGACTTCCGCGCCCGGGGCAATATAATCGGACTCGCGATACGAACGGCCATTGGGAAGCGTCGCATCGAAGAGATGAATTTTCCGATAGCGCGCCAACTCTTTGCCGCGCGGATCCAGCAGCACCGAAGTGTTGTAAATTTTCTTTGAATCCGGAATGCGCTCGCCGACCGAGCCGGCGAGCAAGTAAATGCCAAGCTCGGAAGCAAGTGCGGAAAATTTCGGCAGCCACTCGCCGTCGAGATCGGAGGCCGCGGTTTTGTCCGGGCCGACGTAGAGAAAAGTTTCCGTAAAAGCCACGAGCTGCGCGCCGCGGCCTTTCGCCTCCTCCGCGAGGCGCTTGGCGGTTACCCAATTTGCCGCGATGTTTTCTTTTGAATCCATTTGGATGGCTGCTGCGATCATGGACGACTCCTTTGAGAGAAAGTGGCAGTGGCGGTTGCAGTGGCAGGTTGAAGTGCCTTACTGCCATTGCTTCTGCCTACTGCTACTGCTTCCGCCCACCGCCACCGTTGTGCCTGATTCCTCGTTTAACACGATGATTCAAGTAAGCGTGCAAAATGTCACTGAAGAGCGGTAGCATGGGAAAGAGCTTACGCATATAAAACAGCCGGGCGACCAGACGATTACGGCGTAAAATCTTGCCGAGTTGCTGCGAGAGAATGCGTTGGCGATAATCATGAAAGGAAAAATCTCCGCCTTCCAACGCCGTCAATATCGCCGACGCGGCAATTGGCCCATAAGCCAGAGCCATGGAAATCCCTTCGCCGAGCCACGGCTCGACGCCCGCGGCATCGCCCACCAACAAAACGCGCGGCCGGCTGTAAACATCCTGCGGATGAAACCAGCGCTCCGGATGGCCCATCAAATCGACGGAAATATCCCAGCCCCGCGCCTCAAGATGGCGTTGCAAAATATCAGGCAAATGTGCGCGGGGCGCTTGCTCATCGGCAAGCACCCGGCTGTCGAAAACTCCGATGTTGAGATGCGGCGCGCCGCTGCACAAGCAGGGAAAATCCCAAACGTACCCTTGCAGGCCGTTACGAATGGGGCGAAAATCGATCACGGCCGTGCGTCGCTCAAATTCCCGCGCCAGGCCGTTGGCCGCCGGAACCAAAATCTCGATCAAGCGTGACACGCGCGAGGAAGCCTCCGGAAAAAATGTGCGGCGCACCAGGCTCTTGGCGCCATCCGCGCCGACGACGATTTTGGCGAGAAAAGTTTCTGCGGCCGTCTTCACGTGAATACCATCCCGCTCTTCAATCAAATTCTGCACCGGCGTGTTTTCCAACAATCGCACGCCCTTCTGCCGCAAGCCGGCTGCCAACGCCGCGTCAAATTCATTGCGGCGAATCGTGCGCAACATGCCTGGCGAATCAAATTCGAGAGGGCGGTCGCTGAGATAAAGCTGCACCTTGCCAACCGATACATCCGGCACCGGCGCGGTGAGATCAAGCTCGCGCAAAAGCACGTCCGCCCACGGCGTCAATCCGCCGCCGCAAAGCTTGTGGCGCGGATGTTCGGCTCTCTCCAAAATCACGAGATGATCGCGCCAGCTTGGACGCAATTTGACGAGCGCCGCGGCGGTGGCAATGCCGGAAGGTCCGGAACCGACGATGCAAATATCAACTTTTTCCATTCGCTCTTTTCGTTTCGTGCTGCGTCGAACTGTCTTTAATGGTAGCAAAAGTTTATGAAAAAGTCAAATGGGTTGACTTTTTGCATAACGGCGTTTATCTTGTACTTTAATTTTGCACATATAAAAGTCAAACTTTATCAGGTGCTATTCCATGCGAATTTCAAGACGGTTACTGTCTGCCATTTGCGCTTTCTCTTTCTTGCCAGCTTTTCATCTCTTCGCGCAATCAATGCAACCCCTGCCCGTTCTTCAGCAAATAGAGAATGCTGACGACCCGTGTGGTTTTGATCCAATTTTGTCAAAAGCTCAAGTCGTGGCGCTCGGCCCAGGTTGGGGTTACAATTACGACAGCCTGTTGGTGGATCTCAAAACGTGGCGACAAAGTCCGTACGTCGTGATTGATTCCGTTGGCGCGAGCGTGCAAAACCGGGCACTGTGGCGACTATACTCGTTACGGGTTATTTTGTAACGTCATTGCGAGCGTTTTTCAGCGAAGCAATCCTTTGAAAATCAAGAGATTGCTTCGGCAAAAAGCGCCTCGC
>JAKEEU010000198.1 GCA_022616415.1 Candidatus Zhuqueibacterota bacterium | reverse complement strand
TCTTTGTCGGCAAATTGATAATAAAAGCCGTTGAAAAAGTCGCCCATGAGCCGGCGCTCTGTTACCAAACGGTCGTAAATCGGCGTGCCGCCATACGCCACGAGCGAGGGCGTCACCGAAAGATAAGAACCTTTTATTTTAATGAGCTTCTTGTGCTTGATGAGGTAGAGCAAATTCTGCGTGAGTTCTTCGTAAGTCGTGTAAGCATCGACTAAGATAAATCCCATGTCATACTTCAGGCCCAACTCCCGCAGCGTGGCGAGCGCTTGGTCGTTCATCTCCACCGTAGTTTCCTTGTCGAACGTGTCCAAGCCGCGCTGATGGCCGGCCTCCACGCCGACAAAAACTTTCTCGAGGCCAATCTCCCTGAGCCGCAGGAATAAATTGCGCTCGATATTATTGGCGCGGCAGGCAATGGAAAATTTGATTTGCAAATTACGCCGGTCTAACTCCGCGCCAAAGGCATCGGCGAATTCGTGGCCTTCTTTGTTGGTGAGAATGAACTGGTCGTCGATAAATTTGAAGCGGTTGAAGTGAAAACGCTTGGTGAGCGACTCGACTTCATCGGCCAGACTGGCAGTGCTGCGCCGGCGCCATACTTTGCCGTTGCCCATGCGGAAGAACTTGGCAATCGAGCAAAAGCTGCAATTGGCATAACAACCGCGCGAAGTGGAAACATGAATGTAGTTGCCCTTGCGCAGCACGTGGAGCGTAAAATCACGCGATGGAAACGGCAGATCATCCAGCGATTTCACAAACGGGCGTTGGGCATTTTCTTTCACCGCCGCTCCATCGCGGTAAGTGATGCCCAAAACTCCGCTCAAATCCTTGTCCGGCAAATGTTCGACGAGATCGATCAACGTCATCTCACCTTCGTTGCGCACGATGGAGTCAATCGCCGGAAAACCGCGCATCAGCTCGGGCGCATGAAAAGTCGGATAGTAGCCGCCGAGCGTAATGTGCCCGTTGTAGCCGCTTTCCCGCAGGCGATGGACGACATTGATAGCGCGCTTGGCATTGGCGCCGAGCACGGTAATGCCGAGCAGCGCCGGATTGAATTGCGTCACGGCGCGAAGCGTTTGTCGCGTCGACAGGTTTTGATGCGCGGTGCTGAGCAGTTGCACCTCATGGCCGCGCTGGCGCAAAGCCGCCGTGAGATAGGCTAAACCGAGATTTTCGTAGGGCTAAATGGTTGCAAAGCGAGTAGCGGGATCAAGCAAAGTAACACGCATAGCTTCCTCCGCTGGTTTTGTGGAAAGCAATTGAGGGGAATTATGACAACCACGTCATAAAATTGATGGTGATGATAATACTGAAGTTTTTTCTAAAAGTCAAGATCTGTGACAAAAACATAATATTTATTGTCCAATGAATACGGGTGAGAAGCTGCGAGCCTCAAATACCACAGCCCAATAGGGGATTATTTTCTGGAGGGAATCTCCGTTCTAACAGCATGCGATGGCGCTACATTTCACTTGGTGTCATCCAAACTCACCTCATTCAGCACCGGTATATACAGCGGGTTGGCTTTAAAATTCTTCACGCGCTCGCTTCTGACATATACGACTTTGGGATGGCTGATGAAAACCGCTGGCGCATCTTCTAAAATGATTTCTTGTACGCGTCTGTAGAGTTGGCGTTGCTGCTCGGAATCTAGTGTTTGGCGCGCTTGTTCCAACAAGCGATCCACCTCGGGATTTTTATAGTTGAAATAATTGTTGGGAGATTGTGACTGAAACAGCGAATAGAGAATATAATCCGGATGACGAGTATAGCTCATCCAACCCATGAAAAACATGTGGCCTTTGTTGCCTTCGAGAATATCTACCTCGTAATTCGACCAATCATGATAGGCAGCGACGTGAATGGGAAAACCTATTTTCTCTAAGTCGGATTTGATGGCTTGCACCAAGGGATTGTCACGCAGTGAGTCCGTATCAACGCAATGATTCAAGCTAATAGGAAAATCGTTTTCGTAGCCGGCGTTTTGCAACAATTCCTTTGCGGCAATCGAGTCATAGCCTAGTGACGCCAAAGTACTATCATAATACATCAGCATTGGTGACAGGGGTCCCTTCGCCACAACTGCCAAGCCTCTACTGCTCCTAATCACGATTTTTTCCTTATCAATTCCGCGAGCAATAGCACGTCGCACTTCGATTTTGGAAAAAGGATAGCTTTGACATTTCATGCCCAGAATTACGGTAGCGAGCGATAGCGGCTCTTCCACCACTTTGATACCTTGGAGGCGGTAAAGTTTATCCACGCTGGCAGCGCTCACGCCGCTAATCACATCGAGTTGGCCTTGCTGCAAAGCCTGAATCTTGTCATCGAGGCTTTGCATAATTTGATAGCTCACACCATCAAGTTGCGCCTTTTTACCCCAATACTGTGGAAATTTTTTAATTACAATCTCGCGGTCCGGCTCCCACTTCACAAACTGGAAAGGGCCTGTGCCAACTGGCTGATGTCCGAAGCTTTCTCCAAACTCTTTCAACGCGCGAGGGCTGACGATCGTGGCAAAGTACGGCGTCGCTAAATTATCGAGGAAAGCAGAGTAGGGATATTTAAGAATGAACTGGACGGTTGAATCATTCGGCGTACGAATTTCCTTGAGCATGCTAAACGCAACATGCCCCTGCGTATCGGTAAGTTGAGGCCAATAGTACGGGCTATGAGGATCGAATTGCCGTTCGAAAGAGATTTTCACCGCCTCGGCATTCAAGGGTGAGCCATCATGAAAAAATATGCCACGCCGTAATGAGAACGTCCAGTGCAATCCTAACGAATCACCACGCCATGCCATCGCCAAGACCGGCAGAAATTCGCTGCTTTTCCAATCCACTGCTATCAAGGTCTCGAGTATATTGAACGCAATTTGATAGTAAACCAAATCCCCGGCCGCCGCTGGATCAAGTGAAGTCGGCGCCTGCGGTATGCCGTAGCGCAAAACTCGATCTACTGGGATGGGCTCCTGAGTGCTGCATCCCAGCAAAAGTAAGGCGGCAAACAATGCAAAAAAAATTTTCATATCAATGCGGTCTTTAGCAGTGGAAGTAGAATTGAAAACAAAACATAAGTTATAATAATTTTTGTTTTAATCAAGCCTTTTAAAACGAAAAGTCCATTCCCGGTATGGTCAAACCAAGAATGGACTCAATGTTGCCATCTACGTCTTTCCCACTAACGGACTAAATTGCGATGGTGGGCGTATTCAACGTTTGGCTCCATAGCGGAACGATGCGGCAGAAATAGACCATCAGGCGCAGCGTTTTCATAGGATTTGCCTCCCATTAAATGGTTTGACCCGTTGATAGCGGGCCGTGGTTTGAATATGGATTTAACGTAGCGGCGCAAATCATGCTGGGCAAACAGCAGCCGGCGATAAACTCGCAATAGAATATTGTTGAATATCTTCTCCATCACGAACATGAAGCGGCGTACGTCTTTGTCGGCAAATTGATAATAAAAGCCGTTGAAAAAGTCGCCCATGAGCCGGCGCTCTGTTACCAAACGGTCGTAAATCGGCGTGCCGCCATACGC
>JAKEEU010000197.1 GCA_022616415.1 Candidatus Zhuqueibacterota bacterium | reverse complement strand
CTTGTTAATCCTGTTTAGTTTTATGCGTTCATGTGACCAGACTGCTTTTTCAGCGAGGAAAGCGGGCGCGCATGCCGTATTTGCGCCGGGAAGCCGCAATCGTAGCGAGCAAGCATCTCGATTACTGCAAAAAATGGCTTGTTAAGACGCCATATCGTCTTAATATCGTCTTTATGACAACATTATCTCCCACCAAAGCCCGCAGCAATCTTACGCAGTGGTTGCAGCGTGCGGCCAAGGGTGAAGACATTGGCATCCTCTACGGAGAGCAAGTCATTGCTTTGCGGCCCGTGGAAGTCGAAGCCACTGACTACGCTTGGCGCGAATACGGAGCCACCGAAGCCGAAATGGAAAACTTCACAAAGAAACTCCATGCCGAGGGCGAAAAAGACCGCAAAGCCGGCAAGCTCAAAACCTACAGCGGAAACATTGCCCTCCTCCAGGGTTGAATTAACCAGGCGCTTTTTGCTTGGGTTGCGCAACAAACCCAAGGCCGAGCGCAGGCTTTTGGGCGAGGCCATCAATGCTGTCAGCGATGTTTGGGGAAAACCTCACCTTCACCGAGGTTGTGGCATCCGGCGTCTGCACAAGGACTTTTATGAATGTCGCTGCGGCTTGCAAACCCGCCTCATTTTCGAGGTCGTCGAGGGAACCTTGCGATTCCATCTCGAAGGCAATCACAACGATATTCGCCGCTTCATCAAAAATCTGCGTTGACTTGCGCATGCTTTTCAAAATGGCACTCGTCGCATTGAGGGCGAACTAAACGGGCTTTACAAGATTTTCAGGATTAACAGGAAGAAAGGAAAAAAGCGCCGTTAACCACAGAGGACACTGGGGGCACAGAGAAAAATCCGTAACAAATCGGTTGCTGTTCCATTTGATGTATTCCTCCGGCTCTGTGTCTTCTGTGTTCTCCGTGGTTCCATTTTCCATACTCTTCGACGCCGCCGCAGCCTGGGGTTTTTTAACGGGGAGAGCGAACAATCCGTGTTAAATCCTGCAAAGGTTGAAAGGTAATTTCATTTCAACCCTTCAACAGTTCCTCGATGCGT
>JAKEEU010000196.1 GCA_022616415.1 Candidatus Zhuqueibacterota bacterium | reverse complement strand
ATCCCAGATTTGAACGCCGATTTTGAAATCAAATTCCGAGCCGGCGGCCACGCGTTCCACCGTGCGCGGATGTTTCGCTGTCCCAACCTTGCGGTCAATGATGTTTTCCGTTTTGTTTTCCAGTTCGCCGCCAACGGCCACTTCCGCGTCGCGGACAATTAGCCGTGAAGGGCCAAGGTCGTGGTTTGTCTTTTTGTGAGGCCCGAACAAAAGGCACACCAGGCAATCGGGCCTGGCGCATCCACAAGGTTCATTGCCGTTGATCCGGCCCAGTTTCTTTTCCAGTTCAGAACGCATTTTGCCTTTGAACGAGGAGCCGGGAATGTAGGGTTTGCGCGTGCCAGGATGCTTGATGCAAGTCAGGTCCACGCCGCCGATTTGCAGTAAATCATTGCTGCCACCGATGCGCATACCGCTTTTCAAAATGATCGTTCCCGTGATGTGTTTTTGTCCGAGTTTTTGCATGGCGTTAGTTCCTTTCTGATTTGAAAAATTTTGAGCCGAACCCGACCAGGGCTTCAAAATGCGGCAGAAACCCCTCCAGAAAATCCCGCTCTGTTTTCACTGCCGCCACATTGGCTTTTATAAAATCGTGAAACAGGCGCGGGATTTTCCTGGGCGATTTCCCATAAGCGTCCGCGGCGGACATATCCAGCTTCTGAAACTCCGCCCGCAGTTGCTCCCACTCCGCTTGTTTGCTCTTCAACTTCGTTTCGAGAGCGCGGCAATGCTGAAAGTATCGCCGGATTTGATTGCTGGTCAGGGCTGGATAGGCCTTGGTCATTCCTTCCGCCAACGACTCCATTTTTTCGCGTGTCACAAACTCAATCTCCAGATTTCCGGCGGAGTCGAAATAGCCGGCTTTCAGGTATTCCGGAAAAAAATCGCCGATTGTTTTTTCCGGCTGTTGTGGTTGTCGGTCACGATTCTGGTGATTCATGCGGTATCCTCCTTGGATGTGTTTCGCGTCGCCGTCAAGGCGTAACGCACGGACGCGGCAAGGTATCTCGTTTCGATTCGTCTTGCTTGATCAAAATCAGCGATCAAGCCATTGGCCCATTGACGGAGCGAGGCTTTTTCAGGGTTTTGATCCGTGGTTTTGGGATAGTTGCGGGCCACGGCGTAAGCCAGTTT
>JAKEEU010000195.1 GCA_022616415.1 Candidatus Zhuqueibacterota bacterium | reverse complement strand
TCCACCAGCGCATCGCGGACAAGAAAGTCCGCGCTCCCTTCCTGCTATCGCACCAACGCGATGATGCCGCGCTTCATCAGTTGCTCGCGGTTGCTGATGGTGTAGAGATAGGCGCCCGGCGCCAGTTGACGGCCTTGGTCATCGAGGCCATCCCAGGTATTGGCGCCGCCGGTCAAAAGACGAACCGTGCGGCCGGCGCGATCCATGAGACGAATGACCCAATCCGGCGGAATGCCGCCATCGCGCCTGAATTCGACATGATCGTTGGAGTCATCATCGTTTGGCGTAAAGGGATTCGGCACCACGACAATGGCGACGTCTTCCACGGTGAGACACGCCGCTGGTCCGGTTTGCAAAGCAATCGCTTTTCCCGTCGAATCATTGGCCGTAATATTTGCCAACGAAAAACAAATGCGCGTGCCCGGCGGCGCATTGGCGGTAACTTCAAAATTCAACGACAGAATCTCACCGGAGCCGGATTGCCCCGGCGCGCCGCGCTTCCGGCTGATTGCCAGATAGAAAACCGCATTGGCCGGCTCATGGCGAATAAAATCATAGGTATCCGGCTGCAAAAATGCGCCAGGTTGAATTCGGACGGGTGCGACCGGACGAAAAAAAGGCGAGGGCGTATAGCGCAGCTCGAAGCCGAGGCCAAACAATTCGACGACCGGCGTTGCCGCCGATCCCACCGTCACCGACAATTTGAATGGCGAACCTGCCAGCACGCTGTGAGGTGAAAGTTGAATGGTGAGCGGCGCTGCCGCCATGGGCGCGCTTGCCATACCACTATCGCCGGGGTTATTGGCGCCTGCTGTCGCCGCAGATGTCAAATTCACATCGGCCAATAATCCCAGGCAGATTAAAATGAATATGACAATACTCGCTTTTAGGAGCAGACCGGAACGCCGCAAGCGATTGGTTGTCCCTCTGCCCACAAAGAAAGTGATCACGCTTTTCATCATTTTATATATCCTCTATGGACACCGTCCGTGTAATCGGCGCCATCTGTTGTTGGCCACACCCACTCTTCCATTGCTTCGTCGTTGACCGCCACCGGCGCAGGCCTCCGCACGCGGCGAGGTCTCGTGACCTGCCGCACCGGGCGTGGAGGCGCCGGGCGTGGAGGCGCCGGGCGTGGAGGCTCAGGGCGTTGCGGCTCGTGCTGCATGGGAGTCGCTGATGCCACGAGCTGATATTGCAGCAACGCCTGCCGCAGCTTTTCGGCGCGCTCACTAATGAGCTTGAGCTGGCGATTGAACAAAGAAAAAACCGCAAGCGCGCCCATATTGAGCAGCAAGCTAATGATCAAACCGACCAGCGTGGTGATCAGCGCGATGCTCATGCCTTTCAAAATCGAGGGGCCATCCATTTTGCCGGCATAGAATACGACAAAAATACCCCAAACGGTGCCCAACAAACCGAGCGCGCCAGCGGTATCGGACAAAAATCCGACAGTGCGGTTGAAGCCATCAAGCGCATCTTTTTCGCTTTGGATGTAACTGTTGACGTCATCCTGCAAAGTTTCGGCCTTACGCGTCTTGCTGAACGTGTTGATCATTTGCTGAAAGAGCAGCGAGGCGCGATTCGGCTTGTCGATGCTGAGCAGCTTCACGAACTGCGGCAAACCGGCGTATTCGATGGGCTGCGCGAGCAGCGCGTGCGCGCGGACTTTTTGTCGATACTCCAACAGCGCGCGATGAATGATGAACGCCAACCCAATCGCCGTGAGAAAAATAAACGGCCAGGTAAACCAGTCGCACATCCAGAGAATATCCCAAGCCGTCAGCTTTTCCAGCGGCGAGCTTTCGGCCGGCGCCGGCGTTACGTTGGCCGGCGCGCCGGCTTCTACCGGCGCGGCTTGCTGTGACTGCGTTGGCGTTGCCAAAGCCGTGCAGTCAAAAGCGCTTGAGAAAACGGCCAACAAAATCAGTGTTGCAAAAAGCCATTTTCGACGATTGCAATTTTTTCTCCAATTCATCAAGTTGCTCATATTGCTTCTCCTTTGCATGGGAATTCAGCGCCGCACGACCTTGGGCTTATTCGATTTCTTCTTGTCAAGATTCTCACTCGTGCTCTCAAGTGGATTGAGCGCCGGCTTCTCATAAAAATTCATGATCACATGGCGCCGCGTCCAATAAACCGCCAGACGCACCGGCGCCGAGACATGCACTTTTCCGCGTTTCGAGCGCAGGATCAGCCGGCACTGATAAATGCCGGGAGAAACCACTCTGCCCCTGGCATTGCGCCAGTCCCATTCCAACGCGCTGGGTAAATTGCCCTTTCCCGAAAAAATTCGCACCGCTTTGCCGTTAGGCCCGGCTATCTTAAAAAGCCAATCCCGCGTCTGGCGGGTACGACCGGGGACCCGCAAATCAAAGACCACACGCTCGCTGGAGAGTTGCGGCTCTTTGCGGGTGATGGCGCGATGACCCGGCTTGAATTCTTCGAGCGCCAGCGGGCCGGTGGAATGAAAGTTGTCAGAAATATTGTCGTTGAAAGTCAGGCCAAGCTGCTTGTTTAAAAAAATCTCCAAAGCGTCAGCGTCCGGTGCGGATGCCGCATCCGCTCGCAGGATGACTCTGCTGTTGGGATGCTCGCGCAGGATGCCCACGATCGCGACGGCGAAAGCGCGATAACGATTTTGCGTTTCGGCTGCGGATTCACCTTCATACAATTTCCCGGCCGTAATGACCACGTTGCCATCTTCCAAAAAAAGCGCCGGCGCCAGGTATTCCGGTGTCAAGTCCGTTACCGCAGCCAGAACCTCCGGCGGAAGTTCCGCCGGGGTGCTGCGGGTGATCGTTTCGATGAGGACGTTCAAGGCGTTCGTCGAGGCAAACAAAACCGGAACGCCGATCTCCGGCGAGCGGCCGAAGACATAGTTAAACGTCACTTGATGCGAGCCTATCGAGGCGACGCGCGTGCCTGCCGTGGCAAAATCATACGCATAGTCGAGCTTGCTATTCCTGCTGAGATTGAATTCCGCCTCCAGCTTGATCGGCAACGTGTTTTCATAACCCAAACGCAGCGTGCCAAGCCTGGGCTTGACCGCAGCGACGGCAAAACCGACGTTCCAATCCAAACCATCATGATGGACAATGACACTGGGAATAAGGAATCCCAAACGATAGCTCATGGCGCCGGAGAGGTCGCGCGGCAGCAAGAACTTGCCGTCGCGGGCGACATTGGAGCGGTTCAAATGATCCACGGCAATAGCGGAGGTGAATTTGCCGGGATTCCAAAACAGGCCGACACCAGTGTTCAGCTTGGATTGACCGAGCGAACCGGATTGGAGAAGCGGATCGTTCGGATCAACGAGGTTGAATTTGCCGCGATCGAAGGAACGCCGCTCAACGCCAAGCTTTACGCCGACCGCCAGCCGGTCATAAATCTCCTTGCCCACCAGCACCGAAGCCGAGAGCTCCGAATATACAGAGGCGTCGAATTGGCGCACGTCCAGGCCCAATCCGATTTGATGCGGCAACAAAAATGGAAAGCTGATATTGAAACCGTTTTCGCGGAGGCCGAAGGTTTGGTCCTGCAAAAAGCCCAAATGCAAAATTTTAATGCCGAGGGCGATTTGGCTGTTTTGAAATGGAATCACCGCGGGATTCACGTTGCTGATCCACGGGTGGGTTAAATCGGTGGGATTAGCCAGAATCTGATTTTGCGCCGTCGCTTGCCGTACGAGGCCAAATCCTAAAAGATTTAGGGAGAGCCAAGCGCCCAACCATGGATTTCGGAATTGCCGCATCATCGCTGTTACGAAATCGTTCAAATTGTTCTGTTATTTTCATCGTTTGCCAAGCCGTCAACGTCCTTGTATCCCATGTTGAGTGATGACTTTGCAAAAGCAATACCGGAAATATCACCACACCTCGCCGATTCAGATGGCGGCGAGATGGGAAGCGCAAAGTTGTAACCTACACTCAAATAAGACAGCGCTTTATAGCAAAAGATGAAAAGACAAAAAAGGTGAACCGGTCTGCTGGTCAAAATATTTTGCCAATAATTCAGGGGACTGGCGTAACACTCCGGCTACCTTATTGAAACTCATATTACAATTTTGAAGGGCGCTCTTAAAAGATGTCGTCGCAGCGGCATGACGGCGCGCCTGCGGCGCTTGGCGAGAAAACATGGGTTGTATTCTCGAAAATTTTGTGCTATATTTATAGACGATAAGAATCGCTACCGGCTTTTATCCAATTTTACAAGTGTTGATCATCTTGCCAAGGAGGCATCACTTCATGCGAAAACTCAACCCGTTGGGTCTCCTGTTGCTCGTCATTACGAGCGTACTGCCAACCCATGTTCGCGGAGAAAATTTTCTGCTCAAAGGCAGACAAAGCTCCCGGATCAATTACAGCTTGACGCAGCGCCTGGTGCCGATTCCCGGCACAAAATCTTTGATCATCAGCACCGTCGTGCCGGCCACGTATCAATCGCCGACGTACAATCAGGAAATCGAAAATCTCGCCATCAACTTTTCGCCGCCGCCCTCGAACCGTGAAGAAAAAATCGACAAGCGCGGCAACAAAGTCATCGTGGTGACGTGGGCGAATCCGAGCGGCACGATCATCGCCACGGTGTCACTCACCGCGCGCAACTACGTGCTCTTCAATCCGCTCGCCACTTCGATGGCGTTCCCTTTGCCGGGTCTCGATCCCGCGGTGAAAGATTATTTGCTGGCTACCGCGCAGGTTCCGGCCGACGATCCGCGCATCCGCAATAAAGCGGTGGAGTTGACGCGCGGCGTGAAAACCGAGTTCGATGCGGTGCAGCGCATTCTCTCGTGGGTGATCGATCACACCACTTACGTGCTGACGCCGCGGAAATACGACGCCATGCACACATTCGAAACCGGCAAGGGCAATTGCCAAAACTATTCGCACCTTGCCGCCGCTTTGATGCGCGCCGCCGGCATTCCGGTGCGCATCGTCAACGGCGTCACGTTGAAACGCAGTTACGACGCCAAAACCGAATATGGCAAACTCACCTTCGGCATGGCGCAAGGCCGCCATTCGTGGATCGACGTTTATTTCCCCGACCTCGGCTGGGTGCCATTCGATCCGCAGCAGAGCCAACTGTTCACGAGCAACCGTTACATCCGCATCGAGGCCGGACTTGACAACAACGAGACCTCGCAAGATGGGCTGATACGTTGGGTTGCTGCGCAAGGCGCGAGCAGCCAGCCGCAATTCGAGGAGGTCATTGATTCGGATTTTGCGGAGGATGAGGTGAACATTTTAGCGAGCCGGCAAAAATACGGCCCCAAGAGCATCTTGCTCTCGCCGGAAGTACGAGCGACGTTTGAGCCATATTTGGCCGCTGCGCCGGCAACGCCACCACCGGCAACAACGCCAACAACACCACCTCCGGCGCCGGCTTCGACACGCAGTGTTCCAGCGGTTGAAACGCCCAAAAAAGACGTCGCCAATAAGCTCGTGACATTGGGCAACCTCGAATTTCCCGAGGGCGTAAATTTCGCGTTCACGCGCGACGTTGCGACCGGCGCGGGCGGCGCGCAAGAATTGCGCAAAAACTTTCTCGTCGAAACCGCGGAGTACGTCACGCGCTCGGCGCAATATGCGCAGGTCTTTATTTTGAACGAACCGCTGCAATTGCAAAAGCTTGGACTGGCTTTACAGAAATTCGGCGGCGAGGGTTTTCTCTGGGTTGAAATTTTGAAAGACGAAAAAGCGCCCTCCGGACAAATGGTTCCCGGCGAGCGCATTGCCAGCAGCGGTTTTGTCTCATTGAATGAGCTGAGTTCTCAGCCGGGCTACCGCTGGAAGGATTTTGATTTCTCCAAAGCCAATCTCAAGCTTGCGCCGGGACGCTACTGGATCGCGCTCGGCTTCAGCGGCACGCCGGTGGTGAATTGGTTCTATTCCTACGGCAAGCCCGTCGGCCCCAGCGACGGCACGCGCTACAAAACCATTCTCGATCAAGATTGGAGCAGCAGCCTGTCGTATGAGTTCAATTATCGCGTCGTGGGGTTGACGGCTGAATGATTTTCGTAGTATCGTATCGTTTGTAGTTTTGCCTTTAGGCGACTCACTTTGTGAATAAATCGAGGTGAATTCTTATGAATTTCCAAACCGTAACATTACAGGTACCCAAAACGATCTATCAATCGGCCCGGCGAACTGCAAAAGCAGTGAAGCGTCCTCTGGAGGATATTTTAGTAAGAGTTCTCAAGTCTTCACTTCCTTCCCTGGAAGGTTTGCCGAAGGAAATGACTAAAGAGTTAATCGGGCTTGAATCTCTTGACGATGCACAATTGTGGACAGTAGCCCGCAGTACTTTGCCTCCACCCAAGCAGCAGAAATTGAGTCGCTTGCTTCGCAAGAATCAAGCGGGAACCTTGACAGAAAGAGAACGCGAGACGTTAGATGAGTTAATCTCGGAGTCAGAGCGGCTGATGTTGCGAAAAGCGCGTGCGTATGCGCTGCTCAAATGGCGCGGATATGCCCCGACGGTGATAGAGCGAGACAACAACAAGTGAGGAATGAAAACAATGAACAACTGGCAAGACCGTATCAGCATCAATCCTAACGTGTGTCATGGCAAAGCGTGTATTCGTGGCACTCGTATCATGGTCTCGATAATTTTAGACAACCTGGCGGCAGGAGTGAGCGAAGAAGAGATTTTGCGCAGCTATCCATCGCTCACTCCCGAAGACATCGACGCTGCTTTGGGCTATGCTGCCGAGCTCGCACGCGAACGCACTGTCTCGTTGCCTTTGGAGACGGTGTCATGACATTCAAAGTCGATGAAAATATGCCCGAGGAGGCCGCCGATCTCTTAATCGCAGCAGGTTATGAAGCAGAAACAGTACGACAGGAAGGGCTTGCTGGCATAGATGATCCGGTATTGGCTGCGCTGATTCAACAAGAAGAACGAGCACTTGTGACATTCGATTTGGAATTTGGTGATATCCGCAAATATCCGCCGCAGAATTATCATGGTCTCATTGTGCTTCGCTCGAAACAGCAAGACAAGTGGACTTTGCTAACTCTTGTCCGAAAGTTTATCCCCCAATTAGCAACCGAACCGCTCACAGGGAATCTTTGGATTGTCGAAACAGATCGTATTCGAATTTGGGAGAGTACGAAACCATAAAACACGGTGATCCATGCCCGGCCATCACTTTCTCAGTTATTCTCGATTTGATGCAGAAGATTTTGCGCTTCGGCTCCACGATGCGCTGGAAGCCGGCGCACCGTCGTTTTCCGTTTGGCTCGACAAAATCGATTTGAAGCCCGGACAGGATTGGGACGAACAAATCGCCGAAGCCATTCGCGTTTGCGGCAGCTTGTTGTTCGTGATGACACGCGATAGCGTCAATCCGCAATCGACTTGCAAGCTCGAATGGACGCGCGCCCTCAAATACAAAAAGCCCATCCTTCCACTTCTTCTTCATCCCGACGCTGAACCTCCCTTTCGTCTTGCAACGCGACAATATCTCGATTTCACCAGAGATTTTGATTCAGCGTTGGCAAAGCTGCGCCAACATCTGAATTGGCTCGCTTCGCCGCAAGGCAAGTTGCGAGAATTGCGCTATCGGCTCGAAGATGCGCAAAGGGATTTAAGTCGTTCTATCGACGCTCAGCAGCGGATGCGAATTGAAGCTGATATTATTTTGTTGGAGCAGCAGATTGCCGACCAACGACACGCACTCGATAATCTGCAAGCTGCGGAGAAACACGTCGAAGAAAACATTGCTGCCGGATTAGAAAGAGAACGCCAACCCCAGCGCGTGTTGACCACTTCCACCAACAACAAATTCATCAACCCACCGCCCGGCGTAGCGCCGAGTTATTTTCAAGGCCGCCATATTGAAACCAACGTGATCGGCGACTTTTTGAAAGATGAAGCGTTGCGCTTGCTGACGGTGGTCGGGCGCGGCGGCATTGGCAAAACTGCATTGGTTTGCCGAGTTTTGAAAGCGCTCGAAAGCGGCCACTTGCCGGATGACGGCGGGCCGCTGGCTGTGGATGGCATAGTCTATTTGAGCGCCACCGGCACCCGGCGGTTAAACGTGCCCAATCTTTTTGCAGATCTTTGCAAGCTGCTGCCAGATGATACCGCCAAAGCACTCGACACGCTTTATAAAAACCCGCAAGCCACGACTGAGGCGAAAATGCGCGCACTGTTGGAAGCCTTTCTGAATGGTCGCACCGTCGTGTTGCTGGATAATTTTGAAGACCTGCTCGATGCCACTACACGCAATGTCAATGACGCCGAATTGGATGAAGCGCTGTGCGCGCTGCTCAATCTGCCACAGCGCAGCGTCAAAGTCATTGTTACAACTCGTGTCGCACCGCACGATCTCGCCCTGCTACAACCCGCCAGACAGCGGCATCTTCATTTGGAAGAAGGCTTGGAATCCCCGTATGCCGAGAAGCTCTTGCGCGAAATGGATGCCGATGGCAAGCTCGGCTTGAAAACCGCGCCGGATGATTTGTTGAAAGAAGCACGCGAACGCACGCGCGGTTTTCCCCGCGCGTTGGAGGCTTTGTTTGCAATTTTATCAGCCGACCGCGACACCTCATTGCAAGAAATCCTCGCCGATACCGAAAAGCTTTTGCCGGAAAATGTTATTGAAGCTTTGGTTGGCGAAGCCTTCAGCCGGCTTGATGCCGTTGGGCAGCAAGTCATGCAAGCGTTGGCCGTTTACAATCGCCCGGTTACTGCCAACGCCGTCGATTATCTGTTGCAACCATACTTGCCGGACATAGACAGCGCGCCGGTTTTGAAACGTCTTGTGAACATGCACTTCGTCCGCAAAGAAGCTGGGCGTTATTATTTGCATCCGATTGATCGTGCGTATGCTTTTGGTCGCGTGCCCAAAGGTGAAGTCCTGGATCGAAATGAAATCGAAGCGCCAAAGTACACGCAATTTGCGCTGTTGCATCGCGGCGCGGAATATTTTAAACAGGCAAGGAAGCCACAGGAGGAATGGAAAACAATTGAAGATTTGGAACCGCAGTTGGCGGAGTTTGAGTTGCGCTTTGAGGGGAAGGATTATGATACTGCAGCGGATATACTTCTGGAGATCCGCTACGAGTATCTCGACCTTTGGGGCTATTATCGATTGGTGCTTGATCTGAGTACAAAATTAGAGAACAAGAGTACTAATCCACAACGAAAGGACAGAATCGTTCATGGTCAGGGGACTGCATATCTTAGAATGGGAGACTATCCAAAGGCGATTGTTTATTTTGAAAAAGCGCTTAAAAAGTGTCGTGAAGCCAAAGATAGGAAGGAAGAAGGTAGAGTTCTTGGTAGCTTAGGGAATGTTTTTCTTTTCACATGTCAGTACACTCGTGCGATTGACTATTGTGAGCAAGCGCTGATAATTGACCATGAGACAAAAAACAAACGTAGTGTCGGCAAATGTCTGGGTGGTCTTGGATTTGCCTATAGGGATTTAGGGCAAACTCTTCGCGCTATAGATTACATTGAACAAGGGCTAGTCATAGCCCGTGAGATAAAAGACCGACGTGATGAAAGTCTTCGTCTTGGTAGCTTGGGGGAATGTTACGCCAATTTAGGTCAAATTACTCGTGCTATTGACTACCATATGCAAGGACTCATCATTTCCCACGAGATAGGCTTTCGAGCAATAGAAGGATTACAATTGGCAAGCCTGTCCGAAATGATGATCGACGCTGGGCGTTACGACGAGGCTTTAACACACGCGTTTACAAGCTCAACGATGTCGACTGAACTCGGTTTCCCATTTCTTGGCAGTCGTAGCAATCTCGTTCTTGCTCTCGCCTGTCTCTATTCCGGTGACCTGACAGCCGCACGTAAAGCTGTTCTCGATGCCTGTCAATATAATGAGCCACGAAATAATTACAAAGTGTTTTCGCTACTCGGCGTAATCGCACTACGTCAAGGAGATCACACCGCAGCACAAGAAGCATTTAAAGAATCAATCACCAAAGCCGATACCATCCTCGACCTCAACAACCAAAATTATTTCGACGCCTGGGACGCCAAAGGCCTCGCTTACTCCGGCTTGGCCTTGTGCGAAAGCAGCGAGCATATTCCAAAAGCGATAGAAGCTTACCGAGCCGCGCGGGCGCTTTGCAAAGATGCCGGCATTGTCAATCGCGTGCTGCGCTTGTTCGATGCGCTGACGGTGGTGGATGAGAAAGGGATTCTGGCGGAGGTGAGGAAAGCGGCGGCGGGGGAAAATCGTCTCGAACTAAATCGGCTGGAGCCGGCTCAAGCCGGGCTGGAAAACAAAAATAGCAAAATGAGTTCGCTTGAGCGGACTTAAGCTTGAGTCATAAATTTGATTTCGTGGCAAATTATTAAACCTCCACAGGCTCAGGCGCGTCAAACAGGAAGCGAACCCAATCAACTGCCTCTCCATCTTCCACCTCAACTCCTAAACGGCAGGCGAGAATTTCTTTGAAGTCTTTAGTTGCGAAAACCAAGGATAATTCTTTGGCCTCATCTCTGAGCTTTTGAATGGCTTCGTCGGCGGCTTGCTTGGCAGGGGCAGAGTCAAATTCCCAAATCGGATATTTTCGCGGTAATATTTTCTTCACTCGTTCCAACGCCCCGCTGGGCAAAGCGAAAAGTCCATAAACGCGTATTCCGGCTTCTTCATCCTCAGCGAGATCACGAAAATAATATTCCCTAGCGCACTCTGCACACCGGACAATTCCTTCCAACGGGCCATCATGCCAGTTCAAAACGATATCTTTACTAAATGGAGAAGGCGTCGGGCGGAGTTCAGTTAGTTTCTGGCAACAGATTGTGACTTGTCCAACACCGGCTCTGACCAGGCATTCATCAGCCATTGATGGTGAAATCCATTTTTGTTGCGGGCATCAACATTCACCTTTAGTTTTAAATATACAAAAATTTCCCATTAATGCAATCATTGTTTTCAAGGCAGATGTTTTGAAGGTAGACGAAAAAACACTTGCGCAGCATGAACACATTGGTTATCTTATTTCTCGCAAAGAAAATGGGAAGAATATTATGCCAAAATCCAAAAATTCGAAGTGTGGCGGCGCGCGCGTGCCCAAAAGACTCATAACACCACTGCGTAAAGCCATCAAAAAGTGATTGCAGACCGGGACAAAGATTGGCCTGACGTTGAAGCCTTACACATCGAACAGCATGGCAAACTCGACGAAAGTTATATCACCAATTGGCTCTCGCAATTCGCCGAAGCGCTGGAGAAGCCGGAGATGTTTGCAGACTATCAGCGCCTGGTCGAAAAAATCAAAGCGCTCAAGTAAAAGAACAATTGAAAATTTAAAATTTTCAATTTAAAACTGGAAAGCGCCATGCCCACAACACACTTCCCCTCCTTCATCGAAAAACTCGCTGAAAAGCTCCGGCTCATTCCCAACCTGCACGGCGATCTCGGCAGCGAAGTGCTGCGTTTGACCGAGCCGGGAAATCTGACCAACTATCCGCCGCTGGAAAAATGGGATGACTGGGTCGAATACGAAGCGAAAAGCTGGCCGCGGCGAAACGCCAGGCATTACATGATCGTGCCAACCACGTGCTTCAATTGCGAGGCCGGTTGCGGGCTGTTGAGTTACATCGACAAATCAACTTTGCAAGTGCGCAAGTTTGAGGGCAATCCGTATCACCCCGGCAGTCGGGGGCGAAATTGCGCGAAAGGGCCGGCGACGATCAATCAGATCAATGATACGGATCGCATTCTTTATCCGCAGAAACGCACGGGCAAACGCGGTGAGGGCAAATGGGAGCGCGTGTCGTGGGATAACGTGCTTGATGATATTGCGGGGCGCATTCGCCAAGCATTGCAAGAGAAACGTCACAATGAAGTGGTTTATCACGTCGGCCGTCCCGGTCACGAGGGTTACATGGACCGCATCCTGCAATCGTGGGGCGTCGATGGCCACAATAGTCACACCAATATTTGCTCCGCCGGCGCGCGCTTTGGCTATGCCATTTGGCAGAACTACGATCGCCCCTCGCCGGATCATGCGAATGCCAATTTCATTTTGCTCATCAGCGCGCATCTCGAATCCGGTCATTATTTTAATCCGCACGCGCAGCGCATTATCGAAGGCATGATGAACGGCGCGAAGCTTGCGGTGATGGACCCGCGTCTCTCGAACACCGCAAGCATGGCGGATTACTGGATGCCGACTTATCCCGGCAGCGAGGCGGCGGTGCTGCTGGCGATGGCGAAAATCATTCTTGATGAAGGGTTGTACAATACGGCGTTCATGCGCGATTGGGTGAATTGGCAACAATATCTCCAACACGAGCGTCAGAATGATGAAATCACATTCGATAATTTTATTCTCGCGTTGAAAGCGGCATACAAAGATTACACGCCGGAGTTTGCCGAGAAAGAAAGCGGCGTGCCCGCGAAAACCATTGTCGAAGTGGCACGGCAGATTGGCCGCGCCGGAACGCGCTTCGCGACACACAACTGGCGATCGGCAGGCAGCGGCAATCTCGGCGGCTGGGCGGTCGCGCGGTGTTTGCATTTTCTCAATGTGCTCACCGGCAGTGTCGGCACCGTCGGCGGCACCTCACCGAGCGCGTGGAATAAATTCAAACCGAATGTGCCGAACAAACCGCCGGCGCAGAAATTTTGGAACTCGTTGCATTTTCCGAATGAGTATCCTCTGGCGCATTATGAGATGAGCTTCCTTCTCCCCCACTTTCTCAAAGAAGGCCGTGGCAAGCTCGATACGTATTTCACCCGCGTGTTCAATCCGGTGTGGACTTATCCCGACGGCTTCTCGTGGATTGAGGCGTTGTCGGATGAAAACAAAGTCGGTTTGCACGCCGCGCTGACGCCAACGTGGAATGAGACGGCTTATTTCGCGGATTATGTTTTGCCGATGGGCCACGCGAGTGAGCGACATGACATCATCAGTTACGAAACGCATTCCGGTTTGTGGATTGCCTTTCGCCAGCCGGTGTTGCGCGAAGTCCGGCGCAAAATGGGCAAGCCCGTGCTGTTCACTTACGAAGCCAACCCCGGCGAAGTGTGGGAAGAAGACGAGTTTTGGATCGAGTTGTCGTGGCGGATCGATCCCGACGGCAGTCTCGGCATCAAGCCACATTTCGTCTCGCCCTATCGCCCCGGCGAGAAAATCACGATTGACGAATACTATCAATATATTTTTGAGCGCACGCCCGGCTTGCCGGAGAAAGCGGCGGAGCATGGTCTTACGCCGCTCGAATACATGCGCAAGTTCGGCGCGTTTGAAGTCGAGCAGACGTCATACAACAAACATTTGCGCTCACTCGCTCCGGCGGATTTACAGGGTGCTGAAACGGATACGGCGACCGGCCTCATTAAAAAAGCCGGTAAAAATCTCGGTGTGATGATTAACGGCGTCGCGTGCGAAGGCTTTCCAACCCCCTCGCGTAAGCAGGAATTTTTCTCGCAAACCATGGTTGATTGGGGCTGGCCGGAATACAAAATTCCCACGTACATCAAAAGCCACATTCATCCCGACACGTTAGATCGCAGCAAAGGCGAGTTTCCGCTCGTGCCGACGTTCCGTTTGCCGACACTCATTCACTCGCGCTCCGGCAATGCCAAATGGCTCTACGAAATTTCCAATCGCAATCCGATTTGGATGCACACTTCCGATGCAAAAAAACTCGGCATTCAAACCGGCGATTTGTTGCGCGTCAGCACGGACATCGGTTATTTCGTCGGTCGCGTGTGGGTGACTGAAGGCATCAAACCCGGCGTCGTGGCGTGTTCGCATCACCTCGGCCGCTGGCGGCGCCCGCAAGACGCTGTTGGAAATCGCTGGGCTACTTCGTTGGTAGAAATCAAATCAGTAACCAGTGATCAGTCATCAGTGACCAGTAATCAGTTATCAGTGACCAGTAATCAGTCATCAGTAACCAGTGACTTAGGACATCGGACTTCGGACTTCGGACATAAATGGCAAATGAAAACGCTTGACACCATCCGACCCTACAAAAGCAACGATCCCGATTCGTCAAGAATTTTTTGGAGCGACGGCGGCGTGCATCAGAATATCACGTTTCCAGTGCATCCCGATCCGATCAGCGGCATGCACTGCTGGCATCAGAAAGTGCGCATCGAAAAAGCGCATGCGGAAGATCGTTACGGCGACGTGTTTGTGGATACACAAAAGTCATTTGAAATTTATCGCGAGTGGCTGAAGATGACTCGCCCCGGCCCGGGGCCGAATGGATTGCGGCGGCCGTTGTGGTTGAATCGGCCGTTGCGGCCGGCGGAGGAGATGTTTTTTTTAAAGAATATTGAAAAATGTTGTTGACAAAAGCTCGGCAGATAATTATATTAGTAGATGATTTGCCAACTGCCACATCAACAAAAAATTCAAAGCTCAAGCTCTATGTATCTTACCAAGACAGAGCATATTGTTCAGGCGCTTCGGAAGAGGAGCATCGCTCGCTCACGCGAGATCGAAGCCATGGGAATCTCACGAGAATATCTGCGAAAACTTCATGAACAAGGCATTGTTCAGCGGGTTGGGTATGGACTTTATACGCTTCCGGATGGTGAACTGACCGAGCATCGAACTATAGTGGAAGCCTGTAAACGTATTCCGCATGGGGTTGTCTGTTTGCTATCGGCTCTACGATTTCACGACCTGACGACGCAATTGCCATTTGAAATCTGGCTGGCGATTGATCGCAAAGCTTGGCGGCCTCGAGAAAGCAATATACCCCTGCGAATCGTTCGTTTTTCCGGCCCAGCCTTGGAAGCAGGCGTTGAGGAGCATAAAATCGAGGGTGTGAGGGTGCGAGTTTATAATGTAGCGAAAACCGTTGCGGATTGTTTCAAATATCGAAATAAAATCGGGCTGGATGTGGCGATGGAGGCGCTACGCGAGGGATGGCGCGAACGCAGATTTACCATGGATGAGCTGTGGCGTTATGGCAAGATTTGTCGGGTCACAAATGTCATGCGCCCTTATTTGGAGATGCTGGTAGCATGAAGCCGCAACGAGCGATTAAAAATGTTCCTGCGTCGGTGCGCCAACGACTTTACAATCGAGCAAAAAAGCGAGGCGATGATTTTAACTTAATCATACCCCGTTATGCTGTCGAAAGGTTGCTCTATCGCTTGAGTCAATCACCGTATGCCAAGGAATTTGTTCTGAAAGGGGCGCAATTATTTTATGTATGGACCGAATCGCCGCACCGCACCACGCGTGATCTGGATTTGCTTCGTTACGGCGCTGCTGCAATCTCCGAATTAGAAGATATTTTTCGCAATATTTGCCAGCAGCCGGTTGAGCCGCAGGATGGCATCGTTTTTTTGCCGGACACCGTTCGTGGGGAGCAGATTCGTGAGCAGGCAGAGTATATTGGCGTACGCATTCGTTTCGCTTATCGCCTTGGAGAAATAAAAGGCACACTTCAGGTCGATGTAGGTTTTGGCGATGCCGTGACGCCTGCGCCGAGAATGGTGGAATTTCCAGCCCTGCTTGATTTCCCGACTCCTCGCCTCAAGGCCTATTCACGCGAGGCTATGATCGCGGAAAAATTTGAGGCGCTGGTGACGCTCGGTATCAACAATACCCGCATGAAGGATTTTTTCGACCTCTCTACTTTAGCCGGCACGTTTCATTTTGACGGCGAAACGCTCTGCCGTGCCATTGCTGCGACATTTAAACGGCGGAAAACTACGGTGCCCAATACGGTTCCAGTCGCATTGACAGCGCAGTTTGCCGAAGACGCAACTAAACAGAAACAGTGGCAGGGATTTTTAAACAAAAACCGGCTCCAGCCGCGTCATGCCGATTTTGGCGCAGTCATTGAAGCAATTCGAAAATTTCTGATGCCGCCAACATTGAGTCTGGCCCAGAAACAAACATTCAAAAAAATTTGGACGCCGGGAAGTGACTGGCGTGCGGAGAAATAAAGCTCAGTCATTTTGAAAAATGTCGATCACTTTGCCGGCGCTGGCAAAGTGATGCGACAATTAACCATTTTGCCAGCGCTGACAAAATGGTCGAATTCGGCAAGGAAGTGCCCCGTCGCACTGGAATGTTATGGCGACGGGGCGATACAGCGCATCGGCGGCACGATGCCGGAAGATATTCCGCCAGTCGAGCATATCAAGCAAGTCGAGAAACGCCTGAAAAGCATGCCGGCAAAATTGAAATTGGAGGATAAGGATGCGAAGGGCTTGGCTGGTGGCCAAGAAACAAACTGAGCAGGCGAAAAATGCGCAAAAAGGTCATCGCAAAGAATCTAAAGAAAGCGCTGCTCGAAGATGGCGCATTCTCCCATGCGCTCTTTGAATTTGAGTTGGAAGATCGTATTGAGGCATACCTCGAATCGAAGCACGAGGATGGCGACAAGTATTTGTTCGTCATTGCCGAAAAGTCCAATGAGATTGCCATGATGCTAATTGATGAAAACGATGAAGTGCATGTCAATGAAGATGCGCGCGCTTTATTGATGAAGTTTTGGAAAGGCGAAAACTACAAAAACAACATGCTGCTCTTCATGCCGGATATGGCGAACGAGTTGGATAAGGGCAATCACTATTTCGTCGGCGTTAAGGTTCAAGAAAACCTTTTCTACGTTTCATGAACCGTAGAGACGTTCCGGCGGAACGTCTCTACGATTTCACATAAACCAGAAAGAAGACGGCTATGGCACGTGACCAGGCCTATCGCGAAGCAGAAATGAAAATCGAAGAAGCGCGGCGCTTGAGGGTAATGAAACTTAGCCTCCGCAATATGAAACTAACCGAGTTGCCAGAGGCAATTGGGCAACTCACGCAGTTGCAGTCGCTGAATATCTCCAGTGAAAAGCTGACGACACTGCCAGAGGCGCTGAAACAACTCACACAATTGCAGTCGCTGGATCTCTCAAAAAGCGGTAAATTTAAGGAGAAACCCATGTTCCATCCTGCCCGCCATTTCCGTTTAACCTGTGCCTCCCTCCTGTTCATCTTCGCCTTTGTTTTTGCCCAAGAGCAAAAGTCCCTCACGCTCGAAGATATTTTTGCTTCCGACCGGCTCACACCGAAAACTTTGCAAGGCGTGCAATGGGTTCCGGGCGAGGCGGCTTTCACTTATTTGAAAGCCGGCGACATTTACAAACACGATGTCGCCAGCGGCAAAGAAACTTTGGTTCTCACCGGAAAAAGCTTGGCGCTCAAGACCGGCAGCGAGCCGCTTCAAATCGACGGCTGCGAATGGAGCAGCGATCGCAAGTATCTTTTAATTGCCGGCAACATGCGCAAAATCTGGCGGCATTCGACCGAGGGGCAATTTTTTATTTACGAATTGGCCACTAAAAAATGGCGCCCGCTCAGCGGCATCGCCGGGCCGCAACGCTGCGCCAAGTTTTCGCCGGATGGCAGCAAAGTTGGTTTCGTTCGTTTCAACAATATTTTCATGGTTGATTTGGCGACCGGCGTCGAAACGCAGCTCACCACCGATGGCAGCGATGACATCAGCAATGGCCAGTTCGATTGGGTTTACGAAGAGGAGTTCAGTATTGCCGACGGTTGGCGCTGGTCGCCGGATGGCAAGAAGATTGCGTTTTGGCGGCTCGATCAAACCCGCGTGAAGGCGTTTCCGCTCGAAGATATGATGCCGCTTTATCCCAAAATTTTCTGGCTAAAATATCCCAAAGCCGGCGAGCAAAACGCGCTGGTGCAAATTGGCGTGTTCTCGCTTGAAAATGGACAAACCCAATGGATGAATCTCGGCGAGGAAACCGACCTCTACATTCCGCGCATTCAATGGACGCCCGATCCGCGCATTCTCTCGATTCAGCGCCTGAATCGTTTGCAAAACAAAATCGATTTACTTTTTGCCGACGTCAACTCCGGCGGCGCGCGCATCGTGTTGAGCGACAAAGATCCGTGCTGGGTGGATGTACAGGACGATCTCACTTTTCTCGCCAAGAAGGAGCAGTTCATCTGGACTTCCGAGCGCAGTGGCTATCGCCACGCGTATCTTTACGACTACAACGGGCGCCTGGTTTATCCGCTCACCAGCGGGGAGTGGGAAATCAGCGCGGTGAGCGGCCTCGACGAGACCGCCGGCTGGCTCTATTTTTCCGGCAAAAAGGATTCGCCCCTCGAAGAGAATGTATATCGCGCCAGCCTGGATGGCAAGAATTTTGAGCGCATCAGCCAACGCGCCGGCTGGCACAGCGCGAACTTTTCGCCGGATTTTAAATATGTCATTGGCAGTTTCTCAGATGTGCAATCCCCACCGCAGACCGGCTTGCGCAAAACCGACGGCACGCTCGTGCGCTGGCTGGAAAAAAATGAGAGCCTACCGCTGGCGCAATATAATCTCGTTTATCCCAAATTCCTTACGGTAAAAACCAGTGATGACGGTACATTACTGAATGCGTGGATGATGCGGCCGGCGAATTTCGATTCCACAAAAAGATATCCGGTGATTGTGTTTTGTTACAGCGGCCCGGGCGCGCAGCACGTGGTCAATCGCTGGGAGGGCAGCCGTTATTTGTGGCATCAGCTTATGGCAGAAAAGGGTTACATCATTTTCTGCATCGACAGCCGCGGCACCGGCGGGCGCGGCAAAAAATTCAAAAATCTCGTTTATGGCGATTTGGGCAAATGGTCGACACACGATCAGACCGAGGGCGCTAAATATCTGGCGAGCTTGCCTTATGTCGATGCCTCGCGCCTCGGCATTTGGGGCCACAGCGGCGGCGGCTATCTCACCTGCATGGCAATGACCAAAGGCGCGCCGTCAGAAGGCAAGCCGTATTTCAAAGCTGGCATTGCCCGCGCGCCGGTCACGGATTTCCGGCTTTACGACACGATTTGGACGGAGCGCTATATGGGCCTGCCGCAGGATAATGCCGAAGGATACAAAGCCACCTCGGTGATGACGTACATTGACAAATTACAGGGCAAGCTGTATCTCATTCACGGCATGGCCGACGACAACGTGCATCAACAAAACACGGTGCAATTGCAAGACGCACTGCAAGCCGCCAACAAGCAATTCGAGGTGATGTATTATCACGGCCGCAATCATCGGCTTTCCGGCGGCAATACCGATTTGCATTTGCACACGCTGATGACGGATTATTTTTTGCAGAACTTATAAAAAAACTCCGTATCCGGATTAGCCGAATCGCCCGAAGGCTTTTTCAAAAAATCTTTGCTTTTTTGGCAAAGATTTGACGAGAGGAAGTCCAATAATGGCCGGTTGAAATTTCTATTGACAAATTCAGCGAATTGCGCTATTTTGGAGTGTTGAATATCCAAATATCCGGAAATTTGGACACTATGGTATCGAAATGGCAAAAATTGCGGAATTAGTCCGCCAAAATCCCTGGTGGAATCACAGCGCCAATTTTGCGCAATATGACCCCCACCTCTCGAAGGCGAAACCTTTATTCTTCAGGAGGAAGGAGCCGCACTTTGAGACGGGAAACATCTACATCTTACGAGGGCCGAGACAGGTAGGAAAAACCACCTATTTGAAGGAGACGGCAAAAAGGCTGATAGAGAAAGGCGTGTCACCACGCCATATACTTTATCTCTCCCTTGATTTCTTTACTTCGCGAAGAGAATTGCGCAATGCGGCAAACTTCTTTCTCGATTCAACCCGGGACGCCGATGCCATTTATATTCTTTTGGATGAAATCACCGCGCTGGAAGATTGGAATTTGGAGCTCAAGTATTTGGCGGATCAGGGGATCACGAGCAAAAGCGTCGTCATCGCCACCGGGTCGAGCGCGGCCAAGCTCAAGGAAAAAGGCGAGCTTTTGCCGGGAAGAGGGCTCGAGGGAAATGAATATTACATGAAGCCGTTGAGTTTTAGAGAATTTGTCCGGCAGAGCATTCCGATTATTTCCGGCTATATATCGACCGGAGAACTCCGAGAAGCTCTCGTCAATCTTAAAACCTCCATCGACGAGTGCTCGATAGATCTCGATTCGGAAATCAAGGAGGTAAAAGGCAAAATTTTGCGGATGATGCCTTGCAAGAAAGAGCTGCAATATCTCTTCGGGCTCTATCTGATTTCAGGCGGAAGCCCCGGCGTCATCAACCACTATCTGATCAACAAATATGAGAAACACAAAGAGATGATCGAGCCGGCGATTGCCGAGATATTCATACGGGACGTTCTGGGAGATCTGGCGCGATTGCAAAAACAGGAAAACCTGGCAAGAGAGATATTAAAAGCGGTTTTGGACAGGTATGGCTCGCGATATAGTTTTACCGGACTTTCCAAAGCCATCGAACGCACTCACGTGACCACCATCGATTATCTGGAATTTCTCGAAGACTCTTTTATTCTTGCCGTGTTTTATGCCTACGACTTCAGCAAGAAAGACGCCAAGCTCAAAGGCGACAAAAAGGCATATTTTTCGGATCCGTTCATTTATCACGCCATCAAGAGCTATTTGAGCGGAAGAGCGGTTTGGGAAGTGATTACAGAGACGAGCTGGAGCGAGGAAATTCAGTCCAAATTGGTGGAAGGATTGGTGATGCAGCATCTTTTGATGCATAAAGAAATGCCCTACTTGAAAAAGGGCAACACCTTTCTCTGGCTCTATTATGACAAAAGTGGAAAGGAAATCGATGCCATTCTCAAAGCCGATAAAAAATATTGGGGAATCGAGGTGAAATATCAGGCGCAAGTAGATGCGAGAGACGTCCAGCAAATCGCGCCGGTTAAGCACTATCTCTTGCTCTCCAAGGATGACGTGGAAATTGGAGACAGCGTGTCGGTTGTTCCTGTTGACGTTTTTCTATCTCTGCTCGAGATTTCGGAGAGAAATGTTTAAATGAAAAGAAATCTTGCCGCACTGGCCAATACGAATTTTGACGCGCTGATCATCGGCGGCGGCATCTATGGCGTTTGGACGGCGTGGGACGCCGCCCAGCGCGGGCTGTCCGTGGCGCTGGTCGAGAAGGGCGATTTCGGCTCAGCCACCTCGTCGAACAGCTTGAAGATCATGCACGGCGGCTTGCGCTATTTGCAGCACGCCGATTTCAAGCGCATGCGGGAATCGATCCGCGAGCGCAGCATTCTCATGCGCGTGGCGCCGCATCTCGTGCATCCTCTCCCCTGTTTGATGCCGACCTACGGTCACGCGATGAAGGGCCGCGAGGCGTTGGGAATCGCGCTGCTCATGAATGACGTGCTGAGCTTCGACCGCAACGCGCAGCTCGATGATCCGCAGAAACAAATTCCGGGCGGGCGC
Source organism: Candidatus Zhuqueibacterota bacterium (assembly GCA_022616415.1). Classification (GTDB taxonomy): domain Bacteria; phylum Zhuqueibacterota; class Zhuqueibacteria; order Zhuqueibacterales; family Zhuqueibacteraceae; genus Zhuqueibacter. Next base: position 23,016 of record JAKEEU010000195.1, on the reverse strand, counting down.
ATCGTTGCGGCGAGTGAAGTTCAGCGTCTCGTTCCCGGGGTGGAAACCAAAAATCTCACCGGCGGGGCGCAGTGGTATGATTGCCAAACGTATAATACCGAACGATTGCTCCTTTCGATTCTCCATTCGGCGGCGAAGGCCGGCGCCGAGGTGGCCAATTACGTCGAGGCCGCCGGTTTTATCAAAGAGAAAGATCGCATCATCGGCGTGCGCGCCAAAGATGTGCTGACCGGCGGCCAGCTTGACATTCGCGCCAAGATCACGATCAACAACAGCGGGCCGTGGGTCGATCGCGTGCTGAATCTGGTTAACGGCGGGTATCCCAAGCGGAAATTTCTGCCGTCGAAAACGATGAACCTGGTGGTCAAGCGCCAGCTCATTCCGGAATACGCCGTCGGGGTGTCGAGCAAGTTCGAATTTAAGGACAAGGACGCGCTCATCAGCAAGGGTTCGCGCGCGCTCTTCATCGTGCCGTGGCGGAATCATTCGCTGGTCGGAACGACGCATGTGCCGTTCGAGGGCGATGCGAGCAATTTCAAAATCACCGAAGAGGACGTTCACACGTTCATGAACGAGCTGAACGCGGCTTATCCTGCGGCGGCGTTGAAACACGCCGATATTTCTTTCTTTTACGGCGGCTTGTTGCCAATGGCGCCGAGCAACGGCCATCACGGGGATGTGCGGCTTGTGAAGCATTACACGCTCTGCGATCATCAGCAGGAAGACGGATTGGCAGGCTTGGTGACCGTCGTCGGCGTGAAATATACCACCGCGCGCGACGTGGCGGAAAAAACGATCGCTCTCGTCTTCAAAAAGCTCGGCCACCAACCGCCGCGCTGCCGCACTCACGAAACGCCGGTACATGGCGGCGACATCCGGCGTTTTGAGGAATTTGTCCAACGAGAAACGACCCAACGGCCGCACGGCTTGAATGCGAAAATTCTCAAGCCCCTCGTTTATAACTATGGCTCGGCTTATCACGAAGTGTTGAAATATACCGACTTCGACGCCGATGCAGCTCAGCCAGTTGCGGCAGATGCAAATGTTCTGCGCGCCGAAGTGCTTTACAACATTCGCGAGGAACTGGCGCAAAAACTCGCCGATGTGATTCGCCGGCGCACGGAATTAGGCTCGGCGGGCTATCCCGGCGACGAGGCCGTGCAAGCATGCGCCGCAATCATGGCCGCCGAGCTGGGCTGGGATGCGGCAAAAATTCAAAACGAAATTCGCGAGGTTAAGGCGATTTATTCTACTGCATAAATGGATGCTCTAAAAGACAACACCGATCTAACCAGGACCGAGGCCATTGCGGAATCGATAGCTTCGAGTAATCTCGGAACAGATGGCAAGATATTGGACACTTCTGCCCCGGCCTCGCCAACGGCGCTGGCGCCCGGCCCCAAATATCTCAACCGTGAATTAAGCTGGCTGGCTTTTAACGATCGCGTGCTCGAAGAAGCCAACGACCCGAACGTGCCGATTTTAGAGCGGGTGAAATTTCTGGCGATTTACGCTTCGAACCTTGACGAGTTTTTCATGGTGCGCGTCGCGGCGCTGCGCCGGCAAATCGAGGCGGGCATCGAGGCACCCGGGCCGGATGGCTTGGCGGCCACCGAGGCCATGCGGCTGATTTCAGAACGGGTACACCAATCGCACGAGCGCATCGGCGAGTGCTTTCGCGACAAGATCATACCGGAGCTGGCTGCCGCGGGAATTTTTTTGCTCGACGAAAAAAGCGCCAACTCCGAGCAGCGCGCGCATCTCATCAAATATTTCAACAAGTCCGTCAAAGCGGTGATGACGCCGCTGGCGGTTGATTCCGCCCATCCTTTTCCCCGTTTGGAAAACAAAGCGCTTTATTTTTGCGTCGAGCTGGCGCGCAAAAAAAAGCCGGCCAACAAGCCGCGCACCCGCCTCGTGTTGCTGCAGATTCCCACCCATCTGTTTGGCCGCTTTATTCGCATCCCTTCGGCCAACGACACGCTGCCCTACATCCGGCTCGATGACGTCATCCGCCTCAATCTCGACTCGCTTTTTCCCGGCGATATTGTGATGGGCTGCTACGAGATCAAAATCATTCGCGACGCCGAGCTGGAGTTTGACGAGGAAGCGCCGGACCTGCTGGAGAGCATCACCAAAAGCCTGGAGCAACGCCGCACCGCTCCAGCGACGCGTTTTCTTTACGATGCGGAGATGCCCAAGCGCGTGCTCGATATGTTTTGCCATCAGCTCAAGCTCACGCCCGGCAACATGTTTCCCGGCGCGCGCTACCATTCCTTCTCGGATTTTTTTCAATTTCCCGGCGTCGAAATTCCCCGCTTGCAATTTCCGCCCATGCCGCCGCAGCCCATTCCGGCGTTGGAACGAAACGCCTCCATTTTTACGGCGATCCGGGAGCGCGATTGTTTGCTGCACCATCCTTATCAAAAGTTCGATTACGTGGTGCGCCTGCTCGAACAGGCCGCCAAAGATGCGAGCGTGGTTTCGATTAAAATGACCCTGTACCGCGTTTCGCCTAAGTCGCAGGTCGCCGAGGCTTTGGCGCAGGCAGCGCGGCGCGGCAAGCAGGTCACGGTTTTGGTGGAATTGAAAGCGCGTTTCGACGAGGAAGCGAATATTCGCTGGTCGCGCAAATTGAACGATGCCGGCGCGCACGTCATCTTCGGCTTGCAAGGCTTGAAAACGCACAGCAAGCTTTGCTTGATCGTGCGCCGCGAAGGAGAAACGTTGTGCCGCTATTGCCATTTGAGCACCGGCAACTACAACGACCGCACCGCTAAAGTTTACAGCGACCTCGGCTTGCTCACCTGCAACGAGGAAATCTGCGAAGAAGTCGAGGGCGTGTTCAATTCTTTGACCGGCTACGCGGCGCCAGAATCTTACAAGCACCTGCTGGTGGCGCCGGAGCATTTGCGTGATGAAATCATCAAGCGCATTCGCCGCGAGGCCGAGAACGTCCGAGCCGGCAAGCCGGCGGGAATTATTGCCAAGATGAATTCGTTGGTCGATCAGGAAATTATTGAAGAGCTATATGCGGCCAGCCAAGCCGGTGTGCCCATCCAGCTCATCATTCGCGGCATTTGCTGCTTGATTCCCGGCGTGCCCGGACTGAGCGAAAATATCAAAGTGATCAGCATTCTCGACCGTTTTCTCGAGCACGCGCGCATTTATATTTTCGAGAACAGCGGCAACCGCGAGTATTTTCTCGCCAGCGCCGATTGGATGCCCCGCAATCTTGCCCGCCGCGTCGAAGTCGCGTTCCCGATTTACGATCCCGCCATCCACCAGCAGGTGCAAGAAATTATCGACCTCCAACTCGCCGACAACACCAAAGCCCGGGTTTTATTGCCCGACAATACGAGCATCATCAATCGCAACGACAAGCCGCCGCTGCGGGCGCAAGAGGCGCTGTATGAGGTGGCGTGCCGGGTGGCGGAGGGATGAAACGCTTATTGCCAATTACAACTTACTCCTTGACTTTTTGGAAAAAGCTGTTTATCTTTTGGGCAGAACGTTGTGAGGCATTTTTATCATCCGGATGAAACCAAGTGAGAAACACTATGGCTACCGTCGTTGAAGAGCATGCTATCCTTGAAGAGGAGCAGCAAGTTGTCTCTTTGCCGCCAAACAAACTGACATTAGAGCAAGCCAACAAATTGGCGAGTGGACACCCCTTTGAGCTCATTGATGGAAGAATAGTTTTCAAAGACGATGAGGCGGCAGGAATCTTTCAATTAAAAAACAAACTGACACTTGAACAAGCAAACAAAGTGGCTGACGGGCGGCCCTTTGAGCTCATTGAGGGAAGGATGGTTTTCAAAATGGCTGACTATGATCACTCGCAAACTCAAATGCTGCTGGGCGATAAGTTGCTCGATTATTTTATTGCCAACCCTATTGGGCGCGTGTTGCCACAACTGACTCATCGCTTGTGGCCGGAAAACCCGTACCAAGGGCGCCTGCCCGATCTTTCAGTCATTTTAAACGAGCATTTTCAAGAAACGGAGCGTTACCCCACCCGCGCGCCGGATATTGCCATCGAAATCATCTCCGAAGATGACGTTTGGACCAAGCTGTTTTCAAAGGCCAAACTCTATTTTGCAAAAGGCAGCCGCGAAGTTTGGCTCGTTGATCCTTATGAAAAAAATATGATGGTGCTCACACCAACCTCTCGGCGCTGGGTCTTGGACACACTCACCTCCGAGCTTCTCCCCGGCTTTCAGGTTGATTTGAAAGATATTTTCACCTGGCCGGCAACAACGAAGTAAAACGCGCTCCGCTAAAATTTTTCCCCTTGCCTTTTGCTGTTTTCTTTTTGCCGTTTGCTTTTTGCAACTTGCCCCTTGACTTTTCCCACTATTTTGTTTATCTTTTGTCACAAATCTTAACTTGCCTTTTGCAAAAGGAAAGCTGGGATTTGCCTTCCATTCCCCACAAAACATCTCGAGATTGCATCAAATTCGGCGCGCGGGGAAGCGAAGCTGTCATGGTGCTGATTTATTTGTAGGCCGATCTCTCAGCGGAGGTAGCCATGGCCGAGATGAAGTATTTGGACTTTGACCTGCTCATCGAACGCGCAGGAGAGCGGTACAAAGTCCAGGCCTCGAGCCCCACAGCAGGTCAGGCTTTCGGCGAGTTCAACCTGCCATTCTCTGAGTTGGAGATTGAAAACTTTCTGTTGCGCGTTGGCCGGCCACGACGCAGCGTGCGCCGCGTGGATTCGCCGGAGATGGTGGCGGTCAAAAATTTTGGCAGCCGCCTCTTCGACGCCGTTTTCGACGACGAGGTGCGCGCGTGTCTGCGCAGCAGCCTCGAAGAAGCCGAACGGCAAGGCGCCGGACTGCGTCTGCGTTTGCGTCTGACCAAAGCGCCAGAATTGACCGACCTTCCCTGGGAATACCTTTACAACCGCCCTCTCAATTGCTTTTTATCCCTCGCCAAAGAGACGCCCATCGTGCGCTACCTCGGCGGCTTTGATCAGCAAGCCAAGGACGGGGTTTTGATGTTGGAAGATGACGAGGGTCGTGGCCGGCCGGTCAGTGGACAGTATTTGGGGACGTTGCTGCACAACCACCGCCCGCTGCGCCTGGCGCTCCTCAACGCTTGCGAGGGCGGCCGCGCCTCGCGCAGTGATCCGTTTGCGGGCACAGCGCAGAGCCTGATGCAGCAAGGACTGCCGGCGGTCATTGCCATGCAATTCGAAATCACTGATGCAGCAGCGATTGCCTTCACTCGCGAGTTTTATGCCGCGGTTGCAGATGGCGAGCCGATCGACGCCGCCATGGTCGAGGCGCGTGCGGCAATCTTTGCGCAGGGCGACAACATCGAGTGGGGCACGCCGGTTCTCTACATGCGCGCACCCGATGGCCGTATCTTCGACATCGAACGGATAAGCCACGAAGAGCGGCGCAAAGCCAAGCTTGCCGTTCTCAACCGCGAGGAAGAAAGCCGCCGCGAAAGCGTCTCTGCTCACGCCAAAGCCCCCAAGCGTATTCCTGTGCACAAGTTGGTTAGCATCGGCTCTTATTCTGGCGGCGATTATTCTTGGCCTTCTTTGGATTCCCAAGCTCATCCAAAAACCTCCTGCACCTTTGCCACAAGCCTCTTTGTCCATTGACACGAATCCCGACCATGCGACGGTTTTTCTCAATGCAGACTCCATTGGTGTGACTCCCCTCCATAACCACCGTATCCAAGCCGGAACGTTCTTGCTTCGCATTCAAAAGCGCGGCTATGTTGCCATTGACTCCACGGTGGTCATCGCGCCGGGTAAGAGCGATACCTTCTCTTTTTCTCTCAAGCCGGTGGCACAGGATGTTCCGGCAGGAATTCCAACTAAAACCCCAATAACGGAGGAAAGCCGGAAGCGCGAAGAGAAGAAACCGGTTGTTGAAGCGCCACGTGTTGGCGCAATACAGATTTCTTCTGATCCTACCGGCGCAGCGATCTTTTTGAATGGCCAATCCCGAGGAATAACGCCACTAACACTCCCGGATTTGGCGCTGGGTGACTATGAGGTTGTGCTCAAGAAAGAGGGACATAAAGATTATTCCACCACCGCCACCGTTGCCGCCAGCGAGGTCAAAAAAGTGAACGCCACGCTCACAGCGTTGAAGGGAACGCTGCGAGTTTTGATCAAGCCCGCCGGTTCGATCACCATTGATGGCGTGTTGCAAAAATCTAATGCTACGGATTGGTACGATACTCTCCTTGCGGTGGGCACACATCGCGTAAAAATGGAGAGCGCCGGCTTTGGCTTTTTTGTTTTGAGGAAAAATTAATGACTCCTTTGCGGAAAAATCAAAAACTTTCACGCAAAGACGCAAAGCCGCTAAGGCTGCGCAAAGAAAAGCCAAAGAAAAAACTTTGCGGTAACTTTGTCCCGCCTTGCGGGATCTTTGCGTGCGTTTTTGTTTTTATCTGTGGAAAGTGGAGCCAAACTACGATCCCAGTTCGGTTGAAGAGGCGCCGGCGCTTTTTATTAGACTGGCGCTCGCCACCAAACCCTTGGAGCCGCTGCCCCAAAAAGGCGGCAGCAAGAAATGGCTGTGGATTGGCGGTGGAACTGCGGTTGTTGCTGCCGGCATAACCGCGGCTATCGTTTTGAGCGGCGGCGCTGCTTGAGGGAACAATGCGCACGGTAGAAACCCGATCGGTTTTTAGAAAAGGAGCCGCCAGATTGATCTTTTCGCTTTTCATCTTATTATGGCTTGCAGCAAATACGGATGGTTTAGCCCAGAATTTCTGGCAGCAGACCAACGGCCCTTATGGAGGTATCGTTTACTCTCTTGCCATCGATTCTTCGAGCGGGCATATTTTTGCAGGAACCGAAGGCGCTGGGGTATTTCGCTCCACAAATAACGGCGATAGTTGGGCGCCAACTGGTTTGCCATCAAATATGATTGTTCGCTCTCTTGCCATCAATTCGAGTGGGTACATATTTGTGGGAACTACTGGCGGTGGGGTGTTTCGGAGCGTGCAATCAACTTTGTTACCTGTTGCCACAACAGAGGCGGCAACGAATGTCAGCGCCACCTCTGCCACGCTCAACGGCACGGTGAATCCGAATAATCTCAGCACGACGGTCAAATTTCAATACGGCACCACCACAAGCTATGGCAATGAAGTGGCGGCAACGCCAAGTCCTGTGATAGGAACCAGCTCAGTTTCAGTAAGCACTGCCATCACGGGTCTTTCTCCTAATTCTATGTACCATTATCGCCTGGTCGCAACCAACAGCGCTGGGGCGACCAACGGTTTAGATCAAACTTTTACAACACCCTTGCCTGCCTATCCGTCAACATTATCTTTGAATACTACAGTCAGCTTTCCCTCTCTTCCCAATGCTTCCGACTACAAAGCGACGGACCATCGAATTGTGGGACTGCCTGGAAAGAGTGACCTTCCTGTCAACCAGTTTCTTTCAGGCACACAAAATAAGGACTGGCAGGTGTATTGGGACAATGGCGCCGCCAACAATTTTTTTGTGGCGTTCGATGGTTCTTCAACGTTTCAGTTTTCTGCCGGCCACGCGTTTTGGATCATCAACAAAGGTCCGGTGAATATCAACACCACGGTTCCGTCCGCACCGTTAAATGCAGCGCAGGAAGTGGTCATTCCGCTGCAATCCGGCTGGAATCTCATCACCAATCCATTCACTTCCGTAATCGCGTGGTCAAAAATCCAAGCCGCCGAAACCCTCAGCGAACCGATCTACTCTTTCAATGGTTCCTTTTCCGAATCCCCCACGCTTGAGCCTTATGTTGGCTACTACTTTTTTAACGCGACAAACCGTTTCTCGCTCAAAATTCCTTACAGCCTTCTCTTCTCGACCGTCGCAGCAACAAAAGATGATCCGGCAATCTGGCGAGTCAACATTTCGCTTTCTTCCGGCGAGTTCAGCGACAAATCAACTTCGTTTGGCATTGCGCCCGCAACGAGCCGCGACCTCGACCGTCTCGACTTTCGCAAGCCGCGAACCATAGCTGCCACGCCAACGGTCTCGTTCATTCGCCCGAATTGGGATGCGAACTACAGCACTTTTGCTACGGACATTCGTCCCGAGTTCGAAGACTCCGAAAGTTGGGAGTTTGACGTGCGCACCACTCAGCGCGAAGCTTCTCAACTGGCTTTCTCCAGCATCAACAAAATTCCCAGCCAATTTGAGGTCTATCTGATCGACGAAGGCCGCGCGCGAACGGTCGACTTGCGAGAAGATTCGCTCTATCATTTCACCCCTGCGGCGGAGCTTTCGAAATTCAGCGTGGCGGTTGGCAAAAAAGAGGCGATGCAAGAGAAGCTGAGCTCGGTTGCTCTTCCCAAAGCATTCGCGTTGGGGCCGAACTACCCCAATCCATTTAATCCGACAACGACCATTCCAATTGCCGTGCCGGTTATTTCGGAGATCAAGCTGAAAATCTACAACCTGCTCGGCGCTGAGGTTAAGACCATTTACGACGGCATCATAGAGGCAGGACAGTACTGGTTCAACTGGGATGGGAGAACCGATACGGGGAACAGCATTGCAACGGGGGTGTATTTGTATCGATTGAGCACGAGCACGGGAGTAACATTGTTGGGGAAGATGATTTTGATCAGATAAGAATAGCTTGCAACTTGATTACGAATTTCATATCTTTGAGGCATGCGTCAATTAACTCACGGAGACATACACAATCATTTTGTGAAATTGCCATGTCCCAAAATCATCGCAATCTTGAGAGCGTCGTTGAAAAGTTGATCAACGAGCATTTCGAGCTTGATGAAAGCCTCGAAAAAGTGATCTGGATCAAATCCGGAAAAACGCCGGCCATTCGTTTGCTCGAAATCAATCCTGAGACGCCTCCCACCGGCGAGGTGCTGTCGTTTTATTTTCCACCATCCGACGAAATCCCTTATGCTTTGTACATGGCGGAGATTAAGCCGGAAGAATGGGTAAAAGTTTTGCAAAACGAAATTCCTCTGCCCGAGGGATGGAGCCTGGAGAACTACCAAGTATTTTCTCGTAAGATGGTTGCCGTATGACGGACTTTAGGGAGTGGCAGATGGCATTCCTCGAACAGGCTCGATCCGATTGGAATGCCTACCAGAAAACCCAGGAACCGACATGGCCCTCCTGTCATCAGTTACATTTTTTGCAAATGGCCACGGAAAAGTTGAGCAAAGCGCTTTTGGTTGCTGGTGAAACGAAATTAGAGCGTCTCACGCACAGCCATGCTGCCTTTGTCAAGTTTATGCGTGTGGTCAGCCAAAATCGAAATTTGCAAGCAGCGCTGGGCATGAATAAATCTCAGCTAAATGCTCTTTTCATGCGGCTGCTTCCAATTGCTCATGAGATTGAAGCCCTTGCGCCCGCTTTGGCGCAAGATGGTCCCAATCCTGAATATCCCTGGCTTGATAAATTGGGCCATGTTTGCATTCCTGCCAAACATTCCTTTCCGCTGGCAAAGTTACTGCAATCGCAGCATGGCACCAGATTACTCAAATATATCCGGTATTTTCTTGTAGAGTTCGAGAAGCTTTTCTTGGGCTAAGACGAAGTCAAACAATCCATAAGCGCCGCCTGTTTATTAAACTACTGTGTGAATATGGCTAATTCTATTTCCACTGCACCGGCTGAAACCAAGGAGACGGCCAAGGCCACAGGATCGTTCGTCGCCGATCAGGAAACCCTGCTTGAACAACGCAACGATGTAACCGTCGATGAGCTTGAAAAGCTCTCCCTTCCTTTTCCGGCCGAACTCTACAATGGAAAGGTGGTCTTCAAAATGCCTAACCCCGCTCATGGCATGATCCAAAATAAAATTGGACATAAGATTGAAAGTTATTTGGAGACTCATCCTATCGGCGTGGTCTTCGGCAATACCAATTTTCGCCTGTGGCCGGAACGCAAGCGAGAATCCCGCGCCCCGGACGTTTCATTCATTTTAAAAGACCGCCTTCCCCAAGACTTGTTTCACTATCCGCCAATGGCGCCGGATTTGGCCGTCGAAATCCTTTCGCCGGATGACAGCTTTGAAGACATGATGGAAAAGGTGGATGAGTATCTTTCGCAAGGCACCAAGCTGGTGTGGGTCGTCATTACGCGCACGCGCGAAGTGTTGGTGTGCACGGCGCAAGGCAAATATACCGTTCGCGACAAACTGACCGCGCCGGAGCTTTTGCCCGATTTCGAGTTGCCCGTGCAGGATATTTTCGTCGGGCTTGAAATGGGCGTAGCGCAATAAGTGGATAAAACGAACGCTCGTGGCAGACAAAAAGCCTCGCCGTTTCTGGCGCTGGAGCGATTTCGAGCGGAGCGATTATCTCTTTCTTTCAATCTGCGCGTTGATGCTGTTGACGTTGAAATTGAATCAATACGGCATCGGGCTGGACTCCGCAATTTATGCCAGCGTCGCGCGCAATATCGCTGAAGGCGGCAACTGGCTCTCGCCCACTTATACTGAATTCTATCATACGCAGTTTGCCGAGCATCCGCCGCTGGCGCTGTGGATGTTGGCGCTGGTGTTCAAGCTCTTCGGCGCCAATGATGTCACGGCGCGCCTGGTGTCGATCTTCACAGGCTGGGGCTCGATTTTGCTGGTTTACGCCATCGGCTGCCGTATGCTCGACCGGCGCTTCGGCTTCATCGCCGCCGGCATGCTGCTGTTGACTTTCAACTATATCAGCATCAGCACGAAAACCTTTCTTGAAACGCCATTCTTCTTTTTCATTTTGCTGAGCCTATGGGGACTGCTCTATGCCGATCAGGAGCGCCGCCTCGCCGGTTGGATAATTTTCGCCATCGGATTAGGCGCAGCGATGTTGGTCAAAGGCATCGTCATCGCCGGCTATTTAGCCGGCCTTTTTTCCTTTTTGATTTTCGAAAAAAGGGACTTGTTAAAAAACCAACGCTTCTGGCTTTTTAGTTTCATCGGCATGGCGCTGCCGGCGGCATATTGTCTCGTCGAAGAAATTTGGGGGCGAAATCATTTTGCCGCTTATTACTTCGGTTTTCAAATTTGGAACCGCGCTTGGGAAAGCCAGGTTAAAACCGATTATCTTTGCTATGCCAAAAAAGCCTTTAATCTCTACTGGCCGTGGCTGCCGTTCTTGCTCTATGGCATTTACCTGGGTTTTTCCAAACGCCATGCCTGGAATCGACTCATGTTGTACATCGTGCTGGCTTATGCGTTGTTTCATTCCCTCTCCTATCGCCTCAATTGGCAGTATTTCGCCAATTTGTATGTGTTTGGCGCTTTCGTCAGCGCGTGGGCATGGCACCACCTCAAGCCGCTTGATTTTCCCCTGCACGGTTTCAAAAAATACTTTTTGCCGTTTTTGCTGATTTTGTATATCATCCTGCAAGCCAGTCCGGTGCGAGTGCACGAAATGCGCGACCGGAAATTGGTTTCGTTGACGCCCTACGCCGAGCGCATTTTCCAGAAGCTGCCCCGCCGCCTGCTTTTTACCAAGACGGCTTTGGGAGATTGGAGTCCGGCGGCAAAGATCAAATGGTATTGGCGCGCCGAGGCGAGATTTGTTTCGAGCGTCAGCGAGCTGGACAGCCTCTATCGCCAGGATGGAAATTTTTCTTTTGCGATCGTCGATCAACAGGAAATAATCGAGCTGAAAAAGTATTCTGCAAGCGGTCTCATGCCGATGGTGCGAAGCGGCAACCTCGTTCTCGTGGTTTCGCCGCAAAAATTCCAAGCCGGCCAGGACCAGCTTTTGAATGCGGAATTGCCGCGCCCATATTGGCGCTAAAATTGCCGGCCGAAATTGAAAACACATGCTGCTGACAAACCTAAAACTTTGGCCGTCTTTCGCCATTCTCGTTCTTGCTTCGCCGGCGATTTGTGCAGCCACTTTGCAAAGTCACGAGCAAACTCCCGATCACCTCGAGCCAAACCAAGCGCCGGTCATCCGGAAGATCGACGTCATCGCCGCAGACTTGTTCGATCCGGACGATGAGTTCGTTTTTGCCGATCTGATCAATGCGCTGCACATTCGCACGCGACGTGGCACCATTCAACAGGAGTTCTTGTTCAAATCCAGCGAACAACGCCATCAAAGCGTGGTCGATGAAACCGAGCGCAACTTGCGCGCCCTCGGCCTCTTTTCCGAGGTGGCGATCCGGACGGCGCCGATCGCTCCGGATACGGTCGATCTCGTCGTCATGACCCGCGACAAATGGAGCACCAATCTCAACACCACCTACAAACGCGAGGGCGGCATTCAATATTTTGGCGCCGGCGTGACCGAGCGCAATCTGCTGGGCTTTGGCAAATCCCTCGATATCTCCTACAATCACTCCACGGAACGCCTGGCGCGGCAAATCCAGTGGCATGACAACCGCTTTTTCGGCTCCCGCCTGGCAATGACTTTAAAGATTCAACGCAACACTGACAAACGCTCGTTCAGTATGGCTGTGGCTCGCCCGTTCTTTGCCTGGCAATCCAACTGGGGATTTGGCTTTTTCCACGAAAAAACCGACGGCACCTATCGCGAATATCGTGATGGCCAGCGCATTGCCGAACATCCGCTTAAAAATCGCGCCGCGCAGCTCATCCTCAATCACTATTGGGGTGAGCGCGTCAAACGGCGTTTGATGCTCGGCGCGATTCATCAAATGGAACGGGTTGATACGCGAACGAGAAAGCTGAATTTAGCCGGCGCCGGTTTGGGCTTGCTGAAGCGGCGTTATTTCAAAACAAAAAATCTCGACGCCTTCGATCTCACCGAGGATGTTGCCGCCGGGGTTGTTGGCGAAGTCGTTGGCGGGATGAATTTTCCGGAAGAAAGGCCAAAGCTCAATCAGCCGTTTTTTTCATGTCGCGGGGTTTGGGCGAAAGCCGATTCGGGAAAAACTTCGCTTTTCTTGAGCACGCACCTCCAAACTTTTTTCGAAGCGTCTCGCCCCCAAGACATGCTGCTCGAGCACGAGCTCAAAATATATCAACCGCTCTCGGAGCACCTGCTGGTGGCGCGTGTGCTGTGGCGGCAAATCAAAAATTCCTCTCTCTTGCAAAGTTTATCGCTGGGCGATGAAAACGGGTTGCGCGGCTTCGGCTTGCGCGGTCGCACCGGCGCCAAACTGTTGTTGGCCAATTTTGAAAGCCGCCTCCGTACCGATATCCGTTTTTGGTTTCTGCGCCTCGGTTTCACGGCCTTTGTCGATCTCGGTGAAGCGTGGGATGAGCACGAGGCGGTCAATCTCGCCGAGTTAAAGTCGTCCCTGGGCATGGGACTGCGCCTCGGCAACGCCAAATATGCCGCCGGCATCAACCGCATCGATTTCGCTTATAACACCCATGACGGAACGTGGCAAATTTCCATTGGCACCGGCAGCTATTTTTCAGCTTACAAAATTTTGGGTTTTCTCGAGGGGTTTCATCTAGGAGGGCGGCCGTGAACGAGTCTCGGATCTTTTCACGATCTTTCAAGCTATTTCGATTTGCTATTTATTTTTTACAAAAATTTCAAAATTTCTCTTGACATTGTCATTTGCAATTACTATTATGTAACCGTTTACATTAGCAGCGCGATTTCGGCGCTTTTTTAAGCGCCGGAGATGTAAACGTTTACATCCCCGCCCTCGGTTCAGCGGCTTTGCAAGCGGCAACGCTGAACTGATGGTGGCGCGGCTCTTACCTCTTGCAGCCAACAAAACATGTTGCGTAAGCGCGTCACGATAAAGGAGGTGGCAAAAAAAGCCGGGGTTTCCACCGCCACGGTGTCGCGGGTCTTTAATAATATCGGCCCGGTCGATGCGGGGACGCGGCGGCGGGTGCAGCAAATTGCGAAGCGCCTGCACTACACCCCCAATGCTGTGGGCAGAAGCTTGAGCATCAAGCGCACGGATGCCATCGGACTTTTGCTGCCGGACATCTTCGGCGAGTTTTTTTCCGAAGTCATCCGCGGCGCCGATCAAACCGCCCAGCAAAATCGCTATCACCTCCTGGTCTCCGGCTCGCATACTCATCGTGATGAGGTCGAAGCGGCGCTGCGCGTGATGAGCGGCCGCGTCGACGGCCTCGTCATCATGTCGCCGCATCTCGATGCGCAAACCTTGAAAACCAACCTGCCGCTCAACCTTCCGGTCGTTCTGCTCAACTGTTTCGTCGATGGCGTTTCTTTTGATTCGCTGAATATCGATAATTTTGGCGGCGCCTGTGCGATGGCGCAGCATCTCGTCCAGCACGGCCACCAACGCATTGCCGTCATCAAGGGCACGGAAAAGAATTTGGACGCCGAAGAGCGGCTGCGGGGCTATCGCCAGGCCTTGCGCGAAAACCGGATCGCGCCGTGCGCCGCATGGGAGATTGCCGGAAATTTTTCCGAAACCTCCGGCTATGAGGCGGCCAAAACCATTCTTGCTTTGCGGCCGCGGCCGACGGCGATTTTCGCCTCGAACGATTCGATGGCGATCGGGGCGTTGAGCGCTTTGCGCGAGATCGGCGTTGATATTCCCCGCGAGATTGCTCTGGTTGGTTTTGACGACATTCCGGTGGCGCGCTTTCTCTCTCCGGCTTTAAGCTCCGTTCGTGTTTCCATCAATGGGCTTGGCACCATTGCCATCAAACAACTCGTTCACGCCATTCGGGAAAAGAATAATCACACCAAACAACACGTGATCATTCCGACCAGCCTGGCTTTGCGAGAATCTTGTGGTTGTCCCAAAACACTTCAATAAACATTTTTGCCTGGTTTCCCTATTTTAAGGAGGTGATGCAATAAACAACACCACAAACATCCTTTTGTGAATAAACTCCTGGCGTTCTCAATCACCACAAATTGTAGGAGGATTGCTCTCATGAACAAAAGGTTATTGGTTTCAACGCTGACGCTGGCGCTTTTCGCCATGGCACTGGCCGCCTTCGGACAAGCGAAAAGAACCGACGTGATCTGGGCGCGTTCGACCGCCGGCGCTCAAATCACGCTCGATGGGGTATTGAATGAAGCGGTATGGGCCCAGGCGGAATCCATTCGCGTTTTTTACGGCAAAAATTCCGGTCTGCCCGGCAGCGGTTGGTTCCAGGAAAGAGGTGTGCCGCCCACCGATTCAACCAATGCGACATTGAAATTCCTGGTGGCAGGAAATAAATTCTATCTCGGCGTTTTTTGCAGGGATCAATCGGTGGGTGGTGGTCTGTTCAATCAGTTCGACGGCCTTCTAATGAACTTGCGGAATCATAATACGCCCAATCGGCCGGCCCCACCGTTTGAATATTTCTATGGCTGGGTTACAGAAACTTGGGCGGATACGACTCTCGACGAAGTTGGAAAGCTGCCTGGTTTCTTCGGCTTTGTTGGAGGAAAGCGTGATTCAGTTTTGGCGGAAGGCTTCCCAATCTCACAGGTTTGGAACGCCGCAACGACTGTGCTGGGTACTGCCAATGATGACGCCACACCCGACGTCGGCTGGGTCACCGAAGTGGCATTCAATCTCGACCCGCTGAGTTTTAGTGGGCGCACAAGCGGTGGCTACGATGTAACCAGAGCCGAAGGCGATGTCTTGGAGTTCAACATCTCCATTTACGACGCCGATTGGCAATGGCCGGTCGATCCTGCCAGATTCAGCGGCAATCGCGCCTGGCTTCAGGGGCCGTGGGGCAACGCCAGCGCATTGAACATCGTGCGTATCTACGCGCGTCCCGATGTAACGGTCAATTCCGGCCCGGTTCCTGCGGTGGGTCCAGAATTGATCATTAGGAACCTGGCAAACCTTGCGGCGCCGGTGATTGATGGCAGGCTTAATGATCCAGCTTGGGCAAGCGCTTCGAAGTTTGACTTGAAGTTCGGCGACGAGGCCTTGCGCGCCACTTATCCGACTGTTGGTCCCTATCGCAGCGGGCAATTCCAACCGAGTATCGGGGGCGTGCAGGCCGCGGTGGTTGATCCGGCGGAGGCGACGGTTTCGTATTTCTACAGCGGCACGACGCTCTATTTCGGCATCGATGTGCGCGATCAAGTCGTCACTGCGATTACGCCCTTTGATCGATTCGACGGCGTGAACATCACGATCACTGATCGTGGGGCCATTCAGCCTGCAGAGAACCGATTTGAGGTGCGAGAGTTGATTGCACGCGTGGATACAAACGGCGTACTCGGCCGCAGCGGCTATTTGCCCTTCCTGGTAGATAGCCTGAGCGGCGCACAAGCCGCGCTCTCGATCAACAGCGGCTCGACCATCAATGATCCCAATGACATCGACACCGGCTATTCCCTTGAGATCGCGATCGATCTGACCAAGGTGGGTTATCCCGCTGATTTGGGCGACCGGGTGGTGTGGTGGGGCATCACCTTGCTCGATGGTGATTCTTTTGTCAATACCGCGGACGATTACGGCAACCGCGTTTGGTTCTTCCGTGAAAACGCCGGCGCGGCGGCGCCGGTGTGGAGCCATCTTGAAGTCGCTACCGGTGTGGCGGAGCGCGGCAACGAGAAGCTGCCAAATCAGTTCAAGCTGCTCGGCAACTATCCGAACCCCTTCAATCCTTCGACGAACATTCAATTCGCCATGCCCGAGCCTGGAGTGGTCACGCTCAAAGTGTTTAATGTGCTCGGGCAAAATGTGGCCACGGTGCCGCTGGGTCTGAAGGAGGCTGGCGTGCATGAAACCGCGTACAATCCCGAACGTTTTTCTTCCGGCATTTATTTGTATCGCTTGGAAATGACTGCCGCCGCCTCGAAGAAGCAGTCTTCGACACAGCATGGGAAGATGGTTTTCATGAAATAAGGTCATTTGACCTGAACGGAAATAAGGTTCCGAAGCCGAGGTCAAAGGTCCGAAGTCTGATGGCGTAAAACGTAATGCGTGAGACGTAAAAGTACGGATTGCGCTTTACGTGTAAAATCTTAATTGAGTTTGGATGCTGGCCGCCCGCTTCTATACTCATTACGATTAAAATTGTAATGTAACATTTATGTTGCCTTCGTTTTTCTCAACATAAATGTTGAGTTACGAGGCTTGGCGTTCCAAAATTAAGCCTTAACGAGTATAAAGGCGCGGCCAGCATCTGGTTTGAATTTTTTTGAAGTGAAACCGGATGCGCGAGTGAGGCGCAGAGCGTCAGGGTGTATTTGGAAAGTCACTGACCGGTCACTTTTACGCACAAAACGTTCGACATTTCAACCGCTTCCAGTGACCGGTCAGTCTCATTATTTTGCACTTTTCAAACATGCTCTCAATTCGTTTAAACTTTTTGTCGAGGGAGGCGTGACATGTTTATGCGAGCCAAAGAAAAAACTGCCCATGAAAAAAGTCTTGTGGCCAAAAGATTTTCCAAAGAACTTCGACTTGACATGCGCAAGTCCGACTTCACTCGGTTGGCTGGCATAATTTGCTTTTTGCTGTTTGCTCTTTGTTCTTTTGCCTGGGCCGGCACCACCGGCAAGCTCTCCGGCCGGGTGCTCGACAAACAAAAAGAGCCTCTGCCGGGCACCAACGTTGTCATTGTGGGCACGACCCTCGGCGCGGCTACGGATTTGGACGGCTACTTCAACATCATCAACATTCCGCCGGGAAAGTACACGGTGCGATTCAGCATCATTGGCTACCAAACCGTGGCGGTGCAAGACGTGCTGGTCAAGACGGACAACACCACCAAGCTCGACGCAGAGCTCGGCGAAGAAACTTTAACCGCGGGAGAAGTCCTCGTGATCGCGCAGCGCCCGGTGGTTGAAACCAATCTGACCAGCTCGGTGGCGACGGTGACCAGCGAAGAGGTGGCGGCTTTGCCGGTGCAGGAGCTGCAAGACGTGGTGAATCTTCAAGCCGGCGTCGTCGACGGGCATTTTCGCGGCGGCCGGCTGGGCGAAGTGCAATATCAAATCAACGGCGTCAGCGTCAACAATGCTTATGACAATTCTTCCACGCTGCGCATCGATCGCTCGCTGCTGCAGGAGGTGCAGGTGATCAGCGGCACGTTCGACGCGGAATACGGGCAGGCCATGAGCGGCGTGGTCAATGCCGTGCTCAAAAGCGGCTCGGAACGGTTTAATCTGAACGCCGAAGTTTTTGCCAGCGATTATGTTTTTTCGAATGACAAACGCCTGGTGAAAGATGAGTTTCGCCCGCTCTCACGCCAGAATTACCAGCTCAGCCTCAGCGGCCCGACGTTTCTCCCCCAAACCACATTCATTGCCAGCGGCCGCCACTTCGTCGATGACGGCTATGTTCGCGCCACGCGCGTCTTTCTCCCAACCGACAACTCGGATTTCCTGGGGAAAAGATTTTATCCCACCGGCGACGGCAAGGATATGCCGCTGGGTTTCACATACGAATGGTCCGGCCTCGGCAAAATCACCAATCGTTCGCTGGCCAATATCGAGCTCAGTTATCAAGCGATTGTCAATAACATCGAGGCCCAGCGCACGGAGCGTGCGGACTACGCGTATCGGCTCAACCCCGATGGTCATGCCACGCAGCGCACGTTCTCGATCGTCCACGGCCTGGATTGGACGCACACGCTTTCAAGAAGCACGTTTTACAACTTGAGCCTGCGCCAGAATTATTTTGATTACACTGACTACGTCTACGAGAGCATTCACGACCCGCGCTACTTTGAGGCCGGCATTTTGCGCAGCGATATTGCTTATGAAGACGGCACAGCCTTCCTGCAAGGCGTCGATCGCAATCGATTCAAGCAAGAAACCAACAGCTACGTCTTGAAGGGTGCGGTGACGAGCCAGGTGACGCGTGAGCATCTCCTCAAAGCCGGCGTCGAGTTTCAATACTCCACCGTCAAATTCGGCTCACCGGGCTACGTCCTCGCCGTGATCGATTCCATCACGCAAACCGAAGAGCTGCAGCCCGTTCTTTCCCAGCCGCCGCGATTCCCCGGCCTCAGCACCTCTTATCCCATTGCGCTGGCGGCTTATGCGCAGGATCAGCTCGAGTGGAAGGATTTGATCGTGCGCGCCGGCCTGCGCTTCGAGCATTTCGATGCGCGCACCACGATTCCGAGCGATCTGCAAAACCCGGCCAATTCCATCGCGGGCGCGCCGCTTTCCGTGCCGAAGAGCACGAGCAAGAAAACTTCACTGGCGCCGCGCTTGGGCGTTTCTTATCCCATCAGCACCACCGCCGCCATTTTCTTCGCTTATGGACATTTTTACCAACTGCCGGCATTGCGCGAAATGTTCAAGAATTCCGATTACCTGATTTTGAAGGATCTGCAGAAGGATGCGGTCGAGACCGGCACACTCGGCAATCCCGACATCAAGCCCGAGCGTACGGTGCAATATGAATTCGGCTACAAGCACGCGCTGACTGATTTTCTCGGCCTCGATTTCAGCATTTTCTACAAAGACATTCGCGATCTGCTCGGCGTTGAGTTCGTTTCGACGTATGCGGCAGCCGAATATGCGCGCTTTACCAACATTGATTTCGGCAACGTCATCGGCTTTACGATTGCGTTCGACCAACGCCGCGTCGGCATTTTCGGCAGTATGATCGATTATACCTGGCAGCGGGCGCAAGGCAATTCCAGCGACCCCAACGAGACAGCCAACCGCCGCGCCGCCGGCGCCGATGCTCGCCCCGAGCAAATCCCATTAGGTTGGGATCAGCGCCATACGCTGAACGCCACCATCACGGCACAGAAGCCCGAAAATTTTTCCATCAGCACGATTATCCGCTTTGGCAGCGGGCAGCCTTACACGCCGGCAGTCGGCAGCGGTTTTGGCGCTGATTTGGAGCGCAACTCCGGCCGCAAAGCCTCATTCCTGCTCGTTGATTTGCGCGCCGAGAAATTTTTCCGAATGGCCGGACAAAATCTCAGCCTGTTTGGCCGCGTCTTCAATCTGCTCGATACGCGCTTTGTCAACGGCTTTGTGTTCGGCAATACCGGCAGCGCGGACTATTCATTGACTGCAAACACCGATCGCTCGAACATATCGAACCCGCTGCGCTATTATCAGCCGAGACGGATTGAAGTGGGACTGACGATTAATTCGTCGTTTTAAGGAGAGATAGACAATGCCTCGTTTCAAATTCATCGCTGCATTCTTTTTGGCCGTTGGTTTCGGCCACGCAAATGCACAAGTGCCGCCGGAGAGGCGTGGTCGCGCCGATGCCGAGCGCGCCGGCTTTCATGACGGCGCCAACATCCGCACCGTGTTTTATAATTACGGCATGGTGGGAGATTATCCGCGCGATCCGCTCAACGTCGACCTCAGCGTTTTTCATTCCGTCGAAGTGCCGAAAGGCAGCGGCATGAATTACAGCGACGGCATCACGCCGTTCGTGCTCGCGAAAATTACCCAACGCAACGGCATCCCGGCGTGGATTATGGAAACCGGCTTTCGCGAGCGACAAGCCAACAGCCCCTTTCGCAATCGCATCATGCGCTTCGAGCCGCGGCCCGGTTTTTTTCAACCTGATCCCACCATCAACGCGGGCCGCTCACCTGCGGTGAGCAATGATCCACGCACCTGGCCGGATTTTTGGCCCGACAAAGAAAACGATCTCTTCGATTCCGGCTGGCGCAGCAGTTGGAACGGTTATTTCGGCAAACGCCCCAATGCCGACCAGGAAAGCTTCACGGTCATGGATGATGATTTCTATGATGCATGGGATTATTATCCGGACTCGCGCGACCCCACCCGCCGCGGCCTGGGCTTGCGCGTCGAAGTGCGCGGTTTTCAATGGGCGAATCCGCAAGCGCAAAACGTCGTCTTCTGGCATTACGATATCACCAATGAAAGCACGACCGACTACCCCCTTCCGGGCCAACCCGAGAATATTATTTTCGGGTTGTATATGGACTCCGGTGTCGGCGGCTCGGCGCTATCGTGTGACGGCATCGCGGAATCCGATGACGACAACGCTTTCTTCGATAAATCCTCCGGACTCAATCTGGTTTATACGTGGGACAGACGCGGCCACGGCCGCGATTTATCCGGCAATTGCGGCACCACCGGTTATCTCGGCTATGCTTATTTGGAAACGCCTGGCAAGCCGTTCGATGGCTTTGACAATGATGAAGACGGCATCACCGACGAGAAACGCGACGGCGGCTCCGGCGAGCTGATTGTGGGGCAGGACCTCATCGAAGCCGCGGTGCGGGCGCGTTACGACGTGGCGAAGTACAACGCGTTTTATACCGATTTCAAAAGCCGGCCAGCTTATCGCGCCGCGCGCTGGTGGACCGGCGATGAAGATTTGGATTGGGTCGCGGAACTGCACGACGTGGGCGAAGACGGCGTGGCCGGCACCAATGATCCCGGCGAAGGCGACGGCATGCCCACCAACGGCGAGCCAAATTTCGACCGCACCGATTTGCACGAATCGGATCAAATCGGCTTGACCGGCTTCCAGATGAATCGCATCCGCGGCTCAGCCGGCGATCCAAACGACAATATCATTTTCTTTGACGACCCCAAACACTGGCCGCAAGTTTTGTACGATAAATTCGCCAATCCCATCGAGTCCGAACGCTTCGATATACCCGTCGTGCTGAATTACAACATTGGCTTCCTGTTCGCCTCCGGCCCCTTTACGTTGCGCGCCGGCCAAACCGAACGTTTCAGCCTGGCGCTCGCTTATGGCGCGGATTTGCAAGAATTGCGGGAAACCGTGAAAGTCGTGCAACGCATCTACAACGCCAACTATCAGTTTGCCACGCCGCCGAACGCGCCGACCGTCACCGCGGAAGCCGGCGACGGCTACGTGCGGCTGTCGTGGGATGATCTGGCGGAGCGCGGCGCCGACCCGGTGACGCTGGAAAACGATTTCGAAGGCTATCGCGTCTATCGCGCCACCGATCCGGATTTTCGCGATCCGCGCGTGATCGTCACTGGCCGCGGCACCGGCCCGATCGGCAACGGCAGGCCCATTGCGCAGTTCGATGTGGTCAACAACCGCCGAGGTTTTTCGAATCAAGTGGTGGAAGGCGTGGCCTATTATCTCGGCAGCGATTCCGGGTTGCGCCACACCTTTACGGACACGACCGCGACCAATGGCCAGCTTTACTATTATGCGGTGTGCTCGTACGATCACGGCTCCGATTCGCTCGAGTTCTATCCCTCCGAAAACGCCATTTCCGTTTCACGCACACCGCGCGGCGGCACCATTTTGCCGAAGAATGTTGTGGCCGTCCGTCCGAATCCCAAAGTCCACGGTTTCGTGCCGGCGACTGCCTCTGCCGCAACGCACATTGCCGGACCGGGCACCGGCTCGGTTGAAGTGCAAGTCGTCAACTCCAATCTCGTTCCCGATAATCATGTTTACAATCTGAGATTTCGCACGAATGGCGTTGACAGCATTCGCGCCGCTTTTTATGATTTGATCGACAGCACCACCGGCAAGGTCGTTTTCACCAGTGGGTATGATTTGAATGGCCTGGGCATCGGTCAGGTGGGAGATGGCTTGTTGCCAATCGTGACCACGCCCAAAACCGTTGCGCCCGATCCGGAGCGCAGCGGCTTCACGGCCACCAGTACGACCAACATTAGATTGCGCTTCACTTATCAGAATTTATTGCCAATCAATTATCGCCGTCCGGGTTTTCCGGATGATTTGACCATAACCTTCAGCGACACGCCGTTGGATACTTCGCTGCCGGCAATCGGCCTGCCGGCGCGGCCAACGCGGTTCCGCATCACCACAGCGCAGGGCAATTCGCGAGTGCGCTTCCGTTTCCGCGATCTCGATAATAATGGCACCCTCAGCCAGCCATATCCCGATGAGTTCATCGACATTGTCACCTATCGGCCTGAGAATCCCAATTCGCCGCAGATCACCTGGCGCGTAGAGATCGACACCAGCGGCCAAGCGCAACGCGGTCCCATCGTGCCGCCAACGCTGGGAGACGTCTACAATTTCGTGGTGGCGCTGCCGCTGGCGAACGCAGATGTGTTCACATTCAAAACTTCGGGCCAATTTATCGACCAGCAAAAAGCTCTGGTTGAAGCCCGGCAAGAACCGTACGTCGTGCCGAACCCGTACGTCGGCTCCGCGAGTTTCGAGGCCGAACGTTTTGCCGTGTCCGGCCGCGGCGAGCGGCGCATGGAATTTCGCGCGTTGCCGGC